>CATOSM010000007.1 GCA_951812645.1 uncultured Candidatus Nitrosopumilus sp. | reverse complement strand
ATACAGTCTTGACAACGTCAGGTCCTGTGACAAACATGCTTCCAGCTTTTTCTACCATTATAACAAAATCAGTCATTGCAGGAGAATAAACAGAACCGCCAGCGGAAGGGCCTATACTTGCAGTAATCTGAGGGATGACTCCTGACGCCAGTTGGTTATGATAAAAGATATCTGCAAATCCATCTAAACTCATTATACCCTCTTGAATTCGGGCACCCCCAGAATCCATAATTCCAATCATGGGACATCCGGTTCGAACTGCATGATCCATTAATTTTGTAATCTTTTTAGCCCCCATCTGACTGAGCGTGCCACCAAGTACAGTGAAATCATATGCAAAAACAAAGATTTGCCTTCCATTAACATTGCCATAACCGCCAACTACACCATCAGTATAGAATTTCTTTTTCTGCATATCATATTCATGATAGTGATGAGTGACCAGGGGGTCAATTTCTGTGAAAGTGCCCTCATCAACCAGGAGGTTGATTCTTTCACGAGCAGTTAATTTACCTTTCTCGTGTTGTGCCTTGATTCGATCTTGGCCGCCGCCTTGTAATGCGGTTTTATTTTTTTGGTTATATCCATCAATCTTTTCAGAATGCACGACATTCTAAACCAATATGGTTTTCCTATATTTACTTTGAGAATTAAGATTTGTAAAAAAATTACAAAAATTTAACGATCAATAGAGATTTTAGAACGTCAGGTATTCAAAAGCGGGAATTTTTTATTTGCCGATTTTTGATAGGTTACGAAGGAATCTTTTTCGTCACCACATTTCTTACATATACAGAATTGAGATACGTTAGGAATATCACAATTATCTTGAAACTCACATTGCGGACATCCAGCAGGGGCCCCACATACCATGCACTGTAATTCATCGGCCTGGGCACATTTTTCATGCTTTACGCCCAAACCTTTAGCCCATAAACCAATTTCATTCACAGGAATTTTTTCATTACAGACAATGCAAGTTCCAGGAAACTTCATGGGAATTTTCCTCCAACTCATCGTGTTAGTCCAATCTCCTTGTCAATGATATCCCCAAAAGTTTCTTCAAGATCTAATTGAAGAGTTTTATTTTTGATGCAAAACAAAACAAATGGCAGACAAGAGGTTACAAAGGAACTAGAGGATTGGTGTAATTTTCTAGCCATTACGGAAGACAGTGATTTTATTTTTGCGCCATCCCATCTGACTCTATTTAGCAAGGGCCAAGATAAGTTGTACTGGGTATAACGGATTCGGTCATCATTTTGGTATAATTTAACCAAGATATCATTTAGGTAGCGAAGCAATCTCCAATTTTGAGTTTTCATGATTCTTCCAAAAAGCATGTCTGCGTTGGATATGATTTCAAGATGTTTTGCCATGGTGGAATTATCCAAACCGCTTGTTATGATGCTAGAATAAAACGCACTGATTTTTTCTCTAGGATCAATTTGCATGGCATAAAGAACGCCTCTAGCTTCCTCAATAGAGTTTGCTTTAAAGAAAGCATTTACGCCGTCTTCGACATTTATGTTTTCAAAAGATTTTTCAGTTTGAGGATTGAATCCGGTTACTAGAGACTGTGCAAGATTTATCATGGAACGAACGTCACCTTTTGATTTATCAATAGCTTTTACTAATGCACCGGGACTCAGTTTTGTATTTTGTTTTTTTAATATATTATCAAGATATACACGCAATAATCGCGGTGGAATTTTTCTGAATTCTACTGTCTTTACTGCTTTTTTGATACTTTTCATTTTATCAGATGTGTCGCTATTTGCAGCAAGAAGAATTGGCACCGTAGGTTCTTTGAGAATGTCAACAAGTGCTGATGCGCCTCCATAATCACCGCGGCCGTGGATTCCATCGACTTCATCTACAAATATCATAGGAGTGCCCATGACACTCACATTAGCTAGAACAGGCGTAAGAATTTCGTTTATTCTAGACTTGCTTCTAACATCGCTTGCATTCAGTCCAATCACATCATATCCAAACCGCTTTGCCGCAAGATATGCAACGGTAGTTTTTCCAATTCCAGGCGGGCCTACTAAAAGCAGGGGTTTTGTACCTTTTTTCCATTTAACAAACCACTCGGTAATGGCTGCGCGAGATTCTTCATTTCCCACCATGTCAGAAACTATCTGAGGTCGGTATTTTTCAGACCACATCAAAGTAATCACTTGGGAAGTTTAGATTGGTACTCAGACCACCTGCTGGCCTTTTCCAATTTGTTATGCCAGTATTGATTATAATGTTCCACGGTTAAGAACAAGAATTCCAAAAATTCTTTGTGTGAGAAGTTATCAGGTAGCAAATCAAGTGCAAGCCTTGCATCATGTAGATACAAATTACTTTTTTCTAACGTGACTTCAAATCCTTTTTTTACGTCATTGGCTAACAATGAATAATAAAGTGGCCAAGAAGGAATTTTTACAAATCCACTTTTGATAGAATCCTCAATTTCATTTCCACAGCCGACGCCTTCAGCAGCTCTTGCCATACCCAAATAGAAAATCTCACCAAGGGGGTTTTCTGCCAAGGCCATGTTTCTTCCAGCAGTTCCCATCACTGCGCGGTATTTTTTGTAAGACAGAGTCATTTCTTCCTCAGTAATTTCAGTCGGTTTTGATTTGAGCTTCTCATCCAGATACT
Organism: uncultured Candidatus Nitrosopumilus sp.; assembly: GCA_951812645.1. Taxonomy (GTDB): domain Archaea; phylum Thermoproteota; class Nitrososphaeria; order Nitrososphaerales; family Nitrosopumilaceae; genus Nitrosopumilus. Next base: position 29,539 of record CATOSM010000007.1, on the reverse strand, counting down.
GTCCAATTCTGGCATCTTCAAATCCCGCCTCAAATTCCTTTAGAACGTGTTCCCCACCTTTTGAAATTTTATCTCGAGCCAATTTCAAGATATAGGGATTCATCAGTTTGTAATCATCAAGAAATTCCAAATCCTCATCCTTGTCTACAATTCTGTCCATGGGCTCACTTAGATCAATTGCAAGGATATGCCCTTCAACCACGTCTTGTTTTAGTTGTGGATCATCTCTTCCAGAAAATTCAGCAGCTGCATCAAATAATCCATTGAAGACAGGAAAAGTCATTTTTACAAAGTTTGAGTTTAAAATTCGATTTACCCTATCTTGCATAACGTCAGGACTCTCTAATTTTGATTTTATAGGCTCGATCTCAGAGGCGTTTAGGATGATTTCGGTGGAGCCTACTTCATTGCCAAATGCCTGTTGGGTGGCATTCGGATCGGTATCGGATTTTATTTCATTTGACAATCCTTGTGCAAATCGTTCTGCAAAATTTGGAAATTGGTTTTCTGTTTCGTCTTTGTATTTGTTAAATAATTTGTAGCCTTTAGATTTGAACAGTGCCTGTTTTATGATCTGCTTCCCAGGTTTTGTACCCATCAAAGCTTCTTTACTAATTACGGATTGATCCTTGCCACTCACAGTCGTTAATCTTCCTTATTGTTATTTATGCTTTCAAACCAGATATTTTCTTCACTTAAATTACGAATGACTGGTTTGACAACATGGAAGTCATAGAAATTCTTCGTGAAGCTTCAAAGAGAATTTATGAAAATGTAAAAGATCTTGCCGGAACAGATGATGCTGCAGGGGATTTCGGAATTGGTGCGGGGGGAGACGTTTCAAGGAACATAGACATTATTGCAGAAAAAACTGTTTTAGATTATCTTAAAGAGATTGATTTTGAATGTGTTGTTTTAGGAGAAGAGTGCGGCAGGGTGGAAATATCAAATAAACCAAAAGGGTTTGTCATAATGGATGCAATTGATGGTTCGGCAAATGCAGTAAGGGGAGTTCCATTTTTTTGTAGTTCGTTAGCATTTGCGACAGAGAACAAGCTTAGTTCAATTACTGATGGAGTAATTACGGATCTTTCAAACGGAGAAACGTATTGGGCATCAAAAAACAAAGGCGCGTTTTTCAAGGAGGAACAGATCAAAGTGCGCAAAAAGGATCCTATTTACAAAATAGTGGGAATTAACACGTCTGGTGCATCAATCGAGTTGATGAATAAAATGCGCCCAATATTTGAAAATCACAATCATACAAGACATTTTGGGGCAAATGCTCTTGAAATGGCAATGTTTGCAAGAGGATTGATGGATATTTTTATCGATTTGAGAGAGAAGATAAGAATTCAAGATATTGCTGCAGGTTATGTGATTGTAAAAGAAGCAGGAGGATTGCTATTGGATGGAAGACTAAATCCCCTTGATGCAGATCTAGGTTATGATACAAGGGTTTCTTTTATCGCAGCAGCAAGCCAAGAAATTCTTGATGAAATAATGTCACAGATCAGCAAATGAAATTCCAGATTAGAGAATTGCTTGATAATTTAGCGCTATTGGGATCTCAGCAGATTTTACAAGGCAAATGCTAAGAGAAATACATTTAACCAAAGTCAAGAGAAAATCTCTTGTATGGTAACTGAGATGAAAGCAAAAGTAGTCTATAGGGAGTTACTGAAAGAGGATCTTGTAATCATAAGACTAGTTCCAGAAAACGGAATGCCAGAATACAAAACAGGCCAATTTTTGACAATAGGCCTTCCAATTCCGGCGGAGAAAAAAGTTGTCAGGCGGGCATATTCTATTGCATCACATGCGGAAAATAGAGATTATTTTGAATTTGTAATCAGATGGGTTAGAAAACCACTTCCAGGTCGTGTAACTACTGAATTGTTTTATCTAAGTGTTGGAGATGAAGTTTCTCTCGGAGATCCGACAGGGGCTGCATTACAAATTAGTGACAAACTACCTGACGGACAAAAGGATAACCGAAGAGTGATTTGTGTAGGCGGGGGTACAGGACTGGCACCATTTATTGCATTTGCAAAGCATTTCCACGACACTAATGATAAACGGGAAGTGGTCGTTCTGCACGGTGCAAGTTACGTTGATGAGCTAAGCTATAAACGATTATTGACAGATTTGGAATTAGAAAGTGAAAAAAGAGGAAGAGAGCAATGGAACTTTAGATACAGAGCTGCAATCAGCAGACCAAAGGAATTCTTTAACAGATCTTGGAATGGTCATGTAGGCAGGGTAGAATCATTTTTCAAGCCTGATAAAAAATCCGGATTATCGCCCGTGGAAGAAATGGTAGGAGAAGAACTAACTCCAGAAAATAGCATCATCTACATTTGTGGGTATCAAGGAACGATTGATGGGGTCATTGAACATCTGGGTCCGAAAGGTTTCGTTACAGAACATGAGAAAAAGCCAGATGGGAGTTTCGGAATTAAATTCGAGTCATATGGATAGATGACTTAAAAACAGCAACTCATGTTCTGGTATTTCAAAAAAGAAATTACCTCTAGTGATTTAATACCTGTGGATTTTTATATTGACTATTTTTCTACCAAAATATGGCAAAACTCAAGTGTAATGATTATGGATTTGAATGTAATTTTGTAGCCGAAGGCGAAATGGAGGCGGTTATTGATAATTTTAGGGCTCATACTGACGAGGAACACGGAATAGATTACTCTAAAGAGGCAGTTATGCAGTTTCTATTAAGAAAACAGGGACTATAGTAAAATTAGGCATCCAGTCTCTTCATCCTAGCGGATAAAACGGGAAGTTCCTTTTCAATGATTTTTTCTACTGCCGGGACAATGCCCGCTCTAGCCTTTACACTTTCCTCATAGAGTTCTGTAATCTGATCTCTAAACAGTAATTTGATACCAGGAAGTGCGGTAATTCCCTCATCAACGGTCCTAGGATCAGACAAATCTAAAACCAATGTGCCCTTTTTCTTTTCCTCCATAACCAATCTGATTCTATCGTATGTGATTAAGAAATAATCAGATGTAGTCGCGACGAAAACAATATCATATTTGTCAAACCCTGCTAAAACGTCATTAAAGTCAACAGGAGAGCCGCCAAGGATGGTTGTGAAGCCAGTAGCGCGCTCAACACTTCTACTTGCTACATCAAAATCAATACTTTTTTTCTTCAGTGTTTTTGCAAGCATTGCTGCAGGCTCACCAGTTCCAATTACTAAGACCTTTTTCTTAGAATCAAGCCCAGCTTTTTCATCAACTAATTTTACTGCAACATCACCTAATGAAATCACATCTTTTGCAATTCCAGTGGTATCCCTCATTCGTTCTGCCAATCTGATTACACTGTCAAATAATTTATTCAAGATGTTGCCAGACACTCCAGCATTTTTTGCGTTGGCTAGGGATTGAACGATTTCATCAAACACTTCTTGTTTTCCAACAACTACGGAATCAAGTCCGGATGCCAGTCGTAATAGATGTAGATAAACATCGTCTCCTTTGTAGACTTCAAGAGTTTGATCAAAATGATCAACGTCAATTTGTTCTAAAGATGACAAAGATACCCAAGTATCTTTGATTTGGTTTAAGACTAGTGCTTTACCCTCTTCTCTTCTTGCATCAGGAGAATCATCAGTTTCAACATTACTGACAGTAAAAATTTCTACCCTGCTTGCAGTCTGAATGACAATGCATTCTTCAACACCGTCAATTTTCTTAAATTCTGCACATGCAGCACCCACGTCTTTGAAAGTGAATTTTGATAATGCATGCAGCGGTATATTTTTGAAAGTGACTCGTGCATTCAATACATCAAAAGATACCTGTCCCAAATCATTCACCTGTTATGCTTTAATTTTATCCCTGCCGCCTTTAGCAGTTCTAAAAACATTCATGCCAATATAGAAATTTTCGTGTAGTGATTCCAAGTAAATGATTTGATTTTCAGCATCCTTAATCTCTTTTTCAGTTGCATCAGGATTGTTTTTTAATTGTGCAAGTTCTTGCCTTGTTTCTTCTAAAAATGTATCAACACCACGTTCATAATTTGAAACACCGCCAAATTCTGGACTAAGAACATGTTCAGGAACATATGCAGGAGTTTGATCTTGTGGAATCTCAGCTTGCCTAGTAAGAGATTCTTGTTCATCTGCAGAAAGGATTGGTCTTGGGAAACGATCTTCTTTCTCCAACCAAAATTCAGGCTCGCCCATATCACGTCTAAAGATTTCCTCACCTTGTCTCTTGAATGTATGATCTGATTTCTTTGCGGCATCTGCTTTGACTTCAGCGGCTATTGCTTTGTATTCTTCTTCTGCTGCGGCCTCTGCCTCTGCTTTTGCGGCTTCAGCTTTTGCCAAGGCTTCTTTAACTGCATTTTCTGCATCTTCTGCTGCTTTAGCAGCTGCTTCTGCTTTTGCAGTTGCTTCTTCTGCTGCTTTAGCTTCTTCTGCTGCTTTAGCTTCTTCTGCTGCTTTAGCTTCTTCTGCTGCTTTAGCAGCTGCTTCTGCTTTAGATTCAGTTTTTGCAGATTCATCTGTGGATGTAGAATCTTCAGCAGGTTTTGCCTCTATTTCAGATTCTTTTTTCTCTTCAGACAATAAAATTCACTAAAATTCCCTGAATTTTAATATTCTTGTGGCAGTAATAACAGAAAATCATTTTTCAATAATTATTTTCTTTGAAAGCTATTTTGATCGTGTCAGTTGATCATAAAGTGTTGAAAATAGAAATAATGGCGCCCTCGGCGGGATTTGAACACGCGTCTCAGCCGTGACAGGGCCGAATTCTAGACCGGGCTATACTACAAGGGCACAAGTTGTTTGAGTCAAAATGCCAGATTAAAAGTTTCTGTCACAACAAAATCTTTTGTAAAAGACTAAATTATACAGTTAAAGCATTTTTTACTAGGGTCTATGGCGCAGCCAGGTAGCGCACCGGACTTTTAATCCGGTTGTCAAGGGTCCGAATCCCTTTAGACCCGCCTCCTCTTTACTTTATTCATCAAATTATTGCGTTGATTTGTCTTGTCAAATCATCAATAGAAGAACTAATTTTGTTTTCTCTTTCTAACAGGACAGAGCGGTATTCATTGATTTTTTGAGTCCTATCAGAAATCATCCTTTTTTGTTCATCATAGCCTGAAGAACCAAATGATTTCCTATCTTTTAATGAAGAAGTTACACTTGTCGAGGAAATGATTTTTGAGACGGTTTTGGGATCAACTTTTGTGCCATTTACGGATTTTTTGATTTCAGATGGGGTTAGTTTTGAAATTGGTTTTTTCGAGTTATGGGCTAACTGAACAAGAATTCCTGAAATCCTGTGGGTCACTCTAAACGGAATTCCTTCTTGGACCAGTTTTTCAGCAACATCTAACGCAATCAGATTACTTGATTCGGTTATTTTTTTCATTTGTTTTTCGTTTATTTTCACAGTTAGAAGTACGGATTTTAAAATCAACAGGGCGCCAATGGAAATTTCTGACGTGGACCAGATGGAGGATTTGATTTGCTGTAAATCCCTCCCATACCCAGATGCCAATCCTTTAACGGTGGCTAAGATTGCAGTCAAATTTCCAATGACTTCTGCGGTTTTACCGCGCGTTAGTTCTAAAATATCAGGATTCTTTTTTTGAGGCATCACACTGGAAGGAGATGTAAATTCGTCAGATAGTTCAATGAATGAAAATTCTGACGTGGACCAGATAATAAAGTCCTCAGAAATTTTGCTAAGATTAGTCATCAAAATTGAGACCATTGCAACGTATTCTGCTACAAAGTCCCTGGTACTTGTTGCATCAATTGAGTTTTCAACAAGATCATCAAATCCCAACATCTTTGCAGTGCTATGTCTATCAATAGGGATGCTTGTTCCACCAACCGGACCAGCGCCAAGGGGACTTTGATTTATTCGCTTAAAGGTATCAAACAGCCTTTCAAAATCCCTAGTCAAGGCATCGGCATGTGCTAAAAGATAATGAGAGAATAATCCAGCTTGTGCTTGCTGAAGATGGGTGTAAAGGGGCATGATTGTTTTTTGATGGTTTTTGGCAACAGAAACTAGTGCCTCAACGGTGTCTAAAAGGCAGTTGCAGAGAATGTTGATGTCATCCCTAATTTTCATTCTAATATCCAGTACGACCTGATCATTTCGGGATCTGGCAGTATGCATTTTTCCTCCACTGGCCATTCCAGCTTTTTTGATTACCAGTGTTTCAACAAGTTCATGAATATCCTCTGCGCCAGATGGCGCATCAAATTTTTCATTTTTCAAATTCTCTAATGCAGACAAGATTTTTTTTACGTCATTTTTTGTGATGATGCCGTTTTGAAATAGCATCAGAGCGTGAGCCTGACTGCCAAGAATGTCATAAAGGGCAATTTGAGAGTCATCATCAATTGATGAGACATAATCTAAAGTAATATCACTCAAATCAGTACCAAGACGCCAGCGATACATTACCTAGGGTTCTAAAATGGTTATATATAGCATCGATGGTTTTCTCGACATGAGCCAAGATGTCAAGCAGATGCGGGTGAAAATATTTGATGAGCTGTCAAAGATTGTAGATCCGGAAATCAACACATCAATTGTAGAACTAGAATTAATTGATGAGGTGGATATCAGTGATAGCGGTGTCAAAGTAGACTTGCATTTAACAAGTCCATTTTGTCCAGCAGTGTTTGGTTTCAAGATTTGTCAAGATGTACACGACAATCTTTTGAAGGTCGAAGGAGTGAATGACGTTAAAGTTAATGTCTCAAATCACTTTATGGCCGAACAGATTAACAATCAAGTGAACAATAGTCCAAATCCAAAAAAATCGGGTTAATCTCTAAAACCCAGCATGTATCCTCTAAGTAATTGAATTCCCATTGCAGGATCAACGCCTTTTGGACACACCTGACTGCATGAGCCGGCAAAGTGACATCTCCAGATACCGTGAGAGTCATCAATTATTTTTAATCTGGAATCTTTTCCTTTATCTCTACTATCGGCAACATAGCGATATGCTTGGGCCAATGCTTGAGGGCCAACAAAAGATGAGTCAGTGGCCATTGTAGGGCATGCAGAATTACACAGTCCACATTTGATGCAATTTGCAAATTGGATGTACTGCCCTACTTGTTCAGGAGATTGCAAAAATTCCTTCTCATCAGATGAAAGTTCGGTATCATCTCGAATTAGATACGGTTTAATTTTTTGATGGGTGTCAAATAATTTTTCGAATTTCACTGTTAAATCACGAATCACAGGGAAATTGCTCATAGGTTCGACTGTAACAACGTTGGAACCTAATTCGCTGATTTTTGTAAAACATGCCAGCCTAGGCTTTCCATTAATTATCATGCCACAAGAACCACACGTTGCTTGTCTACAAGAGTAGCGAACTGCCACGGAATGATCAAGATGTTTTTTGACATCAAGAATTGCCTCTAAGACTGTTGTCCACTTTTCATATTGGACGTTGAATTCCATAAATCCGCTTACGTCATCATGTTCAGGGTTGAATCTTGAAATTTTAAGAGTGATGGATTTTGGTGAAGGTTGTTGCCCGTTTGAGACACTAGAGACTTGTGCCATTTCTATGCCAGCCCCATGTTAGTCATAATGATTGTTCTTGAACCGTAGGCTATTAATCCAATCATTCCTGCAAGACACCCATAAGAAACAGCTTTTTCATACATTCTTCCCTGTTTTAACTCCAGTAAGATTACTCGAAGTCCGTTAAATCCATGGACAGACAGTAAAATGAGAATCAATTCCAGCATGATGGCATACGGAATGAATTTGTAGTTGGCAAGAACATTCTCATATTCCAAAGATTCCGAGTAGCCCGTTGTAAGACGCATCAGAATATGAACTGCGACCAAGGCGACCGATGCCAAGGCAGTCCCATAGTGAATTTTCATTATTGTGCTTTCTTTCATTTTATTCACCAAACATTACCGCTAAACCATACATCATTGCTACTGCAGCAAGAAGTATGGCAGAGTAAATTCCTATCTTATGCCTGTAATTTTGTGATGCTGGATCGTATGGATAATCAGGCCTTGAGGGTTGTCCTACGCCAATGCCGCCATGTCCCAGCATTACTCGAACCCCATTTACAGTGTGGAACACGCACATCGCAATTATGATTGACATAAGGATATGTCCTTCGGTCGTGGAGATCATATCCAAGAAATCGTTCCAACCGACTTTGCCTCGTAAGATATTACTTGTTTCATAAATATGGCCAATGAAATATGCCAACAATCCCAACCCGCTGATTCTCATTAGCAGATATGCAACACGTTCAATTCCATATCTGCGGGGGTTGATCATTCCCCCAATGCCTTCCTTATGTTCGTCTTTTGGCATCTAGTATCTCCTCTCCACTGGCTGATACCTGGTAATTGTGACAGGATGTGTTTTCATTATAGGTCCATTTGGATCATAATAGGCAAGTGTGTGATGTAAAAAGTTGGCATCGTCACGTTTGGCATAATCGGTTCTGGCATGTGCACCGCGTGATTCTTTTCTATTAATTGCTCCAAGCAAGACAATTTCCGCTACTCTAAACATGGAATCAAGTTCCATGACATTTGCAAAATTTGTGTTGTATTCTTTTGCTTTATCATCCACGTGTTTCCAGGTCTGCGCCTTTAGGTCTCTAACTGTTTTAAGGCCCTCAACGAGACTCGCTTCGTTTCTGTAGACATATGCCTTATCGTTCATTGTATCAGTAAGTTGCTGTCTAATCTCATACGGATTAACATCGCCGTTTCCTCTAAAAATGCCATCATAGATTCTCTTCTCTTCGGCTGCCACCAAATGATGAGGCCACGGGTTGGTTTGCGGGTTATTTTCAATATAGTCAGTTGCAAGTTCTCCAGTAATTTTGCCCCAAACGATACATTCGGAAGTGGAGTTTGCACCTAAGCGGTTTGAGCCATGTACGCTATTGCAGGCAGCCTCACCGGCAGCCCAAACTCCCTGAATCTCGGTTGCACCATCAATATCGGTATGAAGTCCCCCCATCATGTAATGGCAGACAGGTCGGACATCCAGCAAATCCTGAGCGGGATCTTGGCCTGAAAATTTGATAGAAATTTCCCTGATACCCCCTAATTTTTCCTTGATTTTTTCATCTCCGAGATGGCGTAAATCAAGCTTCATGCAATCTGGACCAGTCTCATGCTTGAATCCACGGCCTTCTTGAATTTCCGTCATAATTGATCTTGATACAATATCACGCGGGGCTAATTCCATTTTACCAGCTGCATATGTTTTCATAAATCGTTTGCCTTTGTTGTTAAGAAGATAGCCCCCTTCCCCTCTTGCACCTTCTGTGATTAGAATTCCAGATGGCAAAATTCCCGTAGGATGGAATTGGACAAATTCCATATCTTTGAGTGCCATACCAGCACGCAATCCCATATCCAAACCATCAGGGGTTGAAGAAAGTGCATAGGTTGAAAAGCTGTATAATCTTCCAGCGCCGCCAGTTGCAACGATTAATGCCTTTCCTTTAATCGTGTAAAATGTACCAGAGCCTAATTCGATTGCGGTAACACCCATGAAACGTTTTCCGTCATGAACGATAGAGGTTGCAAACCATTCGTTGAGATATTCGATGTTTTCAAATTTTTGACATGTATCATACAAAGTTTGCATTTCAAAGAAACCGACTTTGTCTGATGCATATGTCGCCCTAGGAAAACTATAGCCTCCAAAGTTTCTTTGATCAATTCTGCCATCGTTTCGTCTTGACCACGGCATTCCCCAATGATCTAATTGGTGGATTTCTTGCGGCATTTCAACACATAATCTTTCAGCAACATCCTGGTCTGCAAGAAAATCACTCCCTTTTACAGTGTCATAAACATGAGATTCAATGGTATCACCTTCATCCTCGAAAAGAACCGCTGCTGTTCCGCCTTCTGCCGAAACAGAATGAGAACGCATTATTTGTACTTTGGAAACGATTCCGATTTTGAGACTGGGTCCTTTTTTTGCGGCAGCGATTGCAGCCCGTAAACCTGCCAATCCGGAACCACAAATGATCAAGTCAAATTCTATGTAATCTACCATTTTTCAGTCAAACTTGCTTTGGGCGGGATAAATATGTAGTAATTGGCAGGCACGATCCAAAATATTAAAATATATCACTAGTGATATCACTAGTGATGATTTCTGAGTGGTTTCAAAGAGTGGGAAGCTCGGTTCCAAGAGGATTTTCAAGGTATTTCATTTTAGAATTATTAAAAAAAACACCACATACTGGAAAAGAGATCATCGATTATGCCGTAGAACAGAGTAACGGAATTTGGAAGCCTTCGCCAGGCTTGATTTATCCGTTATTGGGGAGATTGCTTGATGAGGGATTGGTTGAAGAAACTAAAGACGGAAAATATCAGCTAACCAAAAAGGGAAGAGACACGGCAGAAGATGTGGACAAAGTAAACGATATCGTCAAAAAACAACTAGAGGTTTTGTTCAGACTAGGGAATGTGGGACGATTTGTCGCAATGGATCTATTAGAAAAAATTTCCACAATGGGAACCATTCTAAGTTCTAATTTTGCCAGCATGACTGAGGATGAAGCCAACAAATACAAACAATTCTTAGAATCGGAACTAAAGAAAATTCAAGAAAAAGATACCAATAAGAAAGGAAAGGAAATCAGGATCGAGTAATTGAAGATACAACTTCCAATATCGTAATAATTCAATCAAAATCATAAATAATTCAGAACAAGTACAAAACTATGAAGAATTTGAAAAGTACGATAAAATCAAAAAAACCACTTGTAACTCCAGGTGTTTATGACGCACTAGGCGGAAAAATTGCTCAAAAAGTAGGATTTGATGCAATGTTTCAAACAGGATATGAAACTTCTGCCACATTGTTTGAAATGCCAGATTATGGATTTATCGGAGCTGCTGAAACTGTAGATAACGCATGCAGTTTTTGTTGAAGCCCCGAGATCAATTGATGGAATGAAGAAAATAGGCAAAGGGATCAATGCGCCACTAGTTGCAAGCATGAGTGAAGGAGGTGCCACCCCGCCAAGTTCTGCACAAGCATTAAGCAAAATTGGATTCAGTATCATATCCACTGTCGCTTTTGTATGCAAGCACATTTGCAGCAATGAATATCTTACAAGAACTAAAGAAAACGGGAAAGGCATCAAAGCATAAACAAAAAGTTGTGAGTTTTGATCAATCCAAAGACATGGTGGAATTGCCAAAACTTGGAAAGATGGAAAAAAGATACGAAGAATCAAAGAAATAATAAAATAAAAAATTTCAAGTAAAGAAATTCTATGAGGGATTTCTCTTTACTTCAATTTCTATTGTTGAAACGTTTCTAGTTCTACCGTCTTGTGACTCTAATGATTCTGAGCCAATTTTGATTTCTCCGATAGAGTAGCCTGCATTTTCTGTTTTTCTTGCAATGATTTGAGCTACATCGACAGCACGTCCGATGCTGAGTCCTCTAGCTTTGATGTTGACGGATGGCAAGTTTGCTAATTGAATTAGCGTTGATGTTACATATGCCATCAACGGCTTCTTACCAATGAATACTGTGTCTCGTGTTTCAGTTGACATGCAGAATTTGGTATTTAAGGATAATTTAAAGCTAAAAGGATGTTTTCAAATCTAATCAAAAAAATGAAAGATTTGAACCGTTATTAACTAGAAAAAGGAATTTGAATGGAACTTGGAAAAGACTTCAAAGGTTTTAGAATTGGGAAATAGTGAAGAAAAAATCAAAATTTTGGAGACTTTGGATAATGTTGATGATCCCGAAATTTTGGAAAAAATGATTTCAAAACTAGACGACGATGATCTTGCAGTCAGAGGAGAAGCATTTAGTTCGTTATTGCTAAACAAAAATAACATATCAGGTTTTTTGATTAGCAGGCTCAAGGTTGGAAATAAAAACATCAGAGGTTTTGTATCACTTGTATTAGCAAACAGGAATGAAACATCTGCAATTCCAGAAATAATCAAACTTGCAAGAGATGAGCGTTCGATGGTAAGATCGTGTGCACTGGGAGCTCTGAGTCATCTAAGAGCTTTGGAAGCTAAAGAGATTTTTCTTGATGCGATATCGGATTCAAACATAGAAGTTAGGAAGAGCGCCTTGCAAGGAATAATTAGCTTGGATATTCCAATTTCTGATGAAAAAATTAATGAGGTTTATCAAGATAAAGATCCTGAGATAGAAAAAATGATTTCACTGATTAAAAAATAAGTGGACCGGAAGGGATTTGAACCCTCGATCCGATGCATGCCATGCACCTATCCTACCGGACTAGACGACCGGCCCAATAATCAGAAGACTGATCGAAATATGTTTTTCAAATTGGTTATTAACGTTTAGCGGTCAATAAGAAAATTAGATCAAAACTTAACACAATATATTTAACCTCGCAAATGCTGATTGAATCGTTATGGTGGTAGACAACAAGGCAACCGTTACTTATGTACAATTATTGAAAGAGGATCTTGTAATTATTAGATTAGTTCCAAAAGAAGGACCTGTTCCAGAATACAAAGCAGGTCAGTTCATCACATTAGGACTGCCAAATCCTGCTGAGGGTGGAAAAATTGTCAGGCGTGCATATTCAATTGCATCTCATCCAGAAAATAGAGATTATGTGGAGTTGGTTATCAGATGGGTTAGAAAACCACTTCCGGGCAGATTGACTACTCAAATATTCAACATCAAGGAAGGGGATGAAGTTCTTTGGCTGAAACCTACAGGAAGAGCTTTGTTAATTAATGAAGAACTGCCAAACGGTGAGAAGGATAACAGGCGAATTGTTTGCATTGGCGGAGGAACAGGTCTTGCGCCATTTGTCAGTTTTGCACAACATCTTCACGATACGGAAGACAAGCGTGAAATCATAGTCTTGCACGGAGCAAGCTACATTGATGAATTAAGCTATAAGGATTTACTGACAAATCTTGAAAACGAAAGCATTGCAAGAGGCAAGAATCAATGGAACTTTAGATACAGAGCTGCAATCAGCAGACCGCAAGAATGGTTTAACAGATCATGGGCAGGACAAGTCGGCAGAGTTGAAACATTCCTAAGACCAAGAGACGGAGGATTATCGCCATTGGAGGAACTGATCGGAGATAAAATCACAAAGGAAAATACAATATTCTATGTTTGTGGATGGCAAGGAACCATAGATGGAGTGATGGATTTCTTAAATCCAAAAGGCTTCATAACCGAACACGATAAGCGTAAAGACGGAAGCTTTGAAGTCAAATACGAATCATACGGATAGAATTTTTAAAAACATCAATCATTGAAATATGAGAAATATTTAGGTGGGGTAATTGACTACGGCACTTTATTTAGCACATCTTAATCCCGTAACAAATGCACATGTAGAAATTATTACAGAACTAAAAAAACAGGCAGATGTTGTCAAGGTAATGCCCGTAGTTTTCAAAGACGAGGACAGAGAAATAAACAGCAAGAGCTTTCCATTTAATTTTGAGACTAGAAAGAAAATGCTTGAATCTATTTTTGGCGATTCAATTCGGATTACTGACGATTATGCGTTTTATGCGCCTTTCAAAAAATACTTGCCGCCACTAGTCAGAAGAAAATCATGGAGACTTAGGAAACAGATTCTTGAGGGTGTGAAGGGAGATTATTTTTCATATACGGGGGACAAATCTGAAGGATACATGTTGAAAATGTATAGGCTGAAACCAAAGATCGGAGAGAGAAAATCACTTTCTGCAACATCGGTCAAAGAAAAGATGTATGACGCCGTTCATGAAAATAGATCATCATGGAAAGAGGATGTTCCAGAAAACATAGTGAAAATAATTGAAGAGAAATGGGATACGGTTGAGAGATTTGCAAATCAAGAAGATCAAACTACAAGAATTGTAGGAATGAAGTTTCCAAAAGAAGGGTATTCAAAATAAATAGAGATTAATACGCATATGGCAAAAAAATTTCATGGCACTTCCTCTCTCAAAATATGTATGGTTTGACGGGAGATATGTTCTGACAGAAAAAGCACAAGTTCCGATTACAACACACGCGATTCATTATGGAACATCAGTTTTTGAAGGGATTAGAGCGTATTGGAACGGAAAAAACCTCAACGTGTTTAGATTAGAAGAGCATGTAAAGCGATTCAGGAGATCAGGCCAGTTTTACAGCATTTCGTTAAATTATTCAGATGATGAGATCGCCAATGCGGTAATTGGCATTTGCAAAAAAAACAAAATAAAAAAATCATGCTATATACGGCCATTTTATTTTGTTGGGGATTATGGAATTAATCTACATGTGACTGAAAAAGCACCAACCAATGTTGCAATCTTTACGTTTCCTTTTGGAGACTTGTTTAACAAAAATGGAATTACTGCTGGAGTCGTATCATGGAGGAAATTTTCAGACATGTCTACGCCTCCACAAGCAAAAATGGGCGGCAATTATCTTAATTCCGTTATTGCCACACAGGAAGCAAAAAGAAACGGTGTTGATGAGGCAATTTTACTAGATCATAATGGAAACGTCAGTGAGGCCCCAGGAGAAAACATCTTTATTGTAAGAAATGGCCAACTAGTAACTCCGTCATTATCCTCATCAGCATTGGAAGGAATTACACGGGATGCAATAATCAAAATTGCAAAGGATTTAGACATGGATGTAGTTGAACGGGAGATTACAAGAAGTGAATTAATCGTCTCAGAAGAGATTTTCTTAACAGGAACTGCAGCTGAGATTACACCAATCATCAAAATGGATTCAAAGAAAATCGGCAGTGGAAAACCAGGAGACATTACAAAAAAGATGATGCAGGATTATACTGAGATAGTAATGAGTAAAAATGAAGACTACACTCATTGGTTAACTGGGGTATATTAGATGAAAATCGTCCAAATTGGAACGGGCGGATGGGGTAAAAACCATACAAGGATTCTATCACAGTTAGGAGTACTAGTAGCAGTGTGTGATGCAGATCCTCAAAAAAGCAAAGAGTATGGAGAAAAATATTCAGTCAATCACTACGAGTCATTGGATGATGTATTAGACAAGGAAGAATTCGATGGCGCGTTTGTAGTAACTCCAACATCAACTCACACAGCTATCGCAAAAAAGTTACTCGAAGCAAAAAAACATGTCTTTGTTGAAAAACCAATGACGTATCAATCAGAAGACGGAGAAACGCTATCCAAACTTGCAGAAAAAAATAAAGTGATTCTAACATGCGGGTACATTGAAAGATTCAATCCTGCAGTTGATGTAGTCAAAACAATGGTCAATGACAAAAAATATGGAGAATTAGTCATGCTTGAATTTCACAGAGAGAATCGAATGCCTTTGCACATCAAAGATGTTGGAATTATTTATGACACGTCAGTTCATGATATTGATACGGCAAACTGGTTGTTTAACGACATGCCACACGTGGTATTTGCCAGAGCAGGGAAAATCAAACACGAACATGAAGACTTTGCAAGCATAATGTTAGGCTACAAAAACGATAAAGTTGCAATCATATCATCAAACTGGATTACTCCAAAAAAAGTGAGAAAATTCAATGCGGTGTGCACAGACGCAATAATATCATCTGACTTTATCAGTCAAGAAATTACTGTGGAAAAGGATAAAGGGCCTGAAAAAGTTCAAAACGAAAAACAAGAGCCACTATCACGGGAAATTCAAAGCTTTCTTGATGCAGTTGAGGGTAAAAGCCAACACATCGTTAAAGCACGAGAAGCAGTTAATGTGACAAAAATTGCCGAAGCTGCACTTTTATCTAGTCAAAAAGGAATTCCTATCTATCTGGATCTAAAATGAACAAGACAATGATGGATATTTTGGCATGTCCAATTGACAAAAATCATCCTTTAGAATTATTTGAAATAAGAGAACATGGAGGAATAATATCAGAAGGTGCAATATTTTGCCCAAAATGTTCCAGATTTTTCCCGATTATCGAGGAAATTCCAATAATGCTACCTGATGAGCTACGAGACAAGAAACAGGAAACGGAGTTTTTGAAAAAATACAAGAGTCAACTGCCTGAAAAAATTATTACAAAGGCAAACCCATGGCATTTGTGAGATAATGGCTGCTAATTTTATTTCAGAGAAAGCAAAGATTGGAGAAAACGTCCAGATTTGGCATTTCTCATATGTTGGAGATGATGTAGAAATCGGTGACAATGTAAAGATTGGTTCTCTTGCTCACATTGATTATGATGTAAAGATTGGCGAGAATACAAAAATTGAAGGACAGGCATACATACCGCCACTTTCAAGAATCGGGAAGAACGTATTCATTGGACCAGCTGCGGTATTGACAAATGATCCCTATCCAATGTGTGATAAGATGATAGGAGTAACAATTGGAGATAATGCAATAATTGGTGCGCGTGCAGTAATCAAAGCAGGTGTTACAGTAGGAAAAAGGAGTGTTGTTGCCATGGGTGCAATTGTAACACGAGATGTTCCAGAGAATTCAGTTGTAATGGGTTCGCCAGCTTCAATCAGATACAGCAGAGAGGAATATGACAAAAAACAAAGGCGGTGGAAAGAAGGCTAGGGCCTAAGTTCTTTTTTGAAAATCCAATTCTTTAGTTTTGATAAAATTAAAATCCAAATCACGACCAGGACCATGGCAATTATTGCCTTAATTCCAGATGCTACAGTCCAATGAAAA
Organism: uncultured Candidatus Nitrosopumilus sp.; assembly: GCA_951812645.1. Classification (GTDB taxonomy): domain Archaea; phylum Thermoproteota; class Nitrososphaeria; order Nitrososphaerales; family Nitrosopumilaceae; genus Nitrosopumilus. The sequence goes on along the minus strand of CATOSM010000007.1, from coordinate 12,836 downwards.
TCCCCAAATTGGTGGATTGAAAATGGGCCTAACACGGTAACCATGATGCCACCACCCACAATTATGAGAACCCACATTGCAAACAGAAATCCAGAAACACCAGACTTCAAAGTGATACGCCCATCATAAATGCGGTAATTATTGCTAAAATCCCTGAAAATATTGCCAGTTTGAAAATTGCACATCCCACCTGTTTTTCTGACATTGGGCCCCCTGCGAGAATCAATCTAACCAGGGTAACAGGTGCTTTTTTGTCATCAGTTGCCTTTAGTTTGAAATCGTCTGTATGTTCTACAGGCTTTCCCTTGATTTGTCTATGCTCTACTACACGTTTTACGCTTGATAGGAACAAAAATGAGTTAATCACTGCAGGCAACAGAGCAACTGCAGCTATAATTTCTATGCCGCCAATAATCGCAATAGCACCATACATTGCTCCTAATGTTAGTGCCCCAGAATCCCCAGGGAAAATCTTGCTTGGGATTTTATGATACTTGTAAAAAGCTAAAGATACAAATCCGAGAGGCAAACTGATCGCGGCTATTTCATAATTTTGTACAATAAGCAAACAAAGTGATAGCGTAAAACTTGCAATTACCATGAATCCACTTGCAACTCCATTAAGAACATCAATGGAGTTGATTGTGTTTCCTGTGATTGGTATCATGAACATGATTAATGCAAGATAGAGTACCGGAATTTGTACAGACCCAAACAATGGAAAAGCAAGATCAGTGTCATACACACCAAATGCAACTATAGGAAGTGCAGCAATGGCCAATCCAACGGGTTTGAACCATCCGCCCATTACCTTTCTATCATCAACATATCCAATTGCAAACGCTGCAGATGTCGTGATGAGAATTCCAAGGATTTCGTTCATTTGTAAAAACGCATAAAGAGCAACCTCAGATGCAATGATTCCTGCAATGAGTGCGGGGCCACCGGGCCTTGCGACCATGATGTCTTCTTTTTTGTTCATGTCTTTTACTGCAAAATTTCTCCTCTCTAAAAGTTTGATTAGCGGGGGAGTCGTTGCAAATACAACTGCAAATGCAACAGTGCAGGAAATTATAGATGGAACCAGTAAATCAATCAATTATCTAACCTTTCGTAACTCCGCCTTTATGTTATCCGCAATGGTTGAACCAATTTTATCAATTTCTGCCAATTTATTTGCAGGAATTTTCCTCAGATCGTCTAGGTTCTTTATTCCATGTTTGAAAAGAATTCGTGCCCTAACCCTTCCAATACCCTTGACCCGTACCAAATCAAGTAGTTCTTCTCTTATTCCATAAATTACGCGATTTCTCAAATCGCCCAATTCTTCAAGCAGGTCTGCACGTTCTACGTGCTTGGATATTTCTCGCAGACAGTAGGACAGCCAGTTGGCATTTTCAGCCATCCTATGCATATCCCCAGATTCAATTCCGAGGCTGTCAGATAGGGATAGTTCGGTTGATTCAGTAATCCAGGATTGTAAAGCCAAAAGGCTCCTTGAGCAATCATACTCTGAAATTGGCTCTAGCAATTGGGAGGAATTATTCTCTATCATTAAACTTGCAGTCTCGTAATCTTTTTGTCTCAGCGAGAATTTTGGGAAAAATTCTTCACAGTTTGTAATCATGTGTAAAAAGCCAAAAGTATGCTTTCTCTCTTCAGAGACATTTTCAATCGAGTCTCTAAAGTATGTTGCAGATAACGGATCAATGTACAGCACTGATGTCTTTTTCCCAAATTCTGTAGCAGCGTATCTTTCGCCTTTTTTAATTATTAGAGATTTACTTGAAAGAAAACGCAGGGATATATCAATTGCAAACTTTACTGTAGGTTTTCTTGATTGTAATCCACCCAATGTCTGCAAAAAGAATTCTAAAATTTCCTCTTTTTTAATCCCTGGATGTGTAACAATTACGCTTAGTATGTGAGTTCGTAAAGACTTGTCATCGGTGATTTTTGATTCAATTGCTTCGGGTTCACCATGTATGTAATAATCAGTTAGATCTTCGGCGTTACCATTTCCGACTATGATCGATTCTCCATGGTCATCATACTGCGGTCGTCCAGCTCTTCCGCAAAGTTGCTTGTATTCTAAAATACTGATTGGTCTGTTTCCGCCGACTTTGGCATTGTATCGATTAACGCTGGATATTACAACTCGTCTTGCTGGTAGATTGACACCAGCTGCTAGTGTTGGGGTAGACGATAATAGTTTGATTGTGCCTTTACGAAATTCTTGCTCTATTGTTTCCCTGCACTTTTGATTTAATCCTGCATGATGAAATCCAACTCCTTTTTTTACAAGTGTCGCCAAAGCTTTGACTAGATCAGTGTGTTCATTTTCAGATAAAAGTTTCTTTGACGTTTTTTCTAATGCGGCAATCTCTTTTTTTTCCAGTAATTTGGAAACAGTGTCTGCTGCTTTTGTAGCAAGGGATTTTGAGCGAGTCCTAGTCTCTGCAAATACTAGAGACTGGCCTCCCTCACTTACTGATTGCACGGCCAAATCAATCGGGGTTCCCATCAGACTACGCCCGACCTCAAAGGTTTTGCCATCGGTCATTGTAACCTGGCCTTCATCACACACTCCTTCAGATAGCGGAACAGGCCTCCAGTCATTTTTTACCAATTTACATTCAAGCCAATCAGCAATCTCATCAGAATTTGTAATTGTAGCGCTAAGACCGACAATCTGAGGTTTTGTTTCCAATAGTTTGAGTTGAGTGAGAGTCATTTCAAGTGTCGGGCCTCTGCTTTCGTCTCCAATCAGATGGACTTCGTCAGAGATCACCAGGCCAATCTCATCAACCCATTCAGCCCCATGTCGGATTATAGAATCCATCTTCTCATTTGTCAGAATCAACACATTGCTTTTCTCTAGATTTTTTTCGATGTTTTCAAAATCGCCAGTGGATATTGCAACTTTGGCTTTGTTTCCTAAGGCAACTTTTTCTAATTTTTTGAATTCTGTGAATTTTTCAGCGGCTAGTGCGCGTAATGGACTGAGATAGATCACCTTTCCTTTATTGTTTGACAGAAAACTCAGCATTGCAAGCATTGCAATCAGAGTTTTTCCGCTGGCAGTTGGGGCAGAAACAAGAATGCTTTTTCCATCCAGTAAGCCAGACTTTACACTATCAGCCTGTGGCGGATATAATTTTGTAAAACCTTGTGATTTTAGAAATTCAATTGCAGGTTCAGAGAGTTTTAATTTTTCTACATTCATACTCGGTTATAGTGACCGGGTTTTGATTCATAAATAGATGCTTCTCTGAGCATTCTTCGAATATAGTTTCTTGCCTCCTCTTCAGTGAATTTTTCGCTCTTTTCGAGTTCTTGGACAAATGTTTTTTCTTCGACTGGAACTTTGTTATCGCCTTCAAGGCCTTTGAGGATATCCATGAATAACTGCATTTTAGATACCTCACTTCTTGGCTTTCCTTGCAATACGCCAAGATCCACCTTGCCAGTATTGACATCTACGCCTGCATCTTGAAGCATGCTCTGAATTAGGAATATTGCACGGTCTGCATCCTCCTCCTCCACCCTGTCTTTCATGAGTAATCTTGCCCTTGCGGTGGAGAGTCTGACAATGCCTTCTAGTTGTCTAGGAGTAACGGTAATCATTTCTTCGGATTCTACATTTCTCATTTGCAGGTAGTAATCGAGAATCTTGTCTTCGGCTTCTTTTGTCAATTCGGGGGTGCCACGTTTTGCATATGACAGGTATTTTGTCAGCAGATCAACCTCAATTACAGATTTTTTGTCTGTACCTTGTGATGTGTTTCTTTTGATGATGTGTCTTGCAATTTGTGTGTCTCTCTCTTTAGTTGGAATGTCCCTTACAACAAATATCAAGTCAAATCTTGTAAGCAGTGGAATTGGCAGGTTAACATTTTCTGTGATATTTTTGAAGGGATCATATTTTCCGTACATTGGGTTTGCTGCAGCCAAGATAGATGTTCTTGCATTCAGTGTGGCTACAATACCGCCTTTTGCAATACTTGCAGATTGTTGTTCCATAACTTCGTGCAACGCACTCCTGTCCTCAGGTTTCATCTTATCAAATTCGTCTATACTTACAAGACCTTGATCACCCAGTACAACTGCGCCAGCCTCTAACATCATGATTCCTGTTTTATCTCGAACTACAGCTGCAGTAAGACCAGCTGCGGTGGAACCTCTGCCAGAGGTATACAGGCCTCTTGGTGCTATTCTTGCACAAAACTTTAGCATTTCGGATTTTGCAGTACCGGGATCTCCAACTAAGAATACGTTAATGTCTCCCCTAATCTTACTTCCATCGCCAAGTAACCGCTGATTAGAGCCAACAATAAGCAATAGAATTGCTTCTTTGATCAGTGATTGGCCTTGAATGTGTGGTGCAAATGAATCAATCAATCTCTGGTAGACGTCAGAACTTTGTCCAAGTGATTTGATTAATTTTTCCTCTTCGGGAGAAATTTCCTCTCTGCCAATTTTTCTGTCAGTTTTAGAGCCACGTCCGCTCAAAAATTCAATGTTGTTTCCCTCAATTCTTAATCGGTATAATCCACTATGGCCTCTCTGAACTCCAGCGACAGACTCTTGCTCTACTCTTACCATGCCAGTAAGGATAATTCTGTCGCCTGGCCTCGAATTGTCGACTAAATCCTGCCTAGTTGTCACATCAACGTAGTGAGGCAGCTGTCCTGGAGGCAAATCCTCAGGTAATTCCTGGAGCCTCAATATTTGGAAATCGATAAACTTGCTTGCCTCGGGTTTTAGCTCAAAGTCCCTATGTTTACAATTTGGATTATCACAAACTACGGGAATTTTTACGTCCATTCCTTTGAGTTGAACCACTTTGGTCGGATGCCCATCCGGGCATACAAAGACTAGTTCTTTTGCAAGGGGTTTTACCTCAGATGCTCTGACCACCATTCCTGAAACACTGGTTATTTTTCCTATAGTTTCGGCATTGATTTGTCTTAGACTGCGCTCTAATGGAAAATTAATTAGTCTAACACGGACTTCGTCTTTGATCTTTTCTGCATAATCAGGGAATCTTGTTTGTAATGCCTCTTTGATTGCCCTTGCAAACGCATCAAATATTCTGTCTGGATTTTCTGAGAACATTGGTACAATGTCTTTTTCGATTACCAAGTCATTGTAATCAACAATTATGTATTTTGCATTCCTTGGCATCATCTCGTCGATTGCATCTACATACTTGTAGCTGCCATCCCTGCCTTTGAATCGTGTTAAGAATTCTTTTACTTTATCAGATAAGGCAGAGTCAGTGAATGTGCTAGCTTGGGCCGTGCTCATTTTGTTCTCCTCTTATATGTTTTTCAAATTCTTTGCTGTTATCATAGATGGTTTTGTAGAAGACGTTTTCTTCTACAGTTAGTTTGTTGTATAACTCAGAGTCCAGTTTGTATGCATCTGCAGTCTTTACTAGCTTTCCTCGCCTCATTCTAAATAATTCCAGCATCATACTTTCCACCCTATCAAAATCATTTGCGTTTAGATCCTTCATGGATGCTTTTAGCTTTATGTAAAAATGAGGATCAAGTGTGGATATTTTATATTCTCCAACCATCTTTTCTTTTGATAGTGCCTGTTTTAGCTGGGTGATCATGTCTGGGGAATCTAGTGTTCCTATGCTGTTATCAGAAAGAATTTTTCCAACCCATTGTGGCATATTGTTTGTATCCCCTTGGGTACCCTCAATTTTCATGCCTGCCACATTATACTTGAAATCCCGATTAACGGTAACTTTAGCGTCCTTTAGGCGGTATCCTATAGAATGCACTTTTTCAACTTTGTCTATTTCCATTTAAGATCACTTTTTCTGATTTGGATCCTCAAGTACCGGATCGATCAATTCTGTTAACAATTTAGTTAGATCATTTGATCCTAATTGATTTCAGGCTGATCGGATGTATCTAGAGTGAGATTTGATTTTAAGACAGGGGCATGTGAGAATAACCAATTCGGATTTATTAGTGGGATTTAGCATTTGATATACATGGCTGAAACAGGTATGTGGGTAGAAAAGTACAGACCTCAAAAACTCTCAGATATTGTAAACCAGACTGAAATTATTGGTAGTTTGGAGGCTTTAATCAAAGATCCAACGGACATGCCACACTTGATGTTTTCAGGTTCTGCAGGTGTTGGAAAAACAACTACAGCACTGTGCGTTGCAAGGCAGATTTTAGGAGACTACGCTAAAGATTACACACTAGAGCTAAACGCATCAGATGAGAGAGGGATAGGAATGGTCCGAGAGAAAGTCAAAAAATTCTCCAGATTTGCAGGAATGGCGGAGGTTCCATTCAAAATCATCATTTTAGATGAGGCAGACGAAATGACAGGGGATGCACAAACAGCCCTAAGACGAATTATAGAGGATACCGCAAAGATTTGCAGGTTTATTTTCATAGCTAACAATATTTCAAAAATCATAGACCCGATTCAGAGCAGATGTGCCACCTTCAAGTTTACCACAGTGTCTGAAGAGGATGTTGTTGCCAGGCTAGGGTTTATTGCAGAGGCTGAAAAAGTAAGGACTGACAAAAAAGGCCTCAAGGCAGTTTATGATTACTCTGAAGGAGACCTCAGACACGCCATTAATCTGATGCAGGCAACTGCAAGTCTTGGGGGAGTTACTGAGGAAAACGTAAAGGCATCAGCTGGTTTGACAAAGACAAGCGATGTTGATCAAGTGCTAAAAATCGCATTATCGGGCAAGGTGGGAGAAGCAAGAGAGAGGATGATAGAATTGGTGAAAGTCTATGGAATGTCTGAATCAGATTTTCTAAAATATCTAAACTCCGCAGTGTTCAAATCAAAACATGACAAGCTAGCTGACATTTTAGAAATCATTGCAAAGTATGATTATAGAGTATTGGTTGGAGCAAATTCCGAAATCCAACTATCTGCAATGTTGGCAGAATTATCTAAGGTAGAAGGCTAAAAACGCAGAGTGACTATAAAGATTTTGGCAAACCACGATCAATAAGAGATTGATACGATTTGTGTCTAATTGTAAAATTGATCATAAGTGATTGTGTAAAACTTTTATGAAACAATTCCATCTGCAACGTTTCTTCAGAGATTCATATATTTAAGATATCTAAAGCTCAAAAATTTCTTAATTCTAGAAACAAGTGTTGTGAATTCAAATCTTACAAATGCCTTATGACCGAATGAAACAACAAAATTGTTTCAAAACAATTGGGTTTGACACCAACCGGACTAGGGTAGTAAGTTGTCTTATTCCAGTCCCAAAAGTTGTCATTCTACTACGATTTTGATTTGAATACCGTATTTCTGTTCATATTTTCTAATCTCCCCCCTGCATGTTTTCTCTTATAAAATTCATGAAATTCTCAGATACATCCTCAAGACAAACAAAATCAAGATCTTCAGAAAACCTGAAATTTTCAAAGTATACTTTCTTTAGCGCTGTGCCACCTTTGAAAACCATTTTATTCAATTTTGGAAAATTGGCGATCACTGACAACAAGTTTGTTAATGCATAATCTTTTTCCAATGTTCCAAGAGGAATCTGATATTTGCCTGCTAACTTTCTAGGCGATTGCCCATCCATCAGTATTCCATCCAACCAAGCAGTTCGTCTTTTGTTCTGTTGATTATCAATCCATACTCTTTTGAATTTTTAATTTTGTCTTTGTTGGCAATAGGATCAAGGTAATGATATGGAGATTTTTTTATTTTTTCTTTAGCTTTCTCTGAAATATTTCCTTCAATATCAAGAATAGAAAGCAGATAGCCCAGACGTTTCAAAACTACATTAATTTCTACTTTCTCTGCAATTTCAATGACTGTCTGCCAGTTAACGTCTTTTCGTGCATTCCACATCGCTTTAGTTACCTCTGCCATTCCTCCACAGTATTCAGGATGCATTAGTCCATCCACAATCGTTTTTTCTCTGGAAGAGATATTGAAAGACTCTTTTTTGCCTGCTTTTTCTTTGACAGAACCAAAGAATTTTTTCTTTGACAAGGCTACAAATTCAAATCTTTGATTTCCAAATTCTAGATTTCTTTTTCTTTTTGTTGTTGCAACAAATACGGTATGTGGTATCTGTTCTGTCATATCCCAGTAGTTCATTGCAGTCCAAAAGCCAACATAATAGACATCGATAAGATGAGGAACTATCACCCAAGGGGATTCGGCCCAGTGCAGTTCTTGGCCTGCTCTTTCTGGTATCAGTAGATATTTTCCCCTCTCTATTCTCTGTAATCGTCTTTTCTTTGTCAGGTTCATAAGGACATGTCTTGTTGCTGAATTGTTGGACTGTAGAATCTTCTTGGCATCCTCAAAGCCAAACACACTAGTCTCCTTTTCTGCGAGTTCCAAAAGAAGTCTATTTTGGAGTCCAACATGTATATTTTGTGTCACGATAATTCACCTATACGCAATTATTGTTACACAAAGTATATAAAAATTATATTTTGTGTCACGATAATTTACCCATAGGCGATTATTGTTACACAAAGCACCACATCACATAGAAAGATAGAGAAAATTCTCTGCCATATAGAGGACAGATATCATAAATGAGCAAAACAGGAACTGGTGTTTTTCTGCACCTGTAACATAAAGGTAGGCGTTATTGATCATCTTGTGTGGTTCTTCAACAATTCTTGGCAAACCTTGTTCTCACGTACAGATTCATGTTATGACAATATGCAAGTACAGTTTCTTTAGAAGAAATGCCTTCTATTGATTCCGTATCAATATTTCTTGGAGCATGTTTTGGATTTATTTGTGTCAATTGGTTTGTAGACTAATTCCGTTGGTTAGTTCAACAATAAAATAACTGTCAGAATTGGTTTTAATCTTTGGGCAGCCCGATTGAAATTAAGATCATTCACTTGTTTCCTTTTTGATATGTCCTTTTTGCAAATATTTTTTGTACAATAGATCTTTTTCATCATTTCAAAGAGAATGCTCTATTTTTAACAGTGAATTTACCAACAAAGAACAAAAAGAACCAAAAAATGGTTCCTTGTTACCCAAAAAAATATTCTTTAGGTACCAATGGTTCTTTTGTATCCTAACAAAAAGCATTCTTTTTCTTCTTTCTTGTAATTTTAATTCAGACCATAAAGAACCAAAAAATGGTTCCTTTTTCCCTTTATTCCCCTTAAAATTATGGTTTTGCATTCAACTCATATTAAAACCCTGCAATACATCAAAAATGACGCAATGCTAACCAGTCCGGGATAATTTCCCGCGTTTCTTTCACATCTGATTCCTGTTCTGTGAAACCCGTTTTTCAGCCAGGCAAAGAACCGTTCCGCTACAAACCTTGTCTTGTCGTAACTGTCCTTGCCCGCATCATCATCTGTCGTCCTGCTGTTTTTTCCAAAAGGAATGCACGGAATGATGTTTCTTGATCTTGCATAACTGCGAATTGGTTTTGAATCGTATCCCCTGTCTGCATAGACTGAAACCATCTGTTCCATCATGGAATCGTCTGCAAAATCCGAAACTGGTTCCATCACGTCTACGAATTTCGTACTGTCATGCTCATTTGCAGGGCTCATTACGATTGATACTGGCAGGCCGGTACCGTCTACCGCAACGTGTAATTTCGTGCCTGTGACTCTCTTGAACCCGTCAAATCCGATCACGTCGCCCCCTTTTTGGAGGGAACTGACGATGAATCAACCGATATTTTTTCCAGGTTGATTTTTCCCTGTCTGTGTGCGGATTTTATCAGTCCTGATAGAATCCTTTTCCATATTCCCTTTTGCTGCAGTTCTGAGAATCTCAGATGCGCGGTGGATTTTGAACCGTATCTGTCCGGCATGTCTGCCCACCTGCAGCCGGTTGTTAGGACAAACAATATTCCGTTGATTGTGTTTCTGTCATTGCATCTTGGCCTGCCAGTTTTTGCAGGCTTTGGCAGATGTGATAGAACTGTTCCATTGAATGTCTGACATTTCTTTGTGAATCATGAAAGATACATCGGCAGAGTCATTCTTAGATCCCGATTGTCATGAATTATTTACAAAATGATCGGTTTTAGGATGAGTTGTTGTTTAAAACTGTCAAACGCAACTACAAGTAATGATCTTCATCTTTTCATACAGGCAAGAGATCTACGAGGAAAGAATGGAAGGTGCAAGACGGTACCTTAACTGGAAGAATCAGGACAGGACATGGAGTTACAAGGATTGCAAAGTCACAATCATCGGAATGACTGACAACAGAGTAAGGGTTGTTCTTCGAAGGAGACATTACGGCTATTCAGAATATGCAAACTCTGACTTTTCGGTGAACCTTATGATGGGTTTTGTGGCTACGGACGTGAAAAAAGCAACAGATAATGAACTGGAATTTACTGTTCAGCAAAGCCGTGACAATCATCACAGAGATCTAAACGATGTCAATGTAAAATCCGAGAGCAGTCAGGCCATAAATGACCTGCTTGATGAGATAAAACAAAAACAGGGAAATCCGCCTGAAACTTTGGAACTGATCGAGTCAGACCATGGTGATGAGGTTTTTGACGAATTTGTCCCTGTCATCTATCAGCCAAGAATTGACGCATGGAAAAACTTCCTAAGGGAGGTGCATGTTCACAAACACGACAGCGGAAACCATGAGATAACGCTGATATTCAACGATGAGAGTCTTCGCAGAAACTGGTTCCTTGATTTCTTGTACAGGATTTTCAGGTCTCAGAGATATGGCAGAACCACAGACATAGAGTCCTTTGAAGAGAGATCAGGCAAATTCTATTTCAAGGACATCTATAGCGGGAATGATACGCTGTTTGATGATTCTACTCATAACAGGGCAGAGGTTGCAATAAAACACTATTTTATGGATAAGAATCATCCGGTAATTTTCGTCAACACTTCAAACCATTCACTTGCACCACATGACAACAACCATGACTTTTGGAAGTGGGAATACGTAACGTGGGACAAAGACTCTCCCGTAAAATTTGGCAACAAGACACGAGAACAATTAGAACGATAACTGATAGCGACAAGTATTGCAAAATAAGATTTTGAAGAAATATCTCGTGCGATTCTTTTATGATAGTTTTTAAGATAGTATGCCCGTTCTAACTTGAGATGGTCTTGAAAGAGTATGATGTTTCTTGGTGGAATGTTGAAAATCTGTTTAACACTGAAGATTACGGGCAAAGAGAAGAGCGATTAACCAGAAAACTTGTAGGGGAGTTGAAGGGCTGGAACAACAAGGTCTTAAGCAAAAAGATTTCCAATCTGTCAGAAATAATCTCCAAGCTTAACTCAAATCGGGGCCCAGATATTTTGGGAATGTGTGAGATTGAGGATGACAACGTAATGCAAAAGCTTGCTGACAGTATTGACGGTGGCAGAAATTATGAAATTGCCCACTGGCAAATGGGTGACGGTCGTGGGATAGATGTAGGTTTTATCTATGATTCTGATCTGTTTGATGTCGAGAAGATATTCTCGCATTGGCTGATCAAGCGAAACACGACAAGGGACATCCTGCAGGTTAACTTTATGACAAAAAAGGGTAACCGTCTGGTGATTATTGGGAACCATTGGCCAGCAAGGATATCAGGCAAGTATGACACAGAGCCGTTCAGAATAATTGCGGGGGAGGCATTGGCATATCACAACCAAAGAATAATGGATATTCACGGAGACAAGGTTGCAATATTGGCCATGGGTGACTTCAATGACGCTCCTTTTGACAGGGCAATTACGGAATATGCGCTAGGCAGCAGCAGCAGAAATTCTGTGGCAAGGTCAAGGTCACCAAAGTTGTTCAATCCAATGTGGAATCTTGTAGCAGACGGCCAATACACCCATGCCTATGGCAGCGAGTATTCAATACTTGATCAGTTCATGGCATCAAAGGGACTGCTTCAGAAGAATGGAGAACTGGTCATAAAGGATGATTCCGTGATCATAGGAAAATTCAACAGGCAAAAAGCCAAAGAGGTTTGGCAGGCCGTCAAAGAAAAGCTCGTTCAATGACAAGGGATACAGTGATCACTTTCCAATATCAATTAAAATTCTTGAAAAATAGGGTCCGAAAAAGGCAATCATGTATGTGCATGTCTTAACAGATTTGAATTTTGTAATTTTGTATAGTATTACGAATTTGATTTTAGTGTAAAACACGTAGAGTGTTGAAGATAATTATCACTTTGGGATATAATTAGGATCTACATCCTTAGAAGTAGCAAGGTTTGAAGACCACATATGATCATGCAACATTTTATTATTTTGTGATAGTTCATTATCTAGATAGATGATTTTACCTCCACATTTTTTACACATTGAGTATTGCAAGAGTCAGAAATCATGTGATAATTGATATTACATTTAGGGCGACCTTTTTCTGACATTTTCTTAATTTAACTTAAAATTTTACTCATCAATTTTTTATAGCCATCTGGATTACGCCCTACAGTTTGTGGTGGATATCTTAAACAACATATTGTTTCTGCAATTTCACGTATGATTTTTTAGTATGTTCTTCATAAGATAACATTTTTAAAACTTTTTCAACTTCATCCATACCGTACCATCCATTCGTCATTATTTCAACAAAAAATAATCGAGACAGGTGATCTAGTTCGTCTTGATGTATAGATGCTAAATTTATGTTAACTTTTTTGATTTCTTCAGTTATTCTTTCAACATCCATATTTGACAAATCCTTTAGTTCTATTTAGATATGCTTTATTTCATATTTTAATGTCGTAATCTTTATTCAAATTTATGTCTAACAGAGATCATGCTAAAGTATTGTAAATAAAAAAATAAAATTAACTTGAACAACCACAATCAGTTATTTCG
>CATOSM010000006.1 GCA_951812645.1 uncultured Candidatus Nitrosopumilus sp. | reverse complement strand
TGACAGCTCATCAAATATTTTCACCCGCATCTGCTTGACATCTTGGCTCATGTCGAGAAAACCATCGATGCTATATATAACCATTTTAGAACCCTAGGTAATGTATCGCTGGCGTCTTGGTACTGATTTGAGTGATATTACTTTAGATTATGTCTCATCAATTGATGATGACTCTCAAATTGCCCTTTATGACATTCTTGGCAGTCAGGCTCACGCTCTGATGCTATTTCAAAACGGCATCATCACAAAAAATGACGTAAAAAAAATCTTGTCTGCATTAGAGAATTTGAAAAATGAAAAATTTGATGCGCCATCTGGCGCAGAGGATATTCATGAACTTGTTGAAACACTGGTAATCAAAAAAGCTGGAATGGCCAGTGGAGGAAAAATGCATACTGCCAGATCCCGAAATGATCAGGTCGTACTGGATATTAGAATGAAAATTAGGGATGACATCAACATTCTCTGCAACTGCCTTTTAGACACCGTTGAGGCACTAGTTTCTGTTGCCAAAAACCATCAAAAAACAATCATGCCCCTTTACACCCATCTTCAGCAAGCACAAGCTGGATTATTCTCTCATTATCTTTTAGCACATGCCGATGCCTTGACTAGGGATTTTGAAAGGCTGTTTGATACCTTTAAGCGAATAAATCAAAGTCCCCTTGGCGCTGGTCCGGTTGGTGGAACAAGCATCCCTATTGATAGACATAGCACTGCAAAGATGTTGGGATTTGATGATCTTGTTGAAAACTCAATTGATGCAACAAGTACCAGGGACTTTGTAGCAGAATACGTTGCAATGGTCTCAATTTTGATGACTAATCTTAGCAAAATTTCTGAGGACTTTATTATCTGGTCCACGTCAGAATTTTCATTCATTGAACTATCTGACGAATTTACATCTCCTTCCAGTGTGATGCCTCAAAAAAAGAATCCTGATATTTTAGAACTAACGCGCGGTAAAACCGCAGAAGTCATTGGAAATTTGACTGCAATCTTAGCCACCGTTAAAGGATTGGCATCTGGGTATGGGAGGGATTTACAGCAAATCAAATCCTCCATCTGGTCCACGTCAGAAATTTCCATTGGCGCCCTGTTGATTTTAAAATCCGTACTTCTAACTGTGAAAATAAACGAAAAACAAATGAAAAAAATAACCGAATCAAGTAATCTGATTGCGTTAGATGTTGCTGAAAAACTGGTCCAAGAAGGAATTCCGTTTAGAGTGACCCACAGGATTTCAGGAATTCTTGTTCAGTTAGCCCATAACTCGAAAAAACCAATTTCAAAACTAACCCCATCTGAAATCAAAAAATCCGTAAATGGCACAAAAGTTGATCCCAAAACCGTCTCAAAAATCATTTCCTCGACAAGTGTAACTTCTTCATTAAAAGATAGGAAATCATTTGGTTCTTCAGGCTATGATGAACAAAAAAGGATGATTTCTGATAGGACTCAAAAAATCAATGAATACCGCTCTGTCCTGTTAGAAAGAGAAAACAAAATTAGTTCTTCTATTGATGATTTGACAAGACAAATCAACGCAATAATTTGATGAATAAAGTAAAGAGGAGGCGGGTCTAAAGGGATTCGGACCCTTGACAACCGGATTAAAAGTCCGGTGCGCTACCTGGCTGCGCCATAGACCCTAGTAAAAAATGCTTTAACTGTATAATTTAGTCTTTTACAAAAGATTTTGTTGTGACAGAAACTTTTAATCTGGCATTTTGACTCAAACAACTTGTGCCCTTGTAGTATAGCCCGGTCTAGAATTCGGCCCTGTCACGGCTGAGACGCGTGTTCAAATCCCGCCGAGGGCGCCATTATTTCTATTTTCAACACTTTATGATCAACTGACACGATCAAAATAGCTTTCAAAGAAAATAATTATTGAAAAATGATTTTCTGTTATTACTGCCACAAGAATATTAAAATTCAGGGAATTTTAGTGAATTTTATTGTCTGAAGAGAAAAAAGAATCTGAAATAGAGGCAAAACCTGCTGAAGATTCTACATCCACAGATGAATCTGCAAAAACTGAATCTAAAGCAGAAGCAGCTGCTAAAGCAGCAGAAGAAGCTAAAGCAGAAGCAGCTGCTAAAGCAGCAGAAGAAGCTAAAGCAGCAGAAGAAGCAACTGCAAAAGCAGAAGCAGCTGCTAAAGCAGCAGAAGATGCAGAAAATGCAGTTAAAGAAGCCTTGGCAAAAGCTGAAGCCGCAAAAGCAGAGGCAGAGGCCGCAGCAGAAGAAGAATACAAAGCAATAGCCGCTGAAGTCAAAGCAGATGCCGCAAAGAAATCAGATCATACATTCAAGAGACAAGGTGAGGAAATCTTTAGACGTGATATGGGCGAGCCTGAATTTTGGTTGGAGAAAGAAGATCGTTTCCCAAGACCAATCCTTTCTGCAGATGAACAAGAATCTCTTACTAGGCAAGCTGAGATTCCACAAGATCAAACTCCTGCATATGTTCCTGAACATGTTCTTAGTCCAGAATTTGGCGGTGTTTCAAATTATGAACGTGGTGTTGATACATTTTTAGAAGAAACAAGGCAAGAACTTGCACAATTAAAAAACAATCCTGATGCAACTGAAAAAGAGATTAAGGATGCTGAAAATCAAATCATTTACTTGGAATCACTACACGAAAATTTCTATATTGGCATGAATGTTTTTAGAACTGCTAAAGGCGGCAGGGATAAAATTAAAGCATAACAGGTGAATGATTTGGGACAGGTATCTTTTGATGTATTGAATGCACGAGTCACTTTCAAAAATATACCGCTGCATGCATTATCAAAATTCACTTTCAAAGACGTGGGTGCTGCATGTGCAGAATTTAAGAAAATTGACGGTGTTGAAGAATGCATTGTCATTCAGACTGCAAGCAGGGTAGAAATTTTTACTGTCAGTAATGTTGAAACTGATGATTCTCCTGATGCAAGAAGAGAAGAGGGTAAAGCACTAGTCTTAAACCAAATCAAAGATACTTGGGTATCTTTGTCATCTTTAGAACAAATTGACGTTGATCATTTTGATCAAACTCTTGAAGTCTACAAAGGAGACGATGTTTATCTACATCTATTACGACTGGCATCCGGACTTGATTCCGTAGTTGTTGGAAAACAAGAAGTGTTTGATGAAATCGTTCAATCCCTAGCCAACGCAAAAAATGCTGGAGTGTCTGGCAACATCTTGAATAAATTATTTGACAGTGTAATCAGATTGGCAGAACGAATGAGGGATACCACTGGAATTGCAAAAGATGTGATTTCATTAGGTGATGTTGCAGTAAAATTAGTTGATGAAAAAGCTGGGCTTGATTCTAAGAAAAAGGTCTTAGTAATTGGAACTGGTGAGCCTGCAGCAATGCTTGCAAAAACACTGAAGAAAAAAAGTATTGATTTTGATGTAGCAAGTAGAAGTGTTGAGCGCGCTACTGGCTTCACAACCATCCTTGGCGGCTCTCCTGTTGACTTTAATGACGTTTTAGCAGGGTTTGACAAATATGATATTGTTTTCGTCGCGACTACATCTGATTATTTCTTAATCACATACGATAGAATCAGATTGGTTATGGAGGAAAAGAAAAAGGGCACATTGGTTTTAGATTTGTCTGATCCTAGGACCGTTGATGAGGGAATTACCGCACTTCCTGGTATCAAATTACTGTTTAGAGATCAGATTACAGAACTCTATGAGGAAAGTGTAAAGGCTAGAGCGGGCATTGTCCCGGCAGTAGAAAAAATCATTGAAAAGGAACTTCCCGTTTTATCCGCTAGGATGAAGAGACTGGATGCCTAATTTTACTATAGTCCCTGTTTTCTTAATAGAAACTGCATAACTGCCTCTTTAGAGTAATCTATTCCGTGTTCCTCGTCAGTATGAGCCCTAAAATTATCAATAACCGCCTCCATTTCGCCTTCGGCTACAAAATTACATTCAAATCCATAATCATTACACTTGAGTTTTGCCATATTTTGGTAGAAAAATAGTCAATATAAAAATCCACAGGTATTAAATCACTAGAGGTAATTTCTTTTTTGAAATACCAGAACATGAGTTGCTGTTTTTAAGTCATCTATCCATATGACTCGAATTTAATTCCGAAACTCCCATCTGGCTTTTTCTCATGTTCTGTAACGAAACCTTTCGGACCCAGATGTTCAATGACCCCATCAATCGTTCCTTGATACCCACAAATGTAGATGATGCTATTTTCTGGAGTTAGTTCTTCTCCTACCATTTCTTCCACGGGCGATAATCCGGATTTTTTATCAGGCTTGAAAAATGATTCTACCCTGCCTACATGACCATTCCAAGATCTGTTAAAGAATTCCTTTGGTCTGCTGATTGCAGCTCTGTATCTAAAGTTCCATTGCTCTCTTCCTCTTTTTTCACTTTCTAATTCCAAATCTGTCAATAATCGTTTATAGCTTAGCTCATCAACGTAACTTGCACCGTGCAGAACGACCACTTCCCGTTTATCATTAGTGTCGTGGAAATGCTTTGCAAATGCAATAAATGGTGCCAGTCCTGTACCCCCGCCTACACAAATCACTCTTCGGTTATCCTTTTGTCCGTCAGGTAGTTTGTCACTAATTTGTAATGCAGCCCCTGTCGGATCTCCGAGAGAAACTTCATCTCCAACACTTAGATAAAACAATTCAGTAGTTACACGACCTGGAAGTGGTTTTCTAACCCATCTGATTACAAATTCAAAATAATCTCTATTTTCCGCATGTGATGCAATAGAATATGCCCGCCTGACAACTTTTTTCTCCGCCGGAATTGGAAGGCCTATTGTCAAAAATTGGCCTGTTTTGTATTCTGGCATTCCGTTTTCTGGAACTAGTCTTATGATTACAAGATCCTCTTTCAGTAACTCCCTATAGACTACTTTTGCTTTCATCTCAGTTACCATACAAGAGATTTTCTCTTGACTTTGGTTAAATGTATTTCTCTTAGCATTTGCCTTGTAAAATCTGCTGAGATCCCAATAGCGCTAAATTATCAAGCAATTCTCTAATCTGGAATTTCATTTGCTGATCTGTGACATTATTTCATCAAGAATTTCTTGGCTTGCTGCTGCGATAAAAGAAACCCTTGTATCATAACCTAGATCTGCATCAAGGGGATTTAGTCTTCCATCCAATAGCAATCCTCCTGCTTCTTTTACAATCACATAACCTGCAGCAATATCTTGAATTCTTATCTTCTCTCTCAAATCGATAAAAATATCCATCAATCCTCTTGCAAACATTGCCATTTCAAGAGCATTTGCCCCAAAATGTCTTGTATGATTGTGATTTTCAAATATTGGGCGCATTTTATTCATCAACTCGATTGATGCACCAGACGTGTTAATTCCCACTATTTTGTAAATAGGATCCTTTTTGCGCACTTTGATCTGTTCCTCCTTGAAAAACGCGCCTTTGTTTTTTGATGCCCAATACGTTTCTCCGTTTGAAAGATCCGTAATTACTCCATCAGTAATTGAACTAAGCTTGTTCTCTGTCGCAAATGCTAACGAACTACAAAAAAATGGAACTCCCCTTACTGCATTTGCCGAACCATCAATTGCATCCATTATGACAAACCCTTTTGGTTTATTTGATATTTCCACCCTGCCGCACTCTTCTCCTAAAACAACACATTCAAAATCAATCTCTTTAAGATAATCTAAAACAGTTTTTTCTGCAATAATGTCTATGTTCCTTGAAACGTCTCCCCCCGCACCAATTCCGAAATCCCCTGCAGCATCATCTGTTCCGGCAAGATCTTTTACATTTTCATAAATTCTCTTTGAAGCTTCACGAAGAATTTCTATGACTTCCATGTTGTCAAACCAGTCATTCGTAATTTAAGTGAAGAAAATATCTGGTTTGAAAGCATAAATAACAATAAGGAAGATTAACGACTGTGAGTGGCAAGGATCAATCCGTAATTAGTAAAGAAGCTTTGATGGGTACAAAACCTGGGAAGCAGATCATAAAACAGGCACTGTTCAAATCTAAAGGCTACAAATTATTTAACAAATACAAAGACGAAACAGAAAACCAATTTCCAAATTTTGCAGAACGATTTGCACAAGGATTGTCAAATGAAATAAAATCCGATACCGATCCGAATGCCACCCAACAGGCATTTGGCAATGAAGTAGGCTCCACCGAAATCATCCTAAACGCCTCTGAGATCGAGCCTATAAAATCAAAATTAGAGAGTCCTGACGTTATGCAAGATAGGGTAAATCGAATTTTAAACTCAAACTTTGTAAAAATGACTTTTCCTGTCTTCAATGGATTATTTGATGCAGCTGCTGAATTTTCTGGAAGAGATGATCCACAACTAAAACAAGACGTGGTTGAAGGGCATATCCTTGCAATTGATCTAAGTGAGCCCATGGACAGAATTGTAGACAAGGATGAGGATTTGGAATTTCTTGATGATTAC
This sequence comes from uncultured Candidatus Nitrosopumilus sp., assembly GCA_951812645.1. Lineage (GTDB taxonomy): Archaea > Thermoproteota > Nitrososphaeria > Nitrososphaerales > Nitrosopumilaceae > Nitrosopumilus. The sequence continues at coordinate 36,994 of CATOSM010000006.1, read as the reverse complement.
AAACTGATGAATCCCTATATCTTGAAATTGGCTCGAGATAAAATTTCAAAAGGTGGGGAACACGTTCTAAAGGAATTTGAGGCGGGATTTGAAGATGCCAGAATTGGACAGTATCTGGATGAGAAGCTCAAATCAAAACCGACTGAAATTACTGAGGAAGAAATGACTCTGTCTTACAAAAAATACCGCGCAGTGATGGGAACTGCTGGAAGAAACATGGCCTTGGCAGAAAACCCCCTTGGTGAGATTTTCTATTTGGGTATGGCAAGAGCTGCTGAAGGCGTCGGCTGTGGAAATGAAATTGAGGATTCTATCAAAAGTGGATTTGTAAAAATTCCTTCTTGGCCACTTTATTATTCATTGTTAGCCAATGACGTAAAAAAAGGATTTGAAGTCACGTTAGAAAAAAGTAATTTGTATCTACATGATGCAAGGCTTGCACTTGATTTGCTACCTGATAACTTCTCACACAAAGAATTTTTGGAATTCTTGTTCTTAACCGTGGAACATTATAATCAATACTGGCATAACAAATTGGAAAAGGCCAGCAGGTGGTCTGAGTACCAATCTAAACTTCCCAAGTGATTACTTTGATGTGGTCTGAAAAATACCGACCTCAGATAGTTTCTGACATGGTGGGAAATGAAGAATCTCGCGCAGCCATTACCGAGTGGTTTGTTAAATGGAAAAAAGGTACAAAACCCCTGCTTTTAGTAGGCCCGCCTGGAATTGGAAAAACTACCGTTGCATATCTTGCGGCAAAGCGGTTTGGATATGATGTGATTGGACTGAATGCAAGCGATGTTAGAAGCAAGTCTAGAATAAACGAAATTCTTACGCCTGTTCTAGCTAATGTGAGTGTCATGGGCACTCCTATGATATTTGTAGATGAAGTCGATGGAATCCACGGCCGCGGTGATTATGGAGGCGCATCAGCACTTGTTGACATTCTCAAAGAACCTACGGTGCCAATTCTTCTTGCTGCAAATAGCGACACATCTGATAAAATGAAAAGTATCAAAAAAGCAGTAAAGACAGTAGAATTCAGAAAAATTCCACCGCGATTATTGCGTGTATATCTTGATAATATATTAAAAAAACAAAATACAAAACTGAGTCCCGGTGCATTAGTAAAAGCTATTGATAAATCAAAAGGTGACGTTCGTTCCATGATAAATCTTGCACAGTCTCTAGTAACCGGATTCAATCCTCAAACTGAAAAATCTTTTGAAAACATAAATGTCGAAGACGGCGTAAATGCTTTCTTTAAAGCAAACTCTATTGAGGAAGCTAGAGGCGTTCTTTATGCCATGCAAATTGATCCTAGAGAAAAAATCAGTGCGTTTTATTCTAGCATCATAACAAGCGGTTTGGATAATTCCACCATGGCAAAACATCTTGAAATCATATCCAACGCAGACATGCTTTTTGGAAGAATCATGAAAACTCAAAATTGGAGATTGCTTCGCTACCTAAATGATATCTTGGTTAAATTATACCAAAATGATGACCGAATCCGTTATACCCAGTACAACTTATCTTGGCCCTTGCTAAATAGAGTCAGATGGGATGGCGCAAAAATAAAATCACTGTCTTCCGTAATGGCTAGAAAATTACACCAATCCTCTAGTTCCTTTGTAACCTCTTGTCTGCCATTTGTTTTGTTTTGCATCAAAAATAAAACTCTTCAATTAGATCTTGAAGAAACTTTTGGGGATATCATTGACAAGGAGATTGGACTAACACGATGAGTTGGAGGAAAATTCCCATGAAGTTTCCTGGAACTTGCATTGTCTGTAATGAAAAAATTCCTGTGAATGAAATTGGTTTATGGGCTAAAGGTTTGGGCGTAAAGCATGAAAAATGTGCCCAGGCCGATGAATTACAGTGCATGGTATGTGGGGCCCCTGCTGGATGTCCGCAATGTGAGTTTCAAGATAATTGTGATATTCCTAACGTATCTCAATTCTGTATATGTAAGAAATGTGGTGACGAAAAAGATTCCTTCGTAACCTATCAAAAATCGGCAAATAAAAAATTCCCGCTTTTGAATACCTGACGTTCTAAAATCTCTATTGATCGTTAAATTTTTGTAATTTTTTTACAAATCTTAATTCTCAAAGTAAATATAGGAAAACCATATTGGTTTAGAATGTCGTGCATTCTGAAAAGATTGATGGATATAACCAAAAAAATAAAACCGCATTACAAGGCGGCGGCCAAGATCGAATCAAGGCACAACACGAGAAAGGTAAATTAACTGCTCGTGAAAGAATCAACCTCCTGGTTGATGAGGGCACTTTCACAGAAATTGACCCCCTGGTCACTCATCACTATCATGAATATGATATGCAGAAAAAGAAATTCTATACTGATGGTGTAGTTGGCGGTTATGGCAATGTTAATGGAAGGCAAATCTTTGTTTTTGCATATGATTTCACTGTACTTGGTGGCACGCTCAGTCAGATGGGGGCTAAAAAGATTACAAAATTAATGGATCATGCAGTTCGAACCGGATGTCCCATGATTGGAATTATGGATTCTGGGGGTGCCCGAATTCAAGAGGGTATAATGAGTTTAGATGGATTTGCAGATATCTTTTATCATAACCAACTGGCGTCAGGAGTCATCCCTCAGATTACTGCAAGTATAGGCCCTTCCGCTGGCGGTTCTGTTTATTCTCCTGCAATGACTGATTTTGTTATAATGGTAGAAAAAGCTGGAAGCATGTTTGTCACAGGACCTGACGTTGTCAAGACTGTATTGGGCGAGGAAATCTCCTTTGATGACCTTGGCGGTGCCATGACTCATGGTTCAAAAAGTGGTGTTGCACACTTTGTTGCAGAAAATGAATACCAGTGCATGGATTACATCAAAAAATTAATTTCATTTCTTCCACAAAATAATACAGAGGAACCGCCAAAAACAAAGACAGATGATGATCCAAATAGGTTGGATCACAATCTCATCAATGTAATTCCTGAAAATCCCTTACAACCATATGATATGAAAGAAATCATCAATTCTATTGCAGATAACCGTGAGTTCTTTGAAGTGCATGAACTCTTTGCACCAAATATTGTTGTAGGCTATGGTAGAATGAACGGACAAGCAGTTGGAATCATTGCAAATAATCCCACGCATCTAGCTGGCGCACTTGATATTGATTCTTCAAACAAAGCCGCACGCTTTATCAGATTTTGTGATTCATTTAACATTCCCATTCTGACTCTGGTTGATACTCCGGGTTACATGCCTGGTTCTAACCAGGAACACAATGGCATCATTAGGCATGGGAGTAAACTGCTGTATGCATATTGCGAAGCAACTGTTCCAAGAATCACTTTGGTTATTGGTAAGGCATATGGCGGAGCATACATTGCGATGGGAAGTAAAAACCTTGGAACTGATATCAACTATGCATGGCCAACTGCAAGATGCGCTGTGCTAGGTGGAGAGGCGGCAGTCAAAATTATGTCCAGAAAAGAACTTGCCGCAGCAGACGATCCCGAGGCGCTCAAGAAACAGCTAATCGATGAGTTTGCAGAGAAATTTGAGAATCCATATGTGGCAGCATCTCATGGAACTGTAGATAATGTGATTGATCCAGCTGAAACACGGCCGATGATAATCAAAGCACTCCAAATGCTAGCAAACAAGAGAGAAAAGCAACTTCCAAGAAAACACGGAAATATCAATTTGTGATTAGTGATGATTGAAAAGGTACTGATTGCCAACAGAGGAGAAATTGCCTTGCGTGTAATCAGAACATGCAATGCACTAGGAATAAGGACTGTTGCAGTCTATTCTGACGAGGATTACAATTCCTCACATGTTAAGAAGGCAGATGAATCCTATCACATCGGAGAGGCCGCTCCCGCAAAATCTTATCTAAACCAAGAAAAGATCCTTGAAGTCATGTTAGCTTCAGGTGCCAATGCTGTGCATCCTGGCTATGGCTTCCTTTCTGAAAATGATGACTTTGCAAGATTGTGTGAAAAAAATAAAATCACCTTCATTGGTCCCTCTGCAGATTCTATGAATTTATGCGGCGATAAAATGGTGTGCAAGGCTGCAATGTTAAAAGCACAAGTTCCGACTGTTCCTGGAAGTCCTGGATTGGTAAGGGATGCAGAAGATGCAGCAAAAGTTGCAAACGATATTGGATATCCTGTTATGTTAAAATCAGTTTATGGTGGTGGGGGTCGTGGAATCAGAATTGTAACAAATGACAAAGAGCTGCATGAGGGTTTTCAAACAGTAACCTCCGAATCTATTGCCGCTGTTGGAAAGTCTGCAATAATTGTTGAAAAATTCCTAGAAAAAACAAGACACATTGAATATCAGATGTGCAGGGATCATCATGGAAATGCAGTACATCTCTTTGAGAGGGAATGTTCCATTCAAAGAAGAAATCAGAAATTAATTGAACAGACCCCCTCTCCTGTAGTAGATGATGCAAAAAGAGAGGAAATCGGCGAAATAGTTGTTAGGGCAGCAGAGGCAGTTGATTACACCAATCTTGGTACGGCCGAATTCTTGAGGGCAGATAATGGAGAGTTTTATTTCATTGAAATCAATGCAAGACTCCAAGTAGAGCATCCAATCAGTGAGATGGTTTCGGGATTGGACTTTGTCAAACTACAAATCGATATTGCAAACGGAGAACCACTCCCATTCAAACAAAAAGATCTAAGGATGAATGGATATGCGATTGAATGTAGAATCAACGCAGAAGATACATTTTTGGACTTTGCACCCTCAACTGGACCCGTTCCGGATGTAACAATCCCTGCAGGACCAAACGTTAGGTGTGACACCTATCTCTATCCCGGCTGCACAGTATCCCCGTTTTATGATTCACTAATGGCCAAACTCTGTACGTGGGGTCCGACATTTGAGGAGTCACGAACAAGAATGCTTACTGCATTAAGTGACATGTATGTTGAAGGCGTTGAAACATCCATTCCACTTTACAAAACAATTCTAAACTCTGAGGAGTACAAAAAAGGAGAACTGTCCACTGACTTTCTGAAACGTTATGACATGATTGACAGACTGACTGAAGACCTCAAGAAAGAAAAAGAAGAAAAGAGCGACGCAGCTTTGGCCGCAGCTGTCATTCATTCTGAATATTTCAAAAGCAGGGCTCAAAACGGTGGTACCAGCAGTGCAACATGGAAAAACAAACTGGATTGATGGTTGATGGACTATAAGATATCTGACGTTGAAAAATCCTTTGACGCAAAAATTGTTGGAAACTTGGGCAACAACGATTATGTGGTTAAGATCAATGACAAAGAACACCAGTTAAGAATTATCGCCATGGATGCAAAAGGCATCGAATTTATCTTAGATCAGCAATATCACAAAGCAAAATATCTTGAGACTTTAACTAGTGAAATGAATCTTGTAATTGATCACGTTCCAATTACACTAAACATGAACGCCCATTTTGATGAGGTTGTTTTCAAAAACTCCGGTGGCAGCGGCTCAGGAGGTGCCCAATTAGCATTGAAAAGCCAGATTCCGGGCAAGGTCGTATCAATTGCAGTATCTGAAGGTGATCCTGTTAAGAAGGGTGACGCTGTTTGTACATTGGAGTCAATGAAGATGCAGGTTGCAGTAAAAGCTCACAAGGATGGTGTCGTGAAAAATCTCAAAATTAAAGAAGGTGCAACTGTTGCTAAAGGCGACGTTATCGCAGATCTGGAATGATTTCTTATTTTAAGAAATTTTTAATCTCTTCATAGTTTGGCTCTTTTAATGGATCCTCTGAAACCCACCTGTAACCGATTTTACCATCTTCATTAATTATAAAGACAGAGCGTTTTGCTGCGTTGTAATCTTTGATATGAAGCAAGTCTGGCATCAGAACATCATAATCTTTGATCGTTTTACTTGTATAATCTCCTAACAATGGAAAGTTAAAGCTGTGTTTTTCTGCAAATGCCTTGTTTGCAAACGGTCCGTCATTACTAATTGCTATCACCTTGGCACCAGTATCTGAGATTTCCTTCCAAGAGTCTCTAAATGTACAGAGTTCTGCTTCACAGACTGGAGAGCTGGCTGCGACTATGAACGATAAGACTATTTTTCCTCCTTTAAATTCCTCCAAAGTCCTCAGTTTCAATTCGGTATCCGGAAGCTCAAATCCTGGAGCAACGTCTCCCACATTCAATGACATGATCGCCTTTCTGATGTTATCCTATTAAGTCCTTTTCAAAAATATTTTTTCCAAATTTTGATCCAAAAACGAAACATACCTTTTTATACAAAAATCAGGGTGAAAAGCTAAATTGGTCGGGGAATTGGCGGGCAATTACAGTACCGTTGTATTGATGTTTGCGTTTGGTATGGTAGCTATGGCTCCAGCCTTGGTTATTTCAAGAATGGTTTCCCCTCGAAAAAGAAGCAATCCGGTTAAATTTTTGCCGATGGAATGCGGTCAAGTCCCGTCAGGAGAGGGACGAACCCATTTCATGATGCAGTATTATCCGTATATTCTGATGTTTGTGGTCTTTGACGTAATGGCAATTTTCTTGTATGCATGGGGAAGTGCACTTTTAGAAATTCCAAAGATGGCGACTTTGCCTATGATGGGATTTTTGGCAATTATGTTTGGTGCAATGGCATTTGCATTATATCAATCAGGGAGAAGAAGAATATGGTAATTATTTATAGAAATTGTATTTACGGGGATAGGGGATAAAATTGCTTAAAGATTTAGTCACACCGGAAAATGCAAATGTCTTTGTAGGAAAGTTGGGAGATATTTTAGAAAAGGCAATTGACAAGCCATTGGGCTATGCCATTAATTGGGGTAGAATTTGGTCGCTCTGGCCTGTCCACATTGAAACAGCTTGTTGCAGTGTTGAGTTTGGTGCAGCATCGAGTCCCAGATACGATGTTGAAAGATTTGGTATCATTGAAGCATTCGGTTCACTTAGACAATGCGATCTTGTGGTTGTCCAAGGAACCATCACAAGAAAAATGGCGCCACGTCTCAGATTAGTTTATGATCAAATGCCAGAACCAAAGTACGTGATTGCTATGGGCGCCTGTGCAATTACTGGAGGTCTGTATTTTGATTCATACAATGTACTTCCGGGAATTGATGGAGTTATTCCAGTTGATGTCTATGTTCCAGGTTGCCCACCTAGACCTGAAACTCTTATTCAAGGATGTATGTTATTGCAAGAGAAAATCAAGAGAATGAAGGCTAGGAAGTTTGTATGATGGGCACTCAAACTGAAAATCCTCCTGCAGATGCCAAGCCTGAAGTAAAATCACCCCCGCCAAAGCCTGCAGCAAAGAAACCCGAAGCTCCTCCGGTAGAATTACCTGCATTTGAAAAAAGTATTTCTGATAAAATCGTTGAAAAATTCGGTGATAAAGTCGAGGTTGGGTTTGTAAAAGAGGATAGGGTTAGAATTAACGTTGGCAGAGAAAATGTCCATGACGTGGCTGAATTTATCCGCGATGGGCTAAATTATGATCATGTCGAATCTGTTTCAGGCGTAGATTATCCTGCAGATGACGAAATTGAGGTCGTTTATCATATTGGTTCGTATACTGATTCCTCATTAGCAAGGCAAGTCCTTGTTTTGGCCACTAGAGCTCAAAGAGAAACTGATCCAATACCTGGAAATGATGCCACAAAGCTACCCACTCTTAGAGATGTATTTTACAGCGTTGAATTTCATGAAAGGGAAGTTTTTGAAATGTTTGGAGTTTTCTTTGAGGGCCATCCTGATAACAGACGATTGCTTTTGCCAGAGGACTGGGCAGATTTACCGCCACTTCGAAAGGACTTTGCAATAAAAGGCAGATAGGGATGACAGAGTTACCGCCGGGATTAGCACTCCAAAAAGTTGACGAGAGAATCATGACTCTCAATGTTGGACCGCAGCATCCTGGTTCTGGCCACATGAGAATTGTTGTACAAATTGACGGCGATTATATCGTTGCATGTGATCCTGATCCGGGCTACGTTCACCGCGGAGAAGAAAAAATGGCAGAGTATAGAAATTACATCACTAATATTCCTCACTTGGAAAGGCCAGTAATTCACGATTCATGCAATGTACTCTATCCGTATGTTTTGGGGGCAGAGGAATTACTTGGAATAGAAGTTCCAGAGCGTGCAAAATACGTTAGAGTGATTGCATCTGAACTAAACAGATGTATCTACATAATGTACTGGCTAGCAATTTACGGAATCTTCTTGGGACATTCCACCATGTTCATGTGGCCTGCAGGTGATCGTGAGCTCTTGATTGATCTTATGGAAAAAATGACTGGTGCCAGAGTAACGCACGCTCATTTTGTTCCAGGCGGAGTTAGAAACGACTTGCCGCCAAACTTTGAAGATGTTTGCCTACGTCAAGTAAACTATTTTGAAAAACGTATCAAAGAGTATGCTGCCGTATTTTATGATAACCCCATCCTGATTTCAAGAACTAGGGATACGGGAGTTTTATCAAGACAAGATGCCATAAGATATGGAACCACCGGTTCTGTACTTCGTGCAAGTGGCGTAGATTATGATCTTAGAGTCAAGGAACCATATGATGTCTATGACGAACTAGACGTTCACACTAATGTCATGAAAGAAGGAGATTCTTATGCAAGATCTAGAATACCCTGGCTTGATATGATGGAGAGTTGCAACATCATTAGACAGGCATTACAAAAAATGCCAAAATCAGGTTCCGTTAGAGTTAAGCTAAAACCAAATCCAAAAACCAAAGGGTTGGAATCCGTCTACAAGCGAGTAGAGTCAGGCAGGGGCTCCTTGGGATGCTATATCGTATCTGATGCAAAAGCAGAACCGTATAGGGTAAAGTTGAGTGTGCCTTCTTTTAGAAACCTAATCGCATTACCAAATCTTCTACGAGGCGAAAAACTTGGTAACATGCCATCAGTATATTGGAGTTTGAATTATTGGCCAGTGGAGGCAGACCGATAAATGTCTGTCATTGCACCAAACTTCAAACTTAGTGAATTCATCAAGTCCCTGCTTGATAACATATTTTGGATAATGCTAATTCTGGCCGTCATTGGGCTTCCGGCAGTCATGATGATTCTATTTGTTGTTCCAATGCCTGTAATTGATGGGGAATTGCTTACGCCATTCCTTGCATTTACTTGGATGGCAGATCCTACACGCGTTCTTCCTGTAGTTCATGCATTCATGGCAACTGACATCTTCAGGGTCATGGCATTTCCTGGATTTGGTTTTGCTGCATTGCTAGCTGCTGGCACAATTTTCATTGAAAGAAAAATGCTTGCAAAATTGCAATTAAGAGTAGGTCCTTTCTATTGTGGAAAGGTTGAGGGCATATTACAATTAATGGGCGACGGCCTAAAATTGATTTCAAAGGAAATTATCATTCCCGCAAAGGCTGATAAGCCTATTTTCTGGGCGGCTCCCGTCCTCTTTGTTGCAGCTGCAGCATCATTTGTCGCGTTCATTCCTGTTGCACCCGGTTGGGTAGTTGCAGATGTAGAGATGGGACTGCTTGGAGTCTTTGCAGTAATTGGATTTTTCCCAATTATTACAATTCTTTCTGCATGGTCTGCAAACAGTAAATTCCCATTCATTGGTGGCATTAGGGCCCTATTCCAAATGGTCTCATTTGAGATTCCGTTAATTTTGTCTTTGTTAGGCGTTGTAATGCTAACTGGCTCCCTAAATCTGTCTGAGATTGCTGCAAGCCAATCCAGTTTCCCATGGATTGTATTCTTGCCGGTTGGTGCAATTGTTTTCTTTATTACAATGCTTGCAGAATTAGAAAGAATTCCATTTGATTTACCGGAGGCAGAAAGTGAAATTGTTGCTGGATGGCTAACTGAATTGTCTGGTATGATGTACGGTCTTGTTCAATTAGGAACTTATCTGAAGCTTTATGCATTTGCAGCATTGTTTGTCGTAATTTTCCTTGGCGGATGGAACGGTCCGATGGTTGTACCTCCATTCCCAGAGGAACTTCTCACTGGAGTTGAAATGGGTCCTGTCACTGTGGGTCCATTCCCCGGATTGCCGTTATTTGATCAGGCAATGCTTAATGGCACATTTTGGTTTGTTTTGAAAACCGTAGGTGTGATCTTCTTTATCTTGCTACCTAGAGGCGTGTTCCCAAGAATCAGGATTGATATGCTGTTGAGCCTGGGATGGACCAAATTGATTGGATTAGCATTCGTTAACATCTTTATTGCACTTGGCCTGCTTTACGCTGGAGTGCTGGGACCGGGAGGATTGCAATAATGGGAACCGCAACCGGCATCATTCGGGCATTAAATTCTGGAATTAAACACATTGCCACAAAGCGATTTACACTTCGCTATCCTGAGGAGAAACTAAAATTTGTAGGTGACGGATATCAATTTGATCCATCAACAGGCGTTGGTATTGCTGGATTAAAAGGCAGACATATGCTATTTCATGATCACTGTACAGGCTGTCAATTGTGTTCAATCGCATGTGAAGGAGTTGCAGAAGCTATTGCAATGGTAAAAGTTCCTGAGGAACAAACACAAAACAAAAAATCAATCATGCCTCAAATTGATTACGGAAAATGTGTTTTCTGCGGTCTTTGCGTTGATGCCTGTCCGTTTTACGCACTTTACATGACTAACGATTACGAATTATCATCGTTCACAAAAGAGGGTCTGATTTACACTCCTGCCCAACTTGCTGTAAAGCCATATGTTGCACAAGACAGTGAGATTCAAATTTCTGACAGAGGCGCAACACATGGCTGATGCTGCCTTTCTTGGACTAGCTGTAATTACAATCGGTTCAGCTATCGCAGCGCTTGAATTAAGATCACTGATTTATGGTTCCATTGCTTTGATGGGAACTTTGGGTGGTATTGCAGGATTCTTTTTCTTGCTTGATGCGCCATTTGTTGCATTGTTCCAATTAGCAGTCTATGTCGGTTCTATCGCTGTATTGATTTTGTTTACTGTAATGTTGGTAAAAAGGGAATTAATTTTCAAAAAAATTGAGGACAAGCGTAGAAAATTTGCAGGTATTGGTCTGATGTTGACCGTCATGGTTTCATTGGGTGCAGTATTCTTAGATTCTGGCATCAAAACAATAACTACCGATGAGCCTGCCACTAATTTTAGGGATATAGGAACTGACTTTGTAACATATTATTGGCCCGCATTGATTCTGATGGGATTAATCCTGGCAGGTTCTGTAACCGGCGCACTGGTTTTAGCAAAGCGTGAGGATGTGGAGAATGACCAACGAACTAATTGATTTTACCCTGGTGTCAGTTGCCCTGCTTGGCATAGGCATCTATGGCCTTGCAGTCAAACGCAATTTCATCCGAATGCTGTTTGCAGTTGAAATTATCATCAACGCCGCAAATCTCAACATCGTCGCTTTTGGCAGGTTTTTACCTCATACTGGTGGCCAAACAATGGCCTTATTCTCAATTGCAATTGCAGCAGCAGAAGTTGCAGTCGGATTGTCTTTAATCATTGTAGCTTATCGGATGTATCAAAATGTCGATATTGCCGACTTTAGGAGTCTGAAGGGATAATGGAATACGTATTATTGCAGGCTGTTTTCTTGCCACTGCTATTGTCTCCAGCAGCCTATGTCATTGGAAGAAAAGCAGGTCCAACACCTGCAATGTGGCTTACATTTGCAATTCTCCTATACGCCACGATTCTTGTAATCAATGCAGCAGTGTCTGGAACTGTAGAGGAACACTATCCATGGACAACACAGTTTGGAGAATTTGGTTTCCTGTTGGATGGGCTGGCATCACCATTTGCAATAATGATTTATGTCTTGTCCACTATTTTGGCTATCTACTCCAAGCCATACATGATTCATAAATTCCATGAACAATTTGAAGAAGAAAAAAACCTCAATACATCTGGCAGTGGACAAACTTCGGTCGTTGAATCCTCATCTCTTACAAATTACGTAAATGCAAAATCTGGATTGTACTTTGCACTGTACCTTGTATTTGCAATGGGCATGCTTGGAACGGTTCTTTCAACAAACCTGATCGAGTTTTACATCTTCTTTGAGGTTATGCTCATTCCTGGGTTCTTCCTAGTTGCAATGTGGGGTGATGGTCCAAGAAGAAAGATTGGTTTAATGTTCCTGTTTTGGACTCATGCCGGTGCAGTAGTTTTACTGTTGGGATTCTTGATGATTGGCTTGACTTTGGGCAGTTTTGACTTTGCAGATATTCGCGAATCTGAAATACCTCCAGACATTGCAATGTATTCTGCAGTTGCAATAGCAATAGGCCTTGGCGTTAAACTGGCCGTATTCATGTTCCATGTTTGGCTTCCATACGTTCACGGCTCAGCACCTACTCCAATCAGCGCATTGCTGTCTCCAGCAATGATTGGCATTGGAGCGTATGGCGTCTTCAGATTAATTGTAGAATTTTTGCCATTGACATATGCAGAACTCTCTATATGGTTACACGTCTGGGGTCTTGTTACAATGATTTATGGCGGTGCAATGGCGCTGATGCAAGATGATCTAAAACGCCTTCTTGCATATTCTAGCATAAGTCAAATGGGTTATCTCCTGTTTGGCATTGGTTCAATGTCAGTTCTTGGCCTTGCAGGTGCAGAGATGATGTATGTAACACACGCAATCGGAAAAGGCATTCTCTTCATGATGGCCGGAATTATCATTGTTAAAGTCGGAACTAGAAGTATCTCAAAGTTAGGTGGCCTGGCAGGAAAGATGCCAATCACTGCAGTATGTGCTGTTATTGGCGCATTAACTATCATGGGAGTTCCACCAACAGGCGGTTTCATGGGCGAATGGCCTCTCTTCTTTGGTGCATTAGAGACTGCCATTGCGGAAGGTTCTGCCGTTAGAGCAGTAACATTTGGTCTGGGTCTTGTTGCAACTGCCCTGACAATGTCTTACATGCTTTGGATGCTTAAACGCGTATTCTTTGGAAAGACTCCCGAACATCTTGAAAACGTGAAGGAGGGAAGTTGGTACATGACAGCGCCAATGATGGTATTGGCAGGATTCTCAATCGTAGTCGGTATTTATCCGGATGTTTTCTTGAAGACGATCGTTCCATACATGAGTGGAGTGTTGGGAGTATAGATTATGGCAACTGAATCCTTTGGACTGCCATTTGAAGCAACATCAACTGCGGCTTGGCTAGTTTGGATTTTGCCATTTGCAGCTGCGATGATTATGCCGGGTGCTGGAAAACTATCCAGGCGAGCTACCGGATACGTTGCAGTTGGATTTGCATTGATGAGCGCATTATCTGCTGCATCATTATTGCCGCTTGCAGTTGAAGGTTCTGAAATTCACAACCAAGTAATGTGGATTGAGGCAATCGGATTGAACGGCGGTGTGCTAGCTGACCCCCTGTCTGTAATCATGGCAAATGTTGTCGGCTGGATTTCGTTCCTCATTATGATTTACAGTACCGGTTACATGAAAGGCGATAAAGACACCACAAGATTCTGGTTCTGGATGATGTTCTTTATTGGTTCAATGCAATTAATCGTATTATCTGACAACTTGTTACAGGTCTTCTTTGGTTGGGAGGGTGTAGGTCTTGCCTCATACATGCTGATAAGTTTCTGGTATCGTGATAAAAGGAAGGATCACGTTGGACAAGAAGGGCGTACTGCCCTTGGTCTCTTGGATTACTATGCACCAACACATGCCGGTATGAAGGCATTCATCATGACCAAAGTTGGAGACGTGATGATGATTGCTGGCATGCTTTTGATATTCTTGTATGCTGGAACATTTGGCTTCAAGGAACTCATGGGAGGGACTGAATGGGCAGTTGCAATGAATGCAGAAGGGATGCTAGTTCCTGCATTTGTATTGCTATTTGGCGGTGCCATTGGCAAATCGGCACAATTCCCACTTAACGAATGGCTCTTGGAGGCCATGACTGGCCCAACCGCAGTTTCCGCCCTTATCCACGCAGCAACAATGGTCAAAGCAGGCGTATTCCTGGTTGCAAGAATTGGTCCTATCGTCTTTGCGTTGGGAGCTGCAGGAATTATGGCAGACCAATTCTTTGAGATTATTGCATGGGTTGGTGCAATTACAGCCCTGCTGCTTGCAACACAAGGAATGGTTAATCCGGAAATCAAGAAAGTTCTTGCCTATTCTACTGGTTCTCAGATTGGTTACATGATGATGGCACTGGGTGTTGCAGGACTATCCCATCAATATGTTGATGGTTACACAGCAGGTTTCTTCCACTTGATTTCTCACGCAATGTTCAAGGCCTCATTGTTCATGGCGGCAGGTTCTTTACTGCATGTTGTCGGTTCAAGATTTATGACGGATATGGGGGGCTTGCGAAAATCAATGAAGAAGACTTATGCATTCATGTGGGCCGCCGGTCTTGGTTTAATGGGCGCACCATTTATCACAACAGGTTTCTGGAGTAAGGATGCAATATTTGCATCAGTTTACACATCGGGAAACGAATGGGCATTACCGCTATTTGCAATTGCAGTGTTGACTGCAATAATCACTGCATTCTATACTACAAGAATGATTGGCATGGTCTTCTTTGGAAACAAGAGCAAACATATCCAAAGGATGGAAGAAGAAGGACATCACATACATGAGGCATCACTGTCGATGTGGGTTCCATACGGAATTTTAGCTGTACTTACAATCGGAATTGGATTAATTGGATTATCAACAGAACATGGCTTACACCATATGTTCGAAGTATATCTTGAAGATTCGTTTGGCATTAACAGCGAACACGCAAAATCCGAATCTTCAATCTTGCCGGATTTCTTGAATGGTATTAACCCAGTTGCGCTTGGTGCTTCACTTGTGGCATTTGCTACAGGAATTGGATTAGGTTACATATTCTATATTGGAAGATGGGTTGATCCGGTAAAATTTGTCAATTCAAATATTTTCTTTTATGCCATTCACAAACTTTTCTTAAACAGATGGTATCTTAACGCAATCATCTATTGGTGCTTTGTTGTAGCCCCATTATGGTTGGCAAGAGCAATTTTCAGATACTTTGAAAAGACCGCTATCGATTATGGTATGAATGATGGAGTTCAAAAAGCAGTTGTATGGGGTGCCAGAGTTGTTCAAGGAACTCAAACCGGCGTTTCACAATCATATCTATTCGTATTTGGAGCAGGACTGCTATTCGTAGTTCTGATATTGCTGATATAGGGGAATTATGGGATGATCGAGATTACTTCAACCCCGTTGGTATTAATCGCAATTTTGGGCACTGTCGGAATTCTTCTTCCAATAATCAGTATTGCAAGAAGGGAAAAAGGCTCAAATTCATTTTATGCCGTAATTGCATTTGCCGCATTAATCGCATCCATAGGATATGTTGGATACCAATTCATCAATGACAATATCGCTTCATCTGCACTTTTCTCAGAAGATGTAATCGTAGATGACGGCTTTGGAGGATTCTTTGCAATTGCAATGCTGATTGTTGCCCTATTCACAACTGTCGGCTCTTTCAACTATATGCGCAAACACAACTCCCCTGCTGTCTACTATTCACTAATTTTACTTGCCACCATCGGCATGGTTCTAGTTGCATATTCCACTGATTTGATAATGCTATTTGTTGCATGGGAATTGATGAGCATTCCAACGTACGTTTTGGTTGGTTATGTGAAAAAGAACCCAAGTTCAAACGAGGCCGCTCTGAAATACTTCCTCTTTGGCGCACTATCATCTGCAATCATAGTTTACGGCATTTCACTTGCTTATGGCCTAACAGGCTCTACAAATATCGGAGACGTAATTCAGGGCTATTCAACGCTTGATCCTTCGCTATTACCACTTGCGTTGCTTTCAGTTGGAATGTTTATTGCAGGATTTGGATTCAAAATGGGACTTGTTCCGTTCCACCAATGGTTGCCAGACACCTACGAGGGTGCCCCTGCACCAATTGCGGCACTATTAGCTGCTGCAACCAAGAAAGCAGGATTTGCCGCATCAATTAGGATTATAATTCTTGGAATGGCAGTTTTGAATCTTGACTGGACTTTGGCTCTTGGTATTATCGCAGTTATGACCATGACTGTGGGAAATGTCGCTGCAATCATGCAAAAGAACGTCTCTAGAATGCTGGCATACTCTAGTATCGCACATGCTGGATACATTTTGATCGGCCTTGCTGTTTCACCGCACAGTTCTCTTGGATTACAGGGCTCTTTGTACCAAATTATGAATCACGCTGTAATGAAAGGCGCAGCATTTATTGCGATAGCCGGTATTGTAACAACCCTTGCAGCAACCCACATTGATAAACTAAAGGGACTTGGAAGGCGAATGCCAATTACAGCACTCGGTTTGGTTATTGCCCTCTTTGCATTGGCAGGCGTACCCCCACTTTCAGGATTTTGGAGTAAATTGATGCTGTTTGGCGGTGCATTAGATGCAACATCTGCATTGTGGTGGGCCCCATGGCTTGCAATAGCCGGCGTACTCAACAGTGCATTATCCCTTGCATACTATGGCTGGATTACGAGAAAGATGTACTTTGAAGGGGAAACCGAAAAGAGGGTCGCAGAGCCAAAATCCGTTATTGCAGTTATGATCTTCTCGACAATATTCCTAGTCGGATTTGGCGTATATCCAGAACCATTACTAAAGTTTGTAGAGTTTGCAACACCTGTAATCAGTTTGGGTCCTATGCCTTAAACGAAGTAAATTTAATCAAGTTATCTAGATTCATTTTTGCCTCGCTGTCTGGAATGCTTCTGAGTGCGGTTCTTGCTTTTTCTGAATACTCTTTTAACATCTCTTCCATTTTGTTAAACACGTCTCTAGGATCAGAACTTTTCTTAATCAGCAAATTAAACAGTTTGTCTTCATTCTTCCAATCTAGTAGATCGTCTCTAATCTGGTATGCAATTCCTAGGTTCCTTCCATATTCAGTTAATGCCTCAATCTGCTCTTCAGTCCCGTTTGCAATTATTGCGCCTATTCTTGATGCAACCTGGAATGCAACTGCTGTTTTGTATTCGATTACCCTTAGATAGTCATCAAACGTTACATCTTCATTATTTTCCAATCTCCCTTCAATCATCTCCCCCTCGCTCATTAACATTGCAGTGGTGGCCAAATCCTTTGTAATTCTGGCATTGTCTAATCTGGACGAAATGGCAAGAATCAGTCCCAAAACAAAATCTCCTGTCAGCACGCTTGTATTGTATCCATATCTGACATGAAATGGCTCTTTTTGCCTCCTCACAGTCTCCTCATCAATGATATCATCGTGAATGATTGACTCCATGTGAAGAAATTCAACCGCACATGAGGCTGCTAGCACATTTTCGTCAATTTTACCTACGCTTTCAGCTGCTAAATTCAAAATAATCGGCCTAATCCGTTTTCCTCCTTCCAGAGAATATCTTAGAGGGCCAATAAATTCAGATTCAGAGTAAATGCCAAGTTCATCATCCAGTGCCTGATCTATCCGCCGAATGTACTTTCCACAAGTCTCTAGTAGGGGATTTATCTCGATATTTTTCCTGTCCAAGATGGGCCTGATCAAAAAACTTTGCCATAAGTAAATAAATCTTGGTGCTCCAGCCGGGATTTGAACCCGGGATCTTTGCCTTGAAAGGGCAAAATGCTTGACCGGTCTACACCACTGGAACCCACGAAAATTATTTTTTATGACCATAAAATCTTTTGTAAACCACAAAGATTTTTTTATTGGCGTAATTGATGGTGAATCATGAACATAATACAAAAAATTGACGAAATGATTGAAGAAAGAAGTTTACTAAAACACCCATTTTACCAAATATGGTCTGATGGAAAATTAACACAGGAATCTTTGGCAGGTTATTCCAAAGAATACTTTCAGCTTGTAAAAGCAGTCCCCTCCTTTATGGCCCCCATTGTTGAGAAATCCCCTGATTCTGTAACCAGCGAATTGGTAGAAAACCAACAAGAGGAATCTGATCATATCAAGCCATGGATTGCTTTTGCCGGCCAACTTGGAATATCTGAAGATGAACTAATCCCATATTCTGGAACCGCTAAAACCAGACAGGCGGTATCTGATTTGACTCAACTAATGGATACCTTTGACGGCGGCGCATGTGCAATGTACGCTTTTGAAAAAGAAATTCCCAAGATCAGTCAAACCAAACTTGATGGGTTGGCGGAATTTTATGGATTAACAAACAATGAGGCTACCGAATACTTTAGACTTCACACCGAGGCTGACGTTAGGCATGCGGCATCTTGGAGAAATATCTTGGAGAAGTCCTCCGTTGACTCTGGCAGCTTGATTGAAATTGCAGATAAATCAATTTCAGCACAAAACCTGCTGCTTGATGGCTGCTACGAGGAATACTGCTAACCTCATAACATTTTATACCTGATAGAAAATCCCTTTGCTTAGGGCCCGTAACTCAGCTTGGTAGAGTAACCGGCTCATAACCGGTGAGCCAAGGGATCGAAGCCCTTCGGGCCCATATTCTCCAGGATTCGAGACTTGCTTTTAAGCAAATGAAATATGACATTATGGAGAAAAATGATGTCTAACAAAAAGAAAAAACCTGCAACAAAAGATCTTCTGCAAGATGATAATGTTAGACGTTGGTATGAGAACACTAGCAGTGGAAGCAAGCTAAATGCAGATATCAGACTACGCAGATTGAATTTATTCTGTTACAGAACAAACACTACACCTGCCAAGCTTGTAAAGGTTGGAAGAAAAGACGTCATAAAGATAGAGGACATGTTACTTGATCATGTGTCCTAGTTGGAATTGCAAAACTATGCACCAAACTATATTGATGGAATACTAAAGTCAATAAAGTCATGGCTTGTATTCAACTATATCGAACTAAAAAGAAAAGTAAAGATTGCAAATGCTGGAATTCCAGTACAGATACAAGATGAACAAGTACCAACCAAATCACAGCTGCAATCAATTCTTAATGTTGCAAACCCCAGAACTCGAACTTAGTATCCGTTTGATGGCCTTTTCGGGTATCAGATCACAAGTAATGGGAAATTATGATGGAACAGATGGTCTCAAGCTAGCTGATCTGCCTGATTTAGTGATTGAACCGGATGGCAAATCAGTTAGCTTTGCACATGTTCCTGCAATAGTTGTAGTAAGGGCATCCCTTAGCAAGACAAGAAACAAGTACTTTACATTCTTGCCATCTGAAGGCTGTGAGTATGTTCTAGGCTATCTGAGAAAAAGGATTTCAGCTGGTGAAAAACTCACTTTGGATTCGCCTGTCATATCTTTGGAGCAAGGATACCAATCTAGACGAAAAAAGAATAACAAGATTCAGAAACCATCCAGCTTAATCACAACACCATGAATTACATCAGATGCTAGAAAAGCTATATGGAGCATAACAAAAGCAAGACCATACGTCTTGCGAGCATACTTTGACACACAGTTACTGCTTGCAGAAAGCCATGGAAAGATGACTCATGCATACAGACAGTTCTTCATGGGTCACAAGAGAGACATTGAGGCCAGATACACCACAAACAAAGGCAGGTTAACTGATGAGATGATCACTGACATGAGAAGGGCATATTCCAAGAGCCAAGAATTTTTGTGTACCATAAGTGGTGAGAACAATTCATCTCAGAACAAAAAGGAGATGCCACTTGACATGTGGCGTGAGCAGGCAAAGCTTTATGGAATTGATCCTGTCAAAATCAAAATAGAAAAACAAAGAATAGCTAGTTCAACTGATGCAAACGACAAAATATTTTCAGACATAGAACAGCAAACAAATGCAATAAGACAAGAGATAATGAAAGCAATGTCTGTATCCCAAGAGAAACACCAACAACAAGCATACGATGGAAAGATAATAACAAATGATGAGCAGCTATTACATTACATATGCCAGGGTTGGGAACCAATAAAGGAACTTGCAGAGAATCGCATAATCATTAGAAGAAGAAAATAAACTAGTTCTTAGAACTATTGATCAAGTGTAACAATGCTTCTACAGATTTTTCTTTTGTTCCATATGCTTCTTTTGTTAGAATGGACATCAATGAGTTGACTAGTGTGATGTACGGTTTTATTGTTTGGCTGATCATGTAATCAATAAATTCATGTTGCAATGTATCTAGTGCATCTTGTATATTTTCTGAATATATCGTGATGGTGTTTTCCTCAACTTTTCCTTCAATCTGTGAATTGCTTTGTGGAGACCACATCACATCAAAGTTGTGCATATGGCCTGTTATTCTTTGCATTCTGTCAAATTCTGCTAGTAGTAGATTCTTTTGAATTGTATGTTTCTCTTTCATGGTATGATATCTTGATTTGTATAAAAGCAAGAATTGTAAAAAATTTGGCTTATATAAAAATGGTTTATTATATTTCATGAAAAAAAGTCATACCACAAATTATTTCATAAATAAGACAATAACAAAATCAGCTGATTATACGATTCTCAAGGGGTTGTATTCCAGATGATCATACCGCCACAAAACGTGCTGGATGTCATTTTTTTGATGTAGCCATTGTAACTACAATCGGACTACCACATGCAATAGGCGGTTCCTTGCAATCAGGAAAGATGCAACGATTCAGATCAGAGGAGAATGCTGTACGATTCTTGACAATACTTGGAATTGCAGTGTTTGATGGTGTGGTGATTTTGCCACTAGTACATATTGATGCACAAATTGATACAATACTGATAGTCGGACTGGTAGGTGTCTGTTTTTTGGTGTCATGGAGAATGTTCTCAAAGGGAACAGAGCGAGGTGCAGATTTGTTCAGTTTTGATCCAAACTCCATGTCTGAGACATTATCTCAAACAATAACACATCTCAAAGAGGAAATTGTTTTGATAAAATCTGATCACAAAAATGACGCTAAGTCAATTCAGACCAGCATGAACAGCTTTGCAGAAAAACTTGAGCTAGACAAAAGGATACAGGATTATGCTAGAGATTCAGCAAAACAAGAGATTGATGAACATATTCCACAACTCTACAGATATTGCGATGAAACGTTGAACATGTGCAAAAATGATAATGAGGAGATTCCAGATAAAGTTGTAGAGAAAGTTACTGAGCTGCTAGAAGAAAAAAGAGAAAAAGAAAATGATGGTGGCAACACCAACATTACAACCCAAGACAAGAAAGAATTTCAGACAGATCATAATGATGATAAAATCAGCAGTGAAGATACACCTGCATCATACTCAGGTCCAACTGACACACAAAAAAGCCAGAAAATATTGCGCATGACATCTACAAATTTTTCTGAATACAGACCAAAATCCCACAAGCTGTGCATTGTGATTCATAATTTGCTCAAAAACCGGCAAACTCTAGGAAACGAATCCAACAGGCCAAACTTGTCTGAAATCTCAGGACTGTCTGGAGTTAATAAATCACAAGTAAAGATGCGACTGCAAACTCTTGCAAACCAAGGACTAGTCACCATGAACAAGGGGGAGCTATCACGAATAGAGTTTGAACTTTCTTCAAATCTGGACAAATTGTTCAATCCAGTATTAGAGAATCAGCGAGAGGGCGGAATGGAGTCATTTTTCCTGATTCAGCAGGCAAAAAGACACCATCTGGATAATGAAGACTACTTTGAGGTGCTAAAACAAGACATCACAATAGAGCAGCCAGACTGCATATCAATTCCGATACTTGACAATGAAAGCTTTGATGTGTTAAATTCAGTGGCAATAGAGATAGAATCTCCACAGGAAATCCAATCACATCCGGACCAAGTCAAATCAAACATGACAAAGAGTCTGCAATGGTTCTTCAAAGTGGAGATGTGGTGCTATGAAGATAGCCAAGACAAATTACAAGACATTCTGGATGAAATAGACCCACAACAAAGAGACAGAATCACAATTATGCCGGTTCACAAAGACGGTTCACTGGCATAGTTCCCACACTTTATTATATAATATAAAATGTGATTTTTTTGTGAACTGTTATGATGAACTAGACTGGTGAACTGTACCGGTCACCAGTAAAATCATGGTTATGGATAACATGATGAACTATTCCAAAAATATAATTTGAAACTAAATGTCTTGTGTAACTTGGACTAGTTCCATCTTCTCTTCTTCTTGGTCTATTATTCTCTGATATTCATTCATATCCAATAGCTCTTCAATATGGGATGACACCAATTCATTTAGCACTTCAGGAGTTAAAGCATCTAATTCCCATGATAAATTACCATGTCTTTTGATGTATTCATCTGAACGTGGATCTGATTTTTTGGCAGGATTTGGTGGAAGGTTGTATTGTTTTATCTGCTCCATTGTTAGGGCCACAGTCTTTATTATGGCATCGCATTGAAATTGGTCCAGTCTGTTTTTGATGTCAGTTATCATGTTTTTTCCGCTTGGATCATGGTCTCCCAAATACAAAATGACGCATTCCTTGTCTCTCTGTTCTTTGATTCGCAGTACTGATTCATGCATGGCATTAGTTGAGGAATAACCTCTGTTCACCAGTAGATGCACATGGTATTTTCTGGTTACTGGTTCTAGTACTCCTGACAGAGCGTCTTTTTCAACCCATACCTCTAATAGTATTCTTGGTTTTCCCACCTGTCACGTCTGTAGGAATGAATGGCAGCTTTGACTAGATCTGAGATGTTCTCAAATTCGCTTGGCATTGTTGGAATTCTTATACTGTCCTCAATTATGTCCCAGTCAATTAATCCAGCCATTCTAGCTTCTTTGATTATTGTACTGAGTTTCTTGTACTTTTTTTGGTCATTTGGCAATATGTCATGTGATACCAGCTGATAAAACAACTGTCTTAGTGTTATACGATATCCTTTTTTCTCGTAATCATCTACCATGGCAACAATTTTCTCAAGCAATAGAATGGTGTCTTTTCTGAAATTTTTTGTTTCGGTATAGGATATCTTTGCCATAACATGAAAGTTGTTCAAACTGGAATTAAAGAGATTCTATTGATTCCCATGAAGTTATCTCTTGACTGTCATGATTTTCAGAAATTTAGATGATGGTTCTGTTTTTACACCAGACTGGTTCAAATTTGACTGGGAGCACAACATGTATGGGGTAAATATAGCACGGCTCCATGCAACTTTAAATCAAGATTATAATATCCATTAGAATATTCCAGAATGTCTTATTATGATTCAATCATTTATTTTAAAAAAATATTCAATAATTCGTCTTTAAATTTTCTTGAATCCCATAACTCGATCAAATAAGAGTTATCGTTTGCATGTTTCCATGCTTGAGCTGTAAATCCCGACTTAGTACTTATAATAATTACTTTGTTAAATTTTTGAGCAACTCCAAGAGTTTTAGCAACATCTTCAAAACCTATGTCACTATCCCAATGTTTTACTTGAATACCTAAAAATTCTTTCTCGTTTTTGGCTTCTACATCTATCCCAAAATCACCCTGTCTTTTCACTTCGCCATTCTTAGTTGAGATTCCAACAGTTACTTCATACCCTTTTTTCTCAAATAGTTTTCCCACAAGGTCTTCTGCTTGTTTCCAAGAATACTGGACAAAATTATTCCTTAAATCTAACTCAAGGTAATTTGCTACAGAATTAGATTTCCCGTCTGTAGTGTTAAATGAATATTGTTCGTAATTTTTTGGGATAATTGTATCTTCAGCAATAATTTTTGGTGCCAATTGTTTCTTTTTTCGAAGTTCACGCAGATGTTCAACCAAAGAAAGATAATCCTTTACAAATTCACTTGTGGATTCATTAAATACATCCATTTCCACGGTGGAAAGAAAGGAATCGTTTAACGCATTAGTCATGTTTTCCCATTTTTCCCATAATCGCTGGTCAATTTTCTCATCTATCGTATCCATGCCGATGCATAAGTGGTATGTTACTTTGACATCATTATCCATCCCCACTCTGTGAAGTCTATCGACTGATTGCATAAATTGTGCCCCGTTGAAATTTCTATCAAAATAAATTGCATTTGTACAAATTGTCTCGCCTTTTAGATTTTTATGCAGAGACACAGATTCTCCTAAAGATGCAGGCGATGCAATCAATATCTCTGGATTGGGAGAATTTTTGAATTTGTTTATTAATTCATCCCGATTTGGAGAATCTTCCAAGTTTCTAGAAACTCGTCCATCAATTGCAATTGGAACTAAATCTGCAAGTACTGCTTTCTGAAAAACATCAATGTTGAGCAAAAAAGTGCTCCAAATGATTACTTTTTCACCTTTGTTGTAAAGGTCTCTAGCAATTTTTCCTGCAGTGACTATCTTACTTGGAATTTCTAGAGCTGAATAATTCAAAATTTTTTCATAAATCGATGTTGATTTTAGATCATCATTGTTGATTTTGTTAATATCCAGACCTATTTCCGCATTAATTATTTCAGAAGGAGATTCAAAGAGAGGGCTGTCAACGTTGAATTCTCTAGATCTTTCAGAGAGTAGAGAGGGATTTGACGCTACCTGCATTAGTCGAATTACTTTTGCAATTTTGAATTTATCCAGCTCTTCCTGTTCTTCGGTGTTTTCGATTTCTTCAAGTGTTTTTTCTGCTATGTAGTCATATATTCGACGTTGGTGTTCTCCTAAGACTACTGGAACTTTGATAAACTTGGGTTCAGGTAAATTAAGATCTTCTTTTTTAATTCGAGTAAACAATTTCTTCAACACTTGTTTGTGATTTTCATGCAATCCTGATTTTTTCACTATATCACAGTAGGTGTTTACATTTCCTAAGGGTAGATCATGAGGATAAAGAAAGGTTATCTGGGTCCAAAGATCTCTTTCATCCTGAGGCATTGGTGTTCCTGAAAGAATTAATCTTCGTTTAGCATAGGGTGCTAAATCTAACAATGCTGATGCCCATTTTTTAATTTCAGGATTTTTGATATTGTGGGATTCATCAATTATAAGAACTGATTTGTATTTTTGTAAAAATTTTCTAAAATCATCTCTTCTAATATTGATAGTTTGATAGTGTGCAAATATGATGTCTGAATTTTTTGAAATGTCTGATAGAATGCTAGCCAAATCTCCGCTAACTCGAATTGATTTTGGCATTTTTTCAAAACATAATTGAAATTCATCTTCCCATGAACTAAAAGATGCATTTGGGCCAACAACAACAATTTTTTCAATTATTCCTTGTTCTAGCCAATTTACAATTACTGCAAAAGTCATTGTGGTTTTTCCACTTCCAGGAACTGAAAAATTTGCTGCATGATTCACTGCCAACATGTGTTCTACAGGATATTTCTGAAAATCACGTAATTGGCGTTTGAATGATTTACTTAGTTTAGGATCATAATCAATTTGAGATTCTAATATTTTACATTTTTTAAGTGAGTCGCTTAAGGTTGTTCCATCTAATTGAGAATAAAATAATTTAGAAGTTATTTCAGAATCAATTTCAATTGATTTTGTAGGAAATTTTGTCTTAAGAAAATCAATAGTATTTTTGGCAGTCTGTAAAATATTTTCCTTAGTATTATATTCAAATTGAATTTGATGATTAGTTGTAAAATTCTCAATAAAGTCTGCTGATTCAAAAAAAACTTTTACATCATAATCTGAGTTAATATTTCCAGATAAGGTATACTCAACAATCAAATTCCCAAAATTATTTAGAAACACCCTAGTCAAATTTTTTCTCCTGCTTTTCTAATCCAATGTAACTATCCCAGCTATACCACATTAAATCATCATGTGTAGATGCTTGTTTATGAGTATAATATGCAAGTGGTTCAAGAGGAATGTTTTTTAGTCGTTTATCAGAAGTTACCCAATCTTGATATTCTTTGAAATTCTTAAATTTCATTTTTCTTATCAAAGAACTCGCTTCATGGTAAGAAAGATACTTTCGATCATAAAGTCCATAAAAATCATGAGTGCTAATACCATCTGGTAGTATTGACTTGAAAATTTTCAATGGATTTTTAGGAATGTTTTTTGGTCGTTTATAAGAATCTCTAAACTTTTTCCATTGATCCCATCTTTCAATTCCATAATCGAGCAGGTATTGCTTCATTTTGTTATAAGACAGATATTCTCTATCATACAATCCTAACCAGTCATCCCAACCTTTCCACTCATTCTTGTAAATGAGATCTGGAATTATCGGAATTGATGGTGGTTTTTTGCCTGATTTGCAGTATCTCGTCCAATCTTTTTTGTCTTCAAGCAGTAATTGAGAAATAATTTCTTTCGCATTATTGTATGAAAGATATTCTCTATCATACAATCCTAACCAGTCATCCCAATCTTTCCATTCTGCGGAGTAAATTTTTTGAGGTTTTGATGGAACATTCATGGGTAATTTTCCAGTTTTACAATACTTGGTCCAATCAGATTTAGTCTCAAGATTGAGATTTGAAACGAATCTCTTGGCATCAACAAATGACATGTATTTTTCTGAAAGGATACCTAACCAGTCATCCCAATCTTTCCAATCCACCGAATAATGTAGTTGAGGATTATTGGGAATATTTCTTGGTTTTTTACCCTCAACGCAATATTTCATCCATTCTTTTTCAGATTTTAGTTTCGATTTAGAAACTAATCTTCTTGCGGAAACATAATCCAGATATTTTGAGTTTGTTTTTTTCTTTTCTGTACCTTCAATCATTTTCATTAATTTTGTATACGATAGCTTTTTTGGTTTTGAATTATATGTAGAATTTTCTGATAAGCCGTTTTTGTCAGCTAGTTCTCTAATCAATTTTTCAAAATTCTTTGTTACTCCTAAAAATTTTGGAAAATCAATCGTTTGAAATAATGCTCTGTGATTATTTTCAGAATTTGCCTTTTTTGCTACATTAAGAAGAAATTTCTGAATTGCAACTTTTTCATCATTTGTAATACTTCGATTTAATTTCTTTTCTAGACAGGATTCTACAAACAATCTATGTACTGAAACATATGGTGGGGAACCAAAATATCCATTGTATTCAGATAAAGTAAAATCTCGAATTTGTTTTGCAATATCCTCTCTGCTCATTTTTAACATAACATACATTCGAAAATGATTTGCATAAAGACCAGTTTTTTTTGAAGTTTTCTGAAGTGCTCCTGCATAATCCCCTTCTTGACAAAGTTTTACGGCTTCTTTATCTAAATCTGAAAAAAACTTTTGTGATAAAATTCAGACGTATCAACATCACCATCATTCATAATTATTCAAATCATAAACCTCTTTTTGTCTTTATAAAATTTGGAAAATGTACGAGCAAACATCATAATTTCAATATGATCTTTTTGAATTATTCTAATTCTAGAGTTCTGATTATTATAAAAAATCTTTAAAATTTAAACGATTTTCCCACAGAATTTGATGTATTTTTTGACTATCTTTAGATTTATGAAATTTCAATTACTTTTTGCTTCCTTAATAATATTGATCAACTCTACCTTATAATTTTCTCTTCCTGGAAGATTATTGTTAATTCCCATCTTATTCAAGCGTCTGATTTCTCGTTCAAACAATCCAAGTTTTTTTAAATCAGACCTTTTTCTTTTCAGCGCCCGATAATATGAAAAAGGAACAGAATCAAGAATTTCATTTTTTTTAAAAATTTGAAGAACAGTAAATATATCATAATGATAATCTTTGCTTAAGGCAAAATCTCTAGAAATTGCTTCAGCGTAATTGGTTATTTTAAATTCATTTTTAATTTCCTTGTTGAATTTTTGAAGAAGAGTTCCCAATTGCCAATACATAGAACTAGGTTTATCCTTACGTTTTTTAGAAGATTTGTTATCTCCATAAAATAATTTTTCAGCTCTTTTTACATATTCAAAATATTTTTTCTTGAATTGTTTTATTTTTTCCTGCCCTTTCTCAATTTCGTTGTAATCATAAATATCAATCATCACATCAATTGCTTTTTTTCCACTAGGGGATGTTAATTCAACTATTTGTACAGGTATTTTTTTCATTATACCTCCCATGTTTTATGTAGCAAATCACGATATGTGTTTAATGTTTTTTCCGGATCCCAATTTTCTTTAAGTTCATTGTTTTTAAATTTGATTAACGCTTCAATCAGCAGACGATTGATGTTAAATTTTTCAAATTTTCCAAATCTGCTATCTGATTCTTGCATCTTAACATAGAATGGATGTAAAACATTAATGCAAACAGCACCTCGATTAAGATCTACCCAGGCTTCTTCTTTTTCATCAGGATATTCGTCAGTAGGAATTATTCGAATACCTTTAGATTTTCTTTCAACCTGTTTTCCTGGTTTATCGCCATCTGGATCTTCTACAAAAAATTTACCGTCGCCATGTCCTAAATTAATGGCGCTATCCTCACTTGACCCATTTCCACCTGCTAGTCCTTCTCCCTCAACACCGCTTAATGGAATATCCCCATCTTTGTCAGGCATTGGTATCATACGTTTTCTAGGCGCCAAAAAAGGATTTAGATCACGAAATTCTTTGGTTTTTAGCAATCTGTCGAGTTCCTTGGTCATTTCATTGACAATTTCTGCTGTTTGTGGTTTGGAAATGTCTCTGCCAAGTAATCCTTGCTCCGTGAGAAATTGAACAAAGAATTTTTGTGCTGCCTGCCTAGTTTGATTTGTTTCCCAATTTCCAGCAAAACTTTCTTTATCAGTTCGAATGTGTTTTGCGATATGACTAACGTCAATTAAACAACAAACTTTGTTGAAATATCCCTCTTTAAGACGAATAGGTTGAGATATTACTTCATTCATAATTCGCTTTCCATGTACAGCATATACAATATGACGACGTTCTGGAGGGATATCTTCTCTAGAAACCCAACAATAACAGTCTATCTTATGCTTTTTCCATGTAAATGATTTACGAAATCTTTCTTTAGGATCAAACGGTTCAATTTTTTCCCCATCAACAAAAATATCGAATTGTTTTTTCAATAAAGAAAAATTCCACCAAAATCTAATGACATCTTCTAATCTTTCTTTAAAATACCTATATCCATGTAAATTAACTCGAACTCGATATGTCGTTCCGTATTGATGTTTGTATTTTTTATCTGGAAAAATCTCTGAAAGATTTTCAATTTCTGTAAATTTTACATCATTTTCAGTTCTAAACATTTTTGATGCCATAAAATCGACATTATCTTTACCAGTGATTGTGATAATTTCGCCGCCAATTTTAGATGCAAGAAAAACTTTAGCGCCTACTCCTGCAAAACCTATTCCCCCTCCTTTTTTCTTATATGAACCAGCAATTACATGATATTTGTTAAATTGTTTTCGTGTCATTGGGGTACCATTATTGTGAAAATTGATGTATCCTACATCTGAATTTGTTCTTTCTAGAGTTATCTCTATTTTTGGGCTTTTGATATTGTCTTCCAAAAAAACATCCACGGCGTTTGCAAAGGCTTCGCATAACAAAACCTCTTCATCCCTGAAATGATACATGTCCAAAAGATCTTCCAGGGCATGAACCCTATCAACAGGCAGAGATTTTGCATTCAAAGTCAAAAGCCAGGTAGCCTCCCAGGTCTTGTAATCACATAATATTCACATCTGTCCCAAAGATGACTTAAACTTCTTTCTTGAGAAATAATTGGGTTGTTTAGAAAGTCAGGATTGAAAAAGTATTCAATATCTTCAAACAGTTGCTTCCAAAGAATTTTCTTGTTAGTATAGAGGGGTGCCTTCTTGCCATCTTTTGAGGTAATATCAAAATCGCGATCGCGCAATCGGTTTGCAATTAACTTGCACAAAGTTTCGAAGATGTGTCGTTTACAAAGATTCATTGAAGCATCAATGTTTGTAGAATTTCCCGATTCCATCCAGGGTTTAATGTGAGATGTTATTAGTAAATCTAAGAAAGCAGTAACATTTTGTAGTTCTAAATGTCTGTAATCCCTATCAAGTTTCATTTCTTCATTTGATACAGGAGTGGTTCGGATTAAATGAGTTAAACCATAAAATGCATTTTTAGAAGTCAGTAATGGAAATTCGAGGTTTCCTTGTTTGAGTTTGAATTTCTCAACCAAATTCACTATCTTGGTTTTAGGGACCTGTGCATCGGAAATGAATTTGAATTTGTTAACTAAGGAATCAGGATTATCCTTAATGTTATCAAGTAAGATTCCAACAAGAATCTCTTTAGTTTTTAATTTTTGTAATTTCTCTTTATTGTTCAAGTTTCTTGCCATGTACATGTCAGTAATTATTTCAAATTCAGAAGGAGGTCTCTTGAGTTCTTGTTGCAATTTTGTTTTAATTTCATTGAATTGATCATTCAATGATCCATACCTTCTACCAGCTGGAGGGTCTTTTCGTGCCTCATTTGACATATATCCTAATGTTAAACGCTCACCAGGTTCCAAATCCAAGTATATTTTTGCAGGAGCTTTCTCAATCCCAAGTTCACGTAAAACATGATAACGATGTTGACCAGCAAGTAAAAGGAACTGATTATTTCCCAAATCCTCAACGGTTAATGGTTCAATCAGACCCTCAGCATTAATTTGAGGCTCTAATCTTTTGAGTAAACTAAGGTCTTTTTCGCGCACAACAATTTTTTGTTCTATTTTGATTTGATCTAATGCAATTTCATTAAGATAGAAATATCTCAGCCTATCTTGTTTTTGAAGAACCCTATCCACCAAAATTTCGGATTTAATGCTCTGAAGTTGTTTTAATCTCTGAATATCATTTTTCTGTTTTTTATCCATATATGACGTATTTTGATTTTCATTAATCATGATAATCTCCCCTATAATGCGAAAAACTAGATGTAAACTTACTCCCTTTTTTTAAATTACATTTGGAGCAAAGAACCTGAAGATTCCCTTTGACATCAGATCCTCCTTTAGATTTTGGATAAATGTGATCAATTTGTAGGTTAGATGTTGAACCACAATGCGTACATTTTGAATTTTGTACAAATATTTTTCTTCTTGTATCTAATTTCATGATGCATCCTCAGAAATTTTTGATTTGTATTTTAGTAAATTTTTATCAGATATGTCCCAGTTTATATTTCTCATATTGTTTGCTTTGGGAAATTCATTTTCAGGAATATTATGTGCCGTATTGTATTCCATTAATCTGTTGGAAAGATCTTCTAACAATGCAAATTTTTGATTGTCTGTTAGTTTTACGTTTAAGGAGAAATATGAGATGTGAGGATAATTTGAAGAGACATCTATAGTAACTAGTTCATGTTTTAGAAGGATATCAAATACCGGAGCACTAAAAAATTGTTTTACTGCATCAATGTTTGATGAATCTTTATTATTAAAATATGTGAGCGATTCTGCAATTTCACCTTTATGTAATCTGCCATGTTCTAATAATTCTTTTAACATCACTAATTGATGATTTGTTTGTAATTTCAAAGTAAAATTTAGAAATTCTTTCAATTCATAGTATGTTTTAAGCGATTCATTTGTTTTTTCATATACCGGAGTAGATTTTTTCCCTATTTTGGATTCATTTTTAATTTGTTCCTTAGTTGGTTCTTCCAACCCAAAACCATTATTTTCAGATACTCGTTTAATTTCAGGTTCAGGTAAATTTCTAACGTTTTCTTGATATTTTTCTTTATACAGACTATTGCGTGGTTTTGTTCTTACTCTAAAGTTACAGCACTTACAAAAACGATTTTCTTTTACCCCTTCTGGAGTGAGATAGATTTCACAGGTTTGACATCTAACTTGACCAGATGCATATCTACTTCCATTAGCAGGTCTTTTTGCCTTATAATGAACACATTTTCCTTTACAGATACGATTTGAAGATGTCCTCACACCATCATAACTTGTAGTCTTGTTTTTGAGGTTATCGATCATCATATCTGTTCTACTATAGAACATATTATATGTTCTATATATAAAGTTTTAACTGATCCATCATAGATCACATAACTTGATCGGTATTTTATTGAGAGTAATTTCAAAATTAACAAATTCAAGAAATTTCACTATCAAAGGGTTGAAAATAGTCAATTCTAATTCGTAAATTGGCAAGTTTCAGGTTTTTAGCTGTTTTGCGTCTTTTTGCTTAGTGTCTTGATTTTCTTGGCTTACTGAAAATTCAACTAATCTAACTAAATGTTATCGAAACACAGACACCACCTTCCATGTTTAGTCTAAAAAATTGAAAAAGTAACTGTGTTTTCATTCATTTTTTGCTTTATCAATCTTTTTTGTTATATTCAATTTCATGTAAAATCAAACCAGATGTAAATGAATTTAGATTATGTGTCATATTAGATGAATCTCGTAAAAGTTCAGGACTGATATTTTCTGTTGCATGTTGGATTCGATTTCTCAGATCCACCACCATTCCAACATAATGTTTCCTTTTTTCTTCATTTTTTAGATATTCTAATTTCTCAAAGATCTTACTAAGTTGAAGTCTCAAACTTAGTTTATTTCTTAACGGTCGAAATCTTTCAGCAAAGTTTTGTTGTTCTTTAGTTTCTAATTGCTTTTTCATAGTATTGAAAAATATTTTGTAATCTTCTTCAGGTATTACTGTTTCATCAAAATTATAATTGTAATACGAAATTAAAGCACCATAAAGATTTTCAAATTGTTTTATTGGAGAAAGATCTTCCTTAATCCAGTTTTCAAAAAACTTGTCAAAAAAATCAGGCATTTCTTCATATTTTTTAATCCAATTTTGCAAGATTCTCTCAAAGATGAATGGATTGTAAGGATAAGAAAAACGCTCACCAGTGCCAAGTTTTGTTGCCTGTTTTAATCGTCTTTGAAATAAGAAAAGCTCTAATGAATGTTCATAAGCACGTTTATCATCCTCTTTCATCTCACAGAAGATGTTTTCTTCTTCAACATACCTGCCTTGTAAAAACATAAAAAAATATTTGATAACTTTATTCAATTTTAGATATTCTGCAAGTGGGAATGTCTTTTCATTTTTACCAATGATTCCAAAGGTAACGCTTTGTTCTAATGAAATGTCAAAATCTCCACTCACACTGCCAAAGGAACCGGTATTCCTGATTTTTATCTCAAAATCAAAGGACTCATTCAATGAACCTGTGATATTGGGAAATTTTTTCAATTGAATGTTATCATCTTTTGTGTCATCATAAGTCAAATTAGCAAACACGGTTGGTTTGTTTAACCACTCACGAAAATTAGAATAAATGAATCGAACCTTGTTAAATAACAAGTCTCCTTGTTCTGTTATTATTTTTTCTCCCAACATAGCTTGAACTGTGTATGAAGTTCTTGTCATGCCATCAGGATTTCCACTAAACGTATTTTTCTGCGGATATAGATTAAGCAATGTACAGGAATAGGGCTTCCCATCAATTATTCTTGCCATTAGTGGAAAAGATTTGTTGTCATGTGTAAATGGTAAATTTTTTAAATTTAGAAAAAGTCCATTTTTTGGATCATATGATAATATCCCTCGATAGCCTTCATCTTCAATAAAAAATTCTCCTATTTTTGTAAATGATTCTGTTAATTTCACAGTTTTTAATTTTTTTGAATGTTAATTAATTTTAGTTTGAATATTTCTTAAATGCTAAAAATTTGAAAATCTTTCATATGATTTGCCTAAATCATGAATCAATTAGGGTTATGGTGTGTCAGATGAATTTTTAGATTGTTACTAGTTAATTTTTGAATAAATTCAAATTTGTTGAGAATTGAACCAATAAAAAATGCCCTTAAGGGGAATTTTTTAAAATTTTTGATTTACACCACCATATACTTCTAATAAACAAAAACCGTGATTATGCTGTAGATTGTGTAAAATTTTCAAACTAGGTAATCTTATTTTCTATATTAGGAGTAGGTTTTGAGATATTTTGAGCTATAATCTAGTAGATGTGAATACATGTTCGAACTCTAAGCGTAATGTAATTCACTTATAAAGAAACTCTAACTAGTCTATCATTTCTTTATAAAGAAACTCTAAATTAATTGGATCTACTATATAAAGAAGTTCTCAGTGTAAAAAACATGGTAAAAGACAGTGATATTAGAAAAGCAAACCCCTGGTGGAAATCAGCAAAGAGTATTGAAAAAGATGACAAGATAGAAGAATGGAAAAATTCTGAAATAAAATATGATTCAAGATTAAGACATAAAATTCAATTCAATTATGCTGCAAACAATTCAGTATTTTATACACTGCGAGGTCCGAGGCAAGTTGGAAAGACAACTCTAATAAAATTACAAATTCAAGATTTTTTAAAAAATGGAATTAACCCTTGGAATATTTTCTACTATTCATTTGATCTAATAACTTCAAAACAAGAACTGGTTGATGTAATTGATGCATATTTAAGATTAAGCAAACGGCAAAGAACAAATGAAAGAACCTATTTTTTCCTAGATGAAATATCTGTAGTAAACGATTGGGCAAATGCAATAAAATGGCTAGTGGACAATAAAAGATTCCAAAACAGTACCACCCTTGCAACGGGTTCTCAAGCCTCTAGAATAATGAATCAAACTGAAAAGTTACCTGGAAGAAAAGGGCGCACTAGTGGTCCTTATGATAAAATACTTCTGCCTATGAAATTTGTAGAATTTGTTAGTATTTCTGACAAAGATTTGGCAAAATTCATTTCAGAGAATCAATTACTTTCATCTACTCACAGAATAAAAAAATTCTCACAGATGGTAGCAAAAGAAATACCTAAAGATATTGAAGAATTAAACGACAATTATTTAGATGATCTAAATGACTATCTATATGAGTACATGTTAACAGGTGGAATACCAAAAATGGTAGATGAAAAATTAAAAACCAATAATATTGAAGCAGATTTGTATACAGAATATCTAAATGGAATTAAGGGAGATTGGCAGGAACTAAAGAAAAAAGAAACACTGTTGCAGCAATTTTGTAGTGCAATAATTGAAAGCTATGGATCAAGTACAAATTGGGACAATCTAAGAAAATCTGCTCAATTAAGTGGGTGGGCCACAGCACAAGACTATGGATTAACCCTCAAAGAAATGCTCGTAACTACGATAATTCAACGATATGGAGAAAAGAAGAAAATTCCGTTAATTGCAAAAGATAAAAAATTCTATTTTCATGACCCGTTTTATCTTCATATTTTCAACTCCTGGTTAGGCTCAAAAGACCCATTTTCACTAGCTGAAGAATATCTTTCTGATGAGATTAGAAAAAGTAGTGTTGTTGAAGGAGTAGTAGCAGACCACCTGATTAGATGGGCATTTACACTGTCTGAGAATAAGCATGGGTTTGATTATGGAAATCAGTTAATGTTTTGGAAAGATGACAAAAATAGGGAAGTTGATTTTGTTTTATATCAGCAAGATAAATTTGAATTTCCTATAGAAGTAAAATTTAGAAATAAAGTAGATACTAGAGAATTAGGTGGATTAACTAGCTTTTTAGATACAACTGGAGTCAAAAGTGGATTGGTTTTATCTAAAAATGAACTAGATGAAAGAAAAGACTATCTTTTTGTACCGACATCTGTATTTTTGATGTTTATTTAGTAAGGTAATCGTCAGCGTGACCTAAATATTTTATTCATATAATATTACTTGCACGTGTGACTCTGAATCTTGTTATTGCACTTATGATTGCAATTATTTTTTTTGTAACTTCTTTTGGATTATATGTCACATTTAAGAAAAATTTTCAATCATCAACTGAGGGTCAATCTAAAACGAAAAGAAGAGGAGAACTTGGATTCTTTATGTTAATGATCGGATTGATTCTTACTGTATCTGCGTATGGTTTTTCATTTATCTTAACAACTACTGATTATTGTATTGTGGATGGAATTTTAGATTCACTTAACAAGACAAAACTTCAGAATTGTATTTCAAAATCTTCAGATTTTAACATGTTGACGTATTATATTGGATTCGCAGGAATAATTCTACTGGCTGTAGCATCATATTTGTTCAGTCCACTAACTTTCAAAAAATCAAGAACATGATCAATGTCTTTAATCATGCCTAAAAATACTCAAGTTCATATTTTTATCATGTTATTATCTTAATCCATAAAAAGACAGATTATGATTATCGAGTGAAACTAACTCTATAGTTATTCTCCAAAGTGGATTCCTGATAGATTGTATTTACATGTGGGTCCTAAAAATTACCCATTAACTATATCCCCAGCACAACGTGCATTAGGTTTTCTTTCTAACTAAAACATTCAACTCATCCCAAAACCGATCATTTTGTAAACAATTCGTGACAATCGGGATCTGACAATGACCCTGCTGATGCATCCTTCATGATTCGCAAAGAGATGTCATACGTTCAATGGAACACGATTGCATCACATCTGCAAAAACTGGCAGGCCAGGATGCAATGACAGAAATGCAATCAACGGAATATTGTCTGTCCTAACAACCGGTTGCAGGTGGGCAGACATGCCGGACGGATACGGTTCAAAACCCACCGCGCATCTGAGATTCTCAGAGCTGCAGCAAAAGGGAACATGGAAAAGGATTCTATCCAGTTCAATCAAATCCGCACACAGACAGGGGAAAATCAACCTGCAAAAAATATCGATTGATTCATCGTCAGTTGCCGCCAAAAGGGGGGGACAAAATAGGATATGACGGGTTCAGGAAGATCCTGGGCACAAAAATACACGCTGCGGTAGACAGGGCTGCCAATCCCAATCAGGGCCAGCCCTGCAAATGTACATGACAGTACAAAATTCGTTGATGTGTCAGAAGACATCTCAGAACCTGCAGATGATGATTTGATACGGCAGATCATCTGTGTATGCCGACAGGGGATACGATGCGGCATGCATCAGAAGATATCTGGGATGCCATGGGATTGACTGCTGCATTCCATACAAAAAGAACTCAAGGAACGTTGCACAAAACAGGAATCAAAAGCATCAGGGCAAGACAAGGTTTGTCGTAGAGCGGTTCCTTGCCTGGCTCAAGTGCGGGCTTCACGGGACGGCAGTCAGATACGAAGGGAACTGTGACAACCGTCTTGGATTTGTGTATCTGGCATGCATCATGATGTATTGGAGGGTTTTAGGATAAGTTCA
>CATOSM010000005.1 GCA_951812645.1 uncultured Candidatus Nitrosopumilus sp. | reverse complement strand
GCATGTCAGTTATTATCATTCATGGAACTTATCCTAAAGCCCTCCAATGCATCATGACGCATGCCAGATACACAAATCCAAGACAGTTGTCACAGTTCCTTTCGTATCTGACTGCCGTCCCGTAAAGTCCGCACCTGAGCCAGGCAAGGAACCGCTCTACGACAAACCCTGTCTTGCCATGATGTTTTTGGTTCCTGTTTTGTGCAACGTTCCTTGAGTTCTTTTTGTATGGAATGCAACAGTCAATCCCATGGGATCCCAGATAGTCTCTGATGCATGCCGCATCGTATCCCCTGTCGGCATACGCTGAGATGATCTGCCGTATCAAACTATCATCTGCAGGTTCTGAGATGTCTTCTGACACATCGATGAATTTCGTACTGTCATGAATGTTTGCAGGGCTGGCCCTGATTGGGATTGGCAGTCATGTCCTGTCTGCTGCAACGTGAATCTTTGTGCCCAGGATCCTCTTGAACCCGTCATATCCTGTTTTGTCCCCCCCTTTTTGGCGGCAACTGACGATGAATCAATCGATATTTTTTGCAGGCTGGTTTTTCCCTGCCTGTGTGCGGATTTGATCAGTCCTGACAGAATCCTTTTCCATGTTCCCTTTTGCTGCAGCTCTGAGAATCTCAGATGCGCGATGGATTTTGAACCGTATCTGTCTGGCATGTCTGCCCGCCTGCAGCCGGTTGTTAGGACAAACAATATTCCGTTGACTGTGTTTCTGTCATTGCATCCTGGCCTGCCAGTTTTTGCAGGCTTTGGCATATGTGATGCAACTGTTCCATTGAACGTCTGACATTTCCTTGTGAACCATGAAAGATACATCGGCAGGGTCATTCTTGGATCCCGATTGTCATGAATTATTTACAAAATGATCGGTTTTAGGATGAGTTGGCTATAAAATATTTTGTGCACAATGAACATGTCTTGGATTATCTAAAAAATTATGATTGTTTTGATAATGGCCATACATACCCTAACATATCTAAAATAAATTAGATTTAATCGTGAAGAAAAAACTCATTCTTGTATTATTGGTAGCAATATCTGCTGTTCTGCTTGGCAAGGTATCAATAGATACTCATTTTGAATCAGGAAAACTTTTCTCAATTAGCTCAGATATTTTTTTAGGATCGTTAACTAATTCAGAATGTTTTTTCGGTGAAGATAAATGCCAACGCATTTGTACGGCATCGCCACCAATTTCTTTACCACATCCACCTGGACAGGCATTCTTAACTGACAATACTGTATTTTTGTTTTACAAATATTTAATTATGATCTTTTACAATATTAAATAAAAACTAATAATACTGCAAGGATTGACGCAC
This sequence comes from uncultured Candidatus Nitrosopumilus sp., assembly GCA_951812645.1. Lineage (GTDB taxonomy): Archaea > Thermoproteota > Nitrososphaeria > Nitrososphaerales > Nitrosopumilaceae > Nitrosopumilus. The sequence goes on along the minus strand of CATOSM010000005.1, from coordinate 40,080 downwards.
CACTACCCAATAGATATAAAATTTCACGTAAATTTAGTTTTTTGTTGTGTTTTTTTACAGGTAATTTTTCAATATATTCTGAAGAAGTACCAATTGGAGGTCCTTATATTATTTTCTTAGGTTGTGTATTACACGATAAACAAAAATGAAAAGGCCTTCTATCTATATTAAGACAATAGAAATAAAATATAATAGAATATATCATGAGTAGCATTACAATTGCAATAATTGTATCAGGAGAGTCTATAGTAATTGCAGGTATGGATAAAATAAAAAATACTGTATGTATGAGTATAGATATTGGATCACGGATAGGATTCCACTTTTTTATTGTCAGATTTGTAAATCCGCATAAACCACAATGAGATAGTTCACAAGTGTGTATGTTCTCAGGATATTTTTTGTTACATAAACTGCATACTCTAACCATTATTTGGAATAATTATGATTAGTATAAAATTTGATCTTTATTATCTTTCACGATTCAAATAATCAAGGATTGTCTGCAACTTTTGATTGATATTACCTTGCAGCTCTTCAAGTTGCTCCCCTAACAGATCAATTTGCTTGGATTGCATGTTATTTTTATATTTCAACAAAGTAATCTTTTTTTCTTTTGCATCAATGATCTTTTCTAAGGTTAAAATTTTGTTGTTTAATGAAATTATTGATACTTCTGATGGCTGAGGTGTAGGTATTGGGGTAAAGGTAGGTGTAGCAACAACGTCTGTTACCATAATGATACCCTGCATCCCGGGGTGAACTGTACTAAAATAGCTAAATCTTCCTGGCTCAGTTGGCACCCCACTCAAATGAACTTCCAGCCAACAACAAACCAGAATCAAATACGCCATCTGGGTCAGTAGATGGACTATCTGATGTAAATGTGTGAGCTGCACTGTCAGCGTTTGTCATGATAACTGTATCACCGACATTGGCTCGTGCCATATGTGGGAGAAAACAACTTTGTTCAGTATCTTCGCATCCAGGGGTAGCAGAGCCAGATACAGGTTCAATTGTTACATCAGCTGCATATGCCAAAGATGCAGGTATCATAAAAAGTACCAAGAGATAAAAAACTAGAATTTTCATTAGTTGGGCAAATACAACATTACTATAAGAATATTATTATCTCGGGTATTGTACCGTAATCGGTTGGTTCTTCTTCTTGTTACCTTTCAGTTGATATGTTCAAGAAAATACTATGATGCTCTTAATGGAAATGGCATACCGTCAATAAACTCTAAATGATCTTTTTTATTATCAAAATAAACAAGTTTACTATAATGGTAATATGTAGAAACCAAAATTAATGATCATACTTTAATACATCACTTTCTCCTTACTTAGAGTGGAAAAGACTACAAAATTTATTCTAGCTTCAGTCATGTTATTAATAGTAATTGTATCAGGTTTTTCATTTTTTGCAATTAATTTTACCAATGATATACCAACTGATACAGCAGAGATATCTGATTTAACAATAATGAATGTAGTTTTTGCAGAATCTGATAACACAGCAAAGCTTGTAAAGCATACTAACATGAGAGGCGAGGCTGTATTTGTTTTACCATCTACTGCATCTGTACTTTTTGAGCGTGGCTATCTAATTTCTAATAATACCCTAGAAAATACATCATATGATCTTAATAAAAGATGGTCACACACACCAACTGCAAGCGGAAATTTGGGAGCTGGAATATCTGAAACCATTCCCTGGTATGAATTAAATTTACCTCAATATGTCAAGGTGGGTGAAGAATTTGAAATAAGCATTCCATATACATTTGTCAAATATGATGATGAGGATGGTACCATTCCAATAGAAGAAGCCGAGATTGATGAGATAATCAAACCCTCACCAGATATGTTTTATGGGTACACAGGAACTGAGTTAGTAATAACATATCCTGAACCTTTGGTTTTCTTAAATCCAAATGATGTGGATAAAACTAGTAAAGGATTCAATTATGATTGGCAAAAATATGGGTACTCTATTCAAAAAGAAATACATTATGACGTGAAAACTCCACACGACATCAAACTTCAATTTTTACTTAATGGTACGGTTGGTTATCCATTTCATGACATTCTTATTAAAATGGGACAATACTCGTATACAGAATTATTCATAAACGATTTGGGTAATGGTACATATGAAATCAGTGAGACAAAAGTTTTACCAAATTACGGACCAGGTGAAAACCCAACACCATGTGAGATTTGTCCAAGACCACCATCAAAATATTCAGAGACAGGTTCAAGTAATGCTATTCCATTAACCAAAGAGCAAGACTTTGAGATGATAGCTGAGGCAATTAGAACCGCCGAGGATCAATGGTGGTTATCTGATGGTAAATTTCAAAGTCTTGAGGAAATGTTACGGTATAACGGAGATGATTGGGCAGATGAGTTTCTAAAAATATACCCAGAATTTGTTGGTAGGTTTATTCTATCAATGATTGATTGGAGTATTCCTGAAGCTCATGCACAACTTGGATTTTTCATTGTTCATGGAGATGTGAAAGTTGAAGAATTGCCCAATAGATTTGTCAATCCTAGTGTCTCAATAGAATATTGTATTGAAGATAAAAATCTCACAACCAATACTCTTACAACAATGAACAAACTTGGTGGTTATCTTGCTTGTGAAGAATTAGAGAATGGCCAATTTACAATTCTTATGCCTACATCAGATCCTGACGGTGATGGAACCACACCGGATTTTGTGGTTACATTAAAACTAAAAAATGAAAATATTATATTAAAAGATAACACAAAAGAACAGAATCTTGTTGTCTATAGCACTGACTCTATTTCTAATCCTAAAAGTGTAACAGTCAATTTTAGGAATAATGATCAAGTTAGAATTGACAATAAAGATATTTTCTTCCAATCCTATAATGTATTCAAAATAACCCAAGACACTCTGACAAAATTCCACAATATAGGAGCTAGAAACATGCCTGTGCTAAACGTGTATTACGATACAGATCCAAATATGAATTCTATTGGACAATATTTCTCTGCATCCAATTCTATTCATTTAGATGATTATAGAGTTGGTTCTACTGTGATAAAAAGAGTAAGTGATTACCCTGTATGGATATCTCATGAAGTAGGTCATTTTTTACAAGATGCAGCTTACAAATATGCTAAATCATTACAAAGTGGCACTCCTGATGGAAAGTCCCCAACTGGTTGCGTTTCTAGAGGAGTAGGTCAACCAATACATGATTCAAATATTATTACAAACCAAGAATGTGCATGGTCTGAAGGTTGGGCAACATTTGTGGGAATATATGCAAACAATTCTCCAAACCACACCTCATTTGTTACTGGAGACAATAATAATTTTGAGAGTGGAACAAAAAATGACCAGTTATTTCCAACTAGTAACGGAGACTCTACAGAGGGTTGGATAACTGCTGCCCTTTGGGATATTCATGATAGTGTAGATGAAACCAGAGGCAATCCTAGAATAACAACTACTTATGATAAAATAGATGCATTGGATAGTAACCTTTGGACTGCTTTTAGTACAGATAAAGTGCAAAACATTGCATCGCCGTACATTGCATCAAACATTCATGATTTCAAAGCTGATTGGGATGCTTTGAATTATCCAGACATTACACCAATTTTTAATTTAAATTATATTTCTGATACCACATCATCTGTTTCTCCCACGACTTCTAATGGATTGACTACTATCTTTTCTGATACATTTGATAATCTTGATGCATGGACAAAAGAAGGGGAGTTAAATTGGCGCACCGGACTGCCTGACGAGGGAGGCCATCCACCAGATCATCCTATAACAAACACAGTGGCAGAAACTGATGACTGTGATGATGAATGTATACTTGTATTAACAAACAGTTTGGACCTTACATCATACAGCACTGCAAATTTATCATTATACAGATATGTTGATAACTCTCTTGATTCAGGCGAATATCTAAAAATTGACGTATCTTCTAATGGCGGCACAACTTGGAGCAATATCTTTACTTGGGCTGGTGGAGTTGATGACGATGATACATGGCACAAAGAAACCTTTGATCTTGCATCCTATCTTGGGTCATCTGACTTTACGATAAGGGCAGTTGCCAAAGCTAGTAGCTCTTCAGAAGATTTGATAATGGATTCTCTAAATATTACTGGGGCCAAAAACTCAGTTTCATCAAATGCTCAATTTTCTGATGACTTTGAGAGTGGTTTTTCAAAGTGGACTTTGAGTGCAGAAGATGACGATAACTGGGAAATTATGACGGTTCAACGCCCAGGAGCATCAGCAGATAACAAAGTTGCACAGTCATCTAACTGTGATAGAAACTGCTACATGGTATCTAACAGTATGGACACAACTGGTCAAAATACCGAACTATCGTTTTATAGATTTATTTCTACATCCATTGACAATGGTGAAGGACTAAGGGTTCATGTCTCCACTAACAACGGCACAACTTGGACAGAGCTGGTTTTCTTGTCAGCTGATAATGACAAGGATGACTCTACTTGGACCAACGAGACAATAGATCTTTCATCATACCAGTCAAACCAGCTCAAAGTCAAATTTAACGCAGTATCTTCTTCTAGTAGCTAGATAGTCAGCGTTGATGATATAGTAATCTCGCTTGGTTCTGGTACTGTACCTCCACAACCATCCATCTCATTTAGTGAAGAGTTTGACAACCTGGATTCCTGGAGTAAATCAGGAGATGATAAGTGGAGTACTGTATCTACTTGGAGAGAAGGCAGCCTAACCACTGATGAAGCCAACAAATTTGCAACTGCCCATGACTGTGATAATACATGTACATTGACACTTACAAACCATGTTGACTTGTCATCACTTGGCTCTGCAAGTTTGGAGATATCGCGATTTGTAGACAGATCCTTAGATGATGATGAGCATATGGGAATCGACATTTATGACGGCTCCAGATGGATAACTATTGCGACATGGAGTGAGAATACAGATGCAGATACGGATGATTGGGAGATACAAAGAATAGACTTGTCAGCATATCTTAATGATGAGTTTAAGATTAGAATAAACGCACAGATGAGCAGTTTTAATGAGGATGTCGGCATTGATTATATCAGGATAACTGCTTGAGTTACATCTGAAAATAACCAAAGCTCCCTTGTGCCAAAAAGTGTAAAATTAAACATACCTTACGGTAACTTTATACACATAAAATAATACTGTCATATATGGGTCATCACCCCAACTTTACATCCTGAAAATATGATAAATGATACCAGAAAATTTATAATAATATTTTTTACTGCACTGATTGCAACTGCAATTGCACATGTGATGTTTTTTAGCACATTTTCATATGGCCTTAGGGTGGTGGCAACTATGATGTTTTTTATCGTTGCAGTATTTTACCCCACTTTGGAGTTTACTGATATAATTGAATCCAAAAAATCAATATGACTATTTCTAAAAAGATTTGATTTGTTGGCAGGCATCAAATGACTATAAATGCAAAGACAGTATTGGGAGTATTGGTTATTTCTCACATCTAGCCTGCCGAGAATATATTTTAATCACAGTTTTCACTTTAATCTTTTTCTTTTGCAATGGCGCATATACAAGTTTTTGACTTGATTTTATTTGGCAGCATGGCCCTGTCTTTATGGTTGCAGGACACAGGCAGTTGCAGTATCATGTGAAAAACACAACTGTCATGGTATAGCTTATCCTCCTTGTGCAAAACTAGGATACAAATGAGAAAACCAACGATAGCATGATTACCACTGGCAGCACATACTTGCACACATAAAGTATACGTTCAGGCATTGCTATTTTGCCATGCATGCCAAGCTGCTCAAGCAGTGTACCTTTGTCCATCCTCCACATCACTATAACTGCAAACATTCCTGCAGCAATCACCACGCCATAGCTGCCAATGTATTGGTCCAGCCAGTCAAGTGTTGGCGTATCTCCAATGCTAAGGGATACTGGAGAGTACCCAAGTGAGGCTACAATCCCAACTAGTAAGACAATACCTGATGATGCCAGTACGGCCTTTCTTCGCGAGATGCCAAACTGTTCTGATAGCGCACCTATTGGCACCTCTAACAATGATACGGCTGATGTCAGCCCCGCAATAAACAATAAAGCAAAAAACGCAGAGCCTACAACGCTACCAAAGGCCATCTCTGAGAATGCCTGGGGCAAGACTACAAAAGCCAGGTTTGTCCCAGATGCAGGATCTGCACCATACGAGAACACAAATGAGAATATCATAAAGCCTGCAATTACTGATACTGATGCGTTTGTCATAATAATTACAGACGAGGCCTTTGCCAGGGAAATTTTGTTTTTGATGTAAGAGCCGTATGCTACCATTACGCCCATACCAAGACTGAGTGAAAAAAAGACCTGCCCAAATGCCGTGCTCCATATTGCAGGATCTGATATCTTTGTGTAATCTGGCGTAAGATAGTATGCTATGCCCTTATCAGAGTCTGGCAGGGATACGGCATAAATGGCAAGTGGCACAAGTATTGCAATTAACGCTAGTACACCGTACTTGTTTAGGCGCTCTATGCTGCAAGATACGCCGCCAGCAGCAATTGCAGCTACTAAACCAAGCACTACACCAAATGATAATATTGGATAGTACGATGATGTCAGCCCATCAAATGTCATGGTATCATGCGATACAGTAGATACAAAAAAAGAGCCAACCCAGCCCAATATCACAAAGTAATACCCAGCTATGACAGTTATTACAATTACAGTAAATGCCCCTGCCCATCTAAAATGCGAACCCAAGCTTGCAAGGGAGCCAATTATGCTCTTGTTGTAGTACCGCCCCACTGCAAACTCTAAAGACATGAATATCAATCCAAAAAGAATTGTAACTGTAAAGTATGGTATTAGAAACGCGCCACCGCCGTTCTCACCTGTAATGTATGGAAAGCGCCAGATGTTGCCCATCCCTACTGCAGAGCCTACAGCTGCTAGGACAAAGCCAGTGTTTGTCCCCCATTTCTGCTCTGGCATGTCATGGTGTGTTGGCAGGGGATTATAAAAATACATTCACACTGGTAATGCGTAAAATCTCTTTTGCGATCAGCATATGTGGCATGATACTGGCATACATGCATACTTTATGATATATCTGTATCGATCAAGATCAATGATAAATAATACCTTGCTTCACATAATACATTATGAAACCCTCACTTCTAGCTGCAACTCTGGTCTTCTCAGTTGCTCTTTTGGTGCCAGGCAGCGCACTAGGCAACTATTCAAACCAGCTAGAAGATGATTATACTAGTAACAACAACAATGGCTTTACACAGCAAGACCTGGCAGGAGTTGATGTTGACTATTCCAAGGACGGCAATACTGATACCAATGAGACTGCGCTAAAGGATGCACATCAGGAACTGACTGAGATTATGATGGACCAGAATAGCTCAGAAAATCTGATCGTGCCAGACATTCCGTTTATTTACACATATGTTGCAGGTGACAAGCTAGTTGTTGGAATACACTTTGTTGCACAGCTAGTCGGAATAGAGTATACTGAGAAGCAGATACAAGATGCGCTAGGCTATGATTTGCCAATAGTAATAGAGTATGGATACGTTGAGCTAGAGTCCCATGTAAGCCCTGGGCTCATGCGAACATATGAAAGCCTTTATTCAAAACTATGTAGCCCTGTAAAGTCTGGATTCTTTGCCTCATGCAAGGCAATGGCTGAAGCCATGGTCGAGGATAACAAACTGCCATCATCAGAACTTGCCAAGTACAAAAAGACAACAACACCAACTGTACCGTCCACTACGACAACACCTCCTGTAACATCACAAGGAGACAATCCATGCGTAGATGACATTAGAAGCTCAGAGTGCACATATTACAAAAATTATAATGCAAGGTGCCATTTTCATGAGGACAGATCTTGTGACAGATACAAGTCCGGCATTGAAAAAGGCGGATACAATGTGGAAAAATTATTTTCATACCCACTATTATATGATCTTAGAAATTATAATGCCAAGATAGCAGGTGATGATATCATAGTTTTCTGGGACAACCCTATATTATACAAGTATGTCAAGCTGTATGGGTACATTGATGGAAAGTTCAAGTATTTTGGCCAGATGCCAAAAGGTACCACTAGTTATACAGTTGATGCCATACCAGGAAAAGAATACAAGTTTTATTTCAAGGTCTATTATTCCAGTCCGTATCCTATTGGGTATATCTCTTACAAGTATTTTGATATTGTAAAGCCTATTATGGTGCCGTTGCCTGACTGCGGCTCATCTCAGATACTAGAGGGTGTTCTTTGTGTTGACTTGCCAAAGTGCAAGTATGATGAAAAACTAGTCGGGTTGGAGTGTGTTGATAGATGTCCAGCTAGTAATGAGGAATGGAATGGTGCTATGTGTATTGTAACATCATGTGATGCAGGCTTTGAGGTAAAAGACAATACATGTGTTGAGAAGCCAAAACCAGTACAGCCTGTAACTCCTGTAGAGCCAGTTGTGGTTACACCACCACAAAATAGCACCAAGGTTCAACTGATGGGCGGAATGGAGATGTTTATGACTTCAAGTAATTTTACACTTTCTAATGGCAATGTAGTACCTGCTGAAAGCGGGTTGGATTCTACACTATCTCTTGGAGTTGAACTTGATGATGGAACTATTGGAATGATTGCGCCTGGCCATGGAATCACACGTCCGATATATGATTCATTTTATGCAGCCAAAGATCCATTCTTTTTTGTAGACAGAAATAATACTTCGCATATATTTGCAAATACCACTGGAAAGATTAGTGTGTTGAAAAGTCCAACTAACAATGACTCTGGTTTCATTCCAGTAAATAATACTAACTTTACAGTGGAGTTAAATAAAATACAAACTTTAACTGGTAAAGTAATTGATGTTGTTCAAGGTAATGCTTCTAAGATATTGAAACAGGGTGATGTCCTATCTATGTATGGTAAAGAAACAAACTCCCATGGTAAATTAGAATATACTAGAGTCACATATACTAATGTTTTATTAAAAATTGTATTTGAAAATTTAATGATTTCAAACTATACTAGTGCTGGTGGTGATAGTGGAGCTCCTATTATTCATCTCACAGATGGTATATCATATGTTGTTGGCACCCATAAAGGCAACATATGCAGTACCTTGAAAACTAATCCTGTCGTAGTATCTACAGACTTGGGTAACATACCTTTAACTTCATGTGATGTTGATAACCCTTACAAATTGTTTAGCCCTTGGGAAAACATCCGAGAATATCATAATTTGAAATAATTATTAATAATATTCTAAAACTTGAGAGAGAGATATGTTTCTGCCAAGTTTTTTGTTACACATTATTACTTGTCAACCAAATAACTCTAAATTATGAAAATATATCTAGTCTCATATGTGATCTTGTAGTTTGACTGCTTTGCCTAAATGTTATTTGTTCTCTGTAAATAATTTCTCAAAGTCATGTGGTGTCATACCTTCCATAAATGGATAATAATTCACATATGCTATCATCGGATATGGTAACTCTGTCTTGTCTTCTGGGATTTTTATAAATTGCCATTTTTTCTGCATCTGCATCCTTTCTGGTATTTCCTTTAGACACTCCTTTGATGTTCCTACATCAAGTATGCATCCGCGTTCATCACTGCTATCATATGTTGGATTACCATTTGAGGATATGTAGATACATACATCACCATATCTGCACATGGTATCAGAAAAATCATTCTGATCTGCCGTGTTACTAAAACACCCATGTATGGTAGCAATCTTTCTATCTTCCATTATCATGCAGTGTATTGCATCATTTGATACCTCTTCACTGGAAACTGCCATATACTTCCAATCACCAATAAAAGCTCTGGAAAAATTTCCATGTCTGCACACCTCATTCATTTCTGTTATTATGTCACAACCATGCTCCTCGATCATTGCTACGCCGTTATAATATACATACCAACATGTACCAAACATACAGGCATCTGCTCCAAATTCATCTAATTCCTCAAATGTTTGAAAACATCCAAAAAAAAGATATGATGCTATACAGTACGGTTTATCCACAATTATATGTGCTTGAAAAAACCCATTAAGATTATCATTGATATGATCAGAGTTGTTGGGTATCTCTGATACATTTAATGTGCCAAAAACAGGCAGATTTTTATGCATTTGTTTGAGGGTTATTTTGGTTGGATTATCAACGTTTAATGCCAATTCTTTATTTTCAAACTGTAATGCAAACTCATAAAACCCCCAACCACGCAGAGTTAATTTCTCAGATGATTGCTCTTTGACACATGCAAACTTTGTTTTCTCTGATGACTTTGCCATAATTTTGTAATTTTCATCGCAAATTTTACTGCCATCTATCTCAAATTCATATGTATATTCCTCAGCTAATGCATTCTCTACTGAAAATACTGATGCAACAAAAAACATGGCTATTAAAACAAGGCATTTTTCTTTAAAAAAACAGCCAAGAGCCACACTTTGATCAAAAGGTATCATATGAATTTAAATATTTATTTTAAATTTCTGCCAGTTTGGTGCCTTGATTGATTTTAAATTATGAATATGTTGTAAATATATTATGGCCAGTTAAAGTTCTCAGAGAGTTTGAGAGTATCTACTCTATTACCATGCCAGCAAGCCTCATCAGGTGATGTATGTAATATACAACCGTTCTTATCTGTAATGGCAGTACCATTAGAATAAATAAAATGGCCCATTCCGTGATTAATGTCATAACTCATCCTTACAAGCTCAAATGTTTGAAAGCAACTACGTAAGGTGCTGTCATAAATTATACAGTAAGGCTCTGCAATCTTTTTGTGTTGTGTCACAAGCTCAGAAGGCCAGTTAAATGGCATTGTTGCCTGTGCATCCTTTACGGGATTTTCCTTTTTACATCCCGCACCTATTTTATATCCAGTTACACACCCTTCGCTGTCCCTCATTGCAGTGCCATTAGAATAGATGTGATAGTATCCTGGCTTGCCATGTACACTCTGTATGTAATTGTTAAATGGTATAATGTCCTCCATTGTTGGAAAACATTTGCGTGCAAATGTGCCATCATCATAAAATATGCAATAAGGCTCATCTCTTACAATGCCTTGAAGTGTTGATGGGACTTTATCTTTAATGTCTTTGTTCTCTGCCCAATACTGGCTAAGATTATTTGGCCTTTCATAGGCAAACTTTATCAATTTGGGATGTATCATCTTGAGATCGCCGTGTGTAGGATGTGGTAATTTGGCATTTGTAAAATTTAACATCGCTAGATCAAGACGACTTTTATAATTCATTACATCCCTTTCAGAGTGAAAACATTTGATATCTGGCGGGCTTTGATACATACGTTCGTAAAATAATATGCAGTATGGCTTGTATTCCATAAAATTTCCTCCAAGAACTGCGTCTATTTTTGTCATTACATTTTCTGGATCTGTAAGATTCTCAGTTAGTGGTATGGTTGCAAATACTGCATTGTTTTGAACACTTGAGTATTTGAACTCCAGCTTGTTTGGCATCTCTGATTTTAACGCTTGTTCCTTTTTATCCAAATTAATGACAAATTGATTAAATCCCCATTGCCTATCTGCCAATCTTTCTGCAGTTAAGATGCTTACACACACCTGTTTTGTACTGTCTGTTTTTATTATTAGGTTGTAATCTTCTCTGCATACTTTGCTGCCATCTATCTCAAACTCGTAGCTATAATATTGGGCAAAGGCAGGCGTTGCAAAAAAACCTACAACAGAAAATATTACTAGAAAAACCAAGATTTTTTTTTGCAATTATAAAAATACTGGTACCTACATGTTATTATTTTAGATCCTAAAACGGGTTTTTCTCCATATTATGCATAAAAAAAATTAGAGGTCGGCATTGCAGTTCATGCAATACCATTGTCCGTCAGCTGTCTTGTCGCGGTCTTTTTTTGGGTGTTTGCACTTTGGAGCAAGCTGGGAATCTATCATCTTTAATACTTTGATGTAATCCCGTGCCATGCCAGATATGGAGTGTCCCATGGCCTTGGGAGTGTTCTCATCGCCGTATTCATACGTCCAATCTTTAATTAACTCCTCCATGCCGTCAGCTACCTTGGTGTAGTGCTGTATCGAGTACTGTATTATTTTTCGTGCCTTTTGTATGGTCATTAATGATTCTTGATGATCACAGATAAATCATAATATGCAATAATTTCAAAAAAACATAATACTAGTATTGGCAGCCGCATTTGCTGTGTAATAGTTTTGGTTATTCTGGCAGATCACAAAATCCACTAGAATATGAATCAAATGATACTGGCCCTCTACCAAATACATTTTGCTTGTATGCATCATATTTCTCATGACACATTGTAAGAGTCGTAGGTTTGTAGCTAGTTTGTATGCATGGTGTGTCCTGCATTAACATCCTCCTGCAATCATCAAATGGTGAATTATCCCATATACAGCCCCTATTAATTTGAGTCAAATCTTCTCTGCACACATCTGCCCAGTTATCTGGTATGATCTCCCCTGGCATGTCACTGTTTTGATGCAACAAGAATGGTTCTTTTTGTGTTTGAACAAAAACAATTACACAAACAATAACAGCAATAACTGCAACACCAAACAAGATATTACGATCAACTCATCCTAAAACCGATCATTTTGTAAATAATTCATGACAATCGGGATCCAAGAATGACCCTGCCGATGTATCTTTCATGATTCACAAGGAAATGTCAGACGTTCAATGGAACACGGTTGCATCACATCTGCAAAAACTGGCAGGCTAAGATGCAATGACAGAAACACAATCAACGTAATATTGTTTGTCCTAACAACCGGCTGCAGGCGGGCAGACATGCCAGACAGATACGGTTCAAAATCCACCGCGTATCTGAGATTCTCAGAACTGCAACAAAAGGGAATATGGAAAAGGATTCTATCAGGACTGATAAAACCTGCACACAGACAGGGAAAAACCAGCCTGCAAAAAATATCAATTGATTCATCATCAGTTGCCCCCAAAAGGAGGGGGACAAAACAGGATATGACGGGCTCAGGAAGATCCTGGGCACAAAAATACACATTGCAGCAGACAGGACAGGACTGCCAATCCCAATCAGGGCCAGCCCTGCAAATGTCCATGACAGTGCAAAATTCATTGGTGTGTCAGAAGACATCTCAGAACATGCAGATGATGGTTTGATACAATAATAATACAATAATAACACAATCATATCTGAATTAAGTGAGTAGAAGACATCTCAGAACCTGCAGATGATGGTTTGATACGGGAGATCATCTCAGCGTATGCCGACAGGGGATACGATGCGGCATTCATCAGAAACTATCTGGGATACCATGGGATTGACTGTTGCATTCCATACAAAAGGAACTCAAGAAACGTTGCACAAAACAGGAATCAAAAACATCATAGCAAGACAAGGTTTGTCGTAGAGCGGTTCCTTGCCTGGCTCAAGTGCGGACTTTACGGGACGGCAGTCCGATACGAAAGGAACTGTGACAACTGTCTCGGGTTTGTGTATCTGGCATGCATCATGATGTATTGGAGGGTTTTAGGATAAGTTCTACATTTCAGGTTTTAACAAAAACTTCTTTCTTGTTAAGTATGATGCTCTCACCCAACAAATCACTGTACTTGAAAAAGATACAAATATGCTACGTTGTCCCTTGTGTAAAAAAATATACTTAAATTAAAAACTTCAGTATTAGTCATTATGTATGGTATTGACTATGAGAGATAATCTCGTAATGTGTAAATTCTTACTGTATCAGCAAGTCAACGATAAACACGTCATACTGTTTGGATGTAAAAATATATCATTTGCTCGGAGTGAACCCACAGTCAAAATGCCAGCACCATTAATGATCATACTCTAATACATCATTTTCGCCCTATTTATAGTGGAAAAGACTACAAAAATTATTCTAGCTTCAGTCATGTTATTGATAGTAATTGTATCAGGTTTTTCATTTTTTGCAATTAATTTTACTAATGGTATAGCAACTGATACAGCAGAGATATCTGATTTAACAATAATAAGTGCAGTTTTTGCAGAATCAGATAACACAGCAAAGCTTGTAAAGCATACTAACATGAGAGGCGAGGCTGTATTTGTTTTACCATCTACTGCATCTGCACTTTTTGAGCGTGGCTATCTAATTTCTAATGATACCCTAATACAGACATCATATGACCTCAATAAAAGATGGTCACACACACCAACTGCAAGCGGAAATCTGGGATCTGGAATATCTGAAACCATCCCCTGGTATGAATTTGACTTGCCTCAGTATGTCAAGGTGGGTGAGGAGTTTACAATTAATGTACCATATACATATGTAAAATATGATACTAACGAATCAGACCATCCAGATGATTGGGAAGTAGATGAAATAATCAAATATCAAAAGTCAAATACCTATGATCATGATGGAACATTCTTTTCAGTTGGATATAATGACAATTTAACTTGGTTGAACCCAAGCGATGAATACTCTATACATGAATGGTACAACTCTCAATGGGATAAAAAAACATTTGACATTACCAAAAACATCCATTATGATATAGAAAACCTACATAATATTGAAGTTAGATTCCTACTTGAATCAGAACCAACATACCCATACAATAAATTTGATCTAAAAATTGGCCAACCTTGGGAAATATACTATTACATGAATTATGTTGGAGATGGGATTTATCAAATCAGTACCAATCAAATACTTCCAAATTGGGGACCTGGTGAAGAACCACAACCACCATATCCAGACAGATCTATAATTTCAATGGATGAGCATCCAGGATATATAGAAGAGAAAGATATAATTCGAGATTTAGATGCAATTGCAGAAGAACTTAGAGATGTAGATTTTGACTGGTCATATGATGGATTATTTTCAAGTATTGATGAGCATTTACGTTTAGGATATGGCAATGATACTGCCAATAATTTTTTAGAAAAATATCCTGAGTTTGTTGGTAAATTCATTTTACCATTATTGAACTGGGATATCCCGCAAGCTCATGCACAGTCATCGTTTAAGGTTGTAAGAGGGGATGTAAAAATTCAGGAATCGATATTATTTGAAAACCCTGGTGTTCCATTAGAGATTTGTATATATGATGAAAATCTAACATACGTGAATATCATAATCTGAAATAATTATTTTGTACTGTTCTAAAACTTGAGAGAGAGATATGTTTCTGACAAGTTTTTTGTTGCACATTATTACTTGTCTACCAAGTAACTCTAAATTATGAAAATATGTCCTAGGCTCATATGTGATCTTGTAATTTGACTGCTTTGCCTAAATGTTATTTGTTCTCTGAAAATAATTTCTCAAAGTGATGTGGTGTCATGCCCTTCATAAATGAAAAATAATTCACATATGCTATCATCGGATATGGTAACTCTGTCTTGTCTTCTGGGATTTTTACAAATTGCCATTCCTGCATCTGCATTATTTCTGGTATTTCCTGTAAATACTCCTTTGATGTTCCTGCATCAAGTATGCATTCGCGTTCATCACCGCTATCATATATCTGATTGCCATTTGAGGATGTATAGATACATACATCACCATATCTGCACATGGTATCAGAAAAATCACTCTGATCTACCGTGTTACTAAAGCACCCCTGAATGGTAGCAATCTTTCTATCTTCCATTATCATGCAGTGTACTGCATTACTTGGTACATCTTCGCTGGCAACTGCCATGTACTTCCAATCATCTATGAAAGTCCTGGACCAATTTCCATGCCTGCACACATCATTCATGCTTGTTATTATGTCACAACCATGCTCAATCATTGCTACGCCGTTATAATACACATACCAACATGTTCCAAACATACAGGACAAGATTCGTAGCGGAACGGTTCTTTGCCTGGCTGAAAAACGGGTTTCACAGAACAAGAATCAGATGTGAAAGAAACGCGGGAAATTATCCCGGGCTGGTTAACATTGCGCCATTTTTGATGTATTGCAGGGTTTTCAGATGAGTTGTATGTAATAAGGATGAAAGACAAGATCTCGTCTTGTAATTCTCACACTATTTTTATTTTTTAATAAAATCTTAGAATAATTTTCAATGCTATCTCTTGGATTCAGACAGTCAGAAACTTTTGTTAATTGTCCACCTGATCTTCCTAAAACAGTAGCTTGGAAATTCTCTGTAAGTTTATTGCCATTCCATAAATCAATTTGTTTTAATTGTAGATTATTTGTCGCCCAACCAATTGCATCTTGTGAAAAATCAGAATTTGTGATAAATAATCCTTTTTTAACATCTAAATCATCTAGCTTTGCACTAAAATCACGTATTTCTTTAATTCCAACTTTATTTGATTCAGCATAATTTTTACACTCTACTGCAAGTACAATTCTATTTCTCTTTGCAATGATATCAATCTCGTTTAGTTGACCAGAAGAACCTCTAGTTTTTGTTCTAGTTTCAGTGGAAAATCCCCTATCTTGAAGGATTTTTTCGACCATATCTTCTAAATTTGTTCCAAGTTCTTTGGCAGTTTTTTCTACAATGGGTTCTTCTAATATTTCATCATCAAATACAGATTCTTCTGAAATATTATTTTCAACAATAACTTCTTTCTTAGTTTCTTTAGTAATTAGAGAACAATATTGAATCCACATTCAAGGCAAAATTTTATACTTCTTTTGAGATCTTTACCACATTCTGCACAAAATTTCATAATTTCATAATATAATGAATACTAATAAAATGATCATTAATTTTCAGGGAATTGAGCCTCCTCATGAAGTAAACCAGATAATTATTTTTGATATTTTTATATCTCCTGAAACCATATTGAATTATCCAGTGATTTTGCCTTTAAGTAAAAATTCCTTAGTAAGAAATTCTTCAGGCACATTTTTTTCAGCAGGGAGATAAACCCATACTGGAATATCCATAGTGGATAGGTAACTACAAAGAATTGGACCCATATCTTTCCATGCTAAATTCCCTAAACCACACCCTAAGGCAGGTATGGCAAGAGAAGTGATTCCTAATTTCTTATAATTAGTGACTAACCATTGTAATCCTTTTTCAATATCATCGATGTTACTATTATTTTTCCAATCGTCCTTTGTAGGAAAATGCAAAAACCATCTATTGTCTATGGTAGATGTTACATTAAGACCATCTGCAAATTCTTCCTTATAGGGACTTTCGCGTTTATACAATACAGGCTTACCCATTCTTAGTGTTTTTTTCTTACATTGATCTTGATAATGAACATAAACATCAGGAAATTGATATTTTGCACGAGATGCTAATCCTTTCCCCATAACACCTTTACAATTAACACTAACAGTTAGAGTTTGCATTCTGGAGAAAAACAAATCACCTTCAACCAATGAAAGATCATTTGTAAGATCAATTTTTTTAACAGGTTGAAAAAACATAATAGGTTCAGGAATTACAGGAGTGTTAGAAGAAATAGATTTGTCAATTTTTTTAGCAATTTCATGATTACTAACATAAATTGCATTAATAAGGTGAGGAGGGATCTTTTCAGGCACTAAACATTCTGCCATTATTTGCCTTTTAGTAGAATCATGCCATGACCACCACTTTAGTTTAGCCATTCTTTGTATTTGAGGTTCAACAAGATTAAACTGCTCCCCAGGATAAAATTTAGTGTTGTTACTTGCAGCATTTCCATCAGAAATAAAAACACCAGAAGCTTCAATAATGGATTTTCTAATTGCTATTGCAGCAATAGAATCAACAGATTTTTCCATAGTTACACGATAGAGCATTGGATTTCGTGGCTGGAAATACAGATTTGCGTAGTTCCACAGGCTTTTACCTTCGATTTCTTTTTTTTTACGATTAGAAATAATTTGTTTGTCATATACTGAAGTATGAGCTAATCCTTCAGATTCAATAGAATTATGAGATAAAATACCTTTTGAAATTATTGAAGGAATATTGTCTACATGTGTAATATAGAATAATGAACTGCTTACATCTGATGTGTATACAGTAAATTCCATGATTTTGAATTATAAATTATGTATTTTAAAGAAATGATTGAAAATAAGCTATCTTAGAGGGTTATTTTCTTCAAAAAAATTACGTATTATTCAGATAATCTAATTATAGTTAATGCTATGCACACTATCTAATCTACAAAAGCAGGTTCAGTTGGCAAATATGCTATCAATTGAGTTCTATTTCCACGAGCAAATTTATCTCGCAATGCAATATCTGATCTAGCAGGTGTATGCTGCATTTATCAGCCTAATTGTAAATTCTATTCAAGCAATGCCTGATGGAGGAAAGATTGAGATTGAATTTCATGCTAAAGAAAATCTTGCTGTTATAGGGTTTACTGATTCTGGAGAAGGGATTTCTGATGATGATCTACCTAAAATATTTGAACCGCTATTTGCAACAAAGCAAAAAGGAACCGGTTTGGGTCTTGCAAGTTGTAAAAATATTATAGAACAACATCATGGCACTATTAAAGTTGAAAGCAACCCCTGCTATTTTTACAATAACTTTGCCAAAAATTATTCCTCAATAGAGATATTTTGAGATTAAGCTTTTCACACTTTTTTCAATAATGTAAATCTGGGCTTGTCAGGTTCTATGTCTTCATGCATATCCACATTACTGACAAATTTTACTTTAAGATCTAACCATTTATTTTTCATGTTTCGTGATTTTTGTTTTTCATCTATTTGTCTTTCTGTCTCTTCAAATTTTTCACAATTCATTATCCACTTTTTTGAAACTCTAAACATCTCTCCAACTCCTTTTTGGACTGTCTCATCATCCAGATAATTCATCAATCCGTGTGTAAAAACAAAATCAATCGAAGCGTCTTCGAATGGAAGCTCAGTTATAGAGCCTTTTTTAAAATTAGCAGCTGGTAATTTTTTTTGTGCAATATCTAGCGCATGATCATTAAGATCAATGCCGTGAATCTGAAAT
The DNA here is from genome assembly GCA_951812645.1 of uncultured Candidatus Nitrosopumilus sp. GTDB lineage: Archaea > Thermoproteota > Nitrososphaeria > Nitrososphaerales > Nitrosopumilaceae > Nitrosopumilus. The sequence continues at coordinate 21,050 of CATOSM010000005.1, read as the reverse complement.
GTATCTGTAAATAGTCTCAAATCAATCCCTGTACCACATCCGATTTCTAACACGCTTGTACATCTCAAGGAAACGGCCAAATCTCTAACAAACTTTGCAAATTCTTCATTGTATCTAGATTCATTTTCATTTGCATATTGATTCCAAAATCTCTCATCATAAGTCATGGAATTTTTCAAGATAACCCGTATTTGATGCTAATTGTTCAGTGTTGACATCTGCATGGAATGAGTTTTGTATCAAATGTACAGTCATGTGGTCCGTCTGATTTTCCTTGCGTGGGTATCTCTTTCATACAGTCATCATGACGGCCTTTTCTACAAAACCAGCAGATCTCTTGAGTTTCTCCAGGTGCACACGATTCCATGATTCTCACTCTTTGATGCGGGTAAAAAACTAGATGAATTTTAGATAAAAGTCAACCACGGCAAAAATCTTTCATCTCTGCCCATTACCACATCTGTAAATGATTTTTGTAATGCCTTTGTAATGTTGCCCATTTTTCCACTACCGATTTTGACTCTGTCGATTTGTATAACCGATTTTACCTCAGCAGCAGTACCTGTCATGAAAATCTCATCTGCATTATACAGATCATCTCGCTCTAGATCACGTTCAATTACAAAACCCCCGTTCTCTTCAATGATTTGAATAATGCTGTCTCTCGTAATGCCTTCCAGTCCTCCTGCTGAAAGCGGAGGCGTCTGAATAATGTCATCTTTTATTATGAAAATGTTCTCAGCACTTCCTTCTGCAACTTTACCATGATAATTCAGCATGATTGCCTCATCGTATCCATTTTCCAATGCCTCCATTCTTGCAAGAGCTGCATTTGCATAATTTGATGCGGCCTTTGCCTGCATTGGCTGAGATCTTGAATCAATTTTGGCCCAACTGGATACTTTGCATTTTGCTCCTGAAAACTTACCTGCCTTTGATTCGCCCATTTTCCACTCCCAACAAGAAATTGAGACATCTACTTTGTTTGTAGCTGGAGTCAGTCCCATCGTCCCATATCCGTAGTATGCTAACGGTCTAATGTAGGATTCCTTGAGTCCGCCTGCCTGGACTGTTTTTATGATTGCGTCTGAAATTATTTTTTTAGAGAATTGCATTTTCATTGAATACAGTTTTGCAGATTTGAAAAACCTATCAACATGCTCTGGCAGTCTAAAAATCGCTGAACCATTTGGAGTATTATAACACCTGACTCCCTCAAAAACTGATGTTGAATAGTGTAACGCATGAGTCAATACGTGAACTTTGGCATCTTTGAATGGCACCAGTTTCCCATTCATCCATATTTTACCCACCTCTTTCATAGGAGTGCAAAAAATGCATGCTAATTTAAAGAATTATCTTTTCTCTTGATTTGCCTCAAACTACATATCTGATTACTCGTAAATTTCATTATGGAATGGACTTTGGGCTTTGCTGGCATGATTTTTCTTGTAGTGGGCTTGGTTGGCCAGGCATTTGAAATGCGAAGGATTCGATTAACCACTTACAAAGATGAGGATTCAGCCTCAGCAAATATTTTCATGAATGGGCGTAATTTCAAGTGGTACGCTTTGCTAGGCATTGGAATTGTTTTTTGGTTTGCAGCTGAGCGCATGTGAACAGATCTATATAGATCAGCTCTAAATAGTAGAAATTCCCATGTATATTATCGCGTGTTTTGGGTAACGCCGGGCTAAGTCTAGATAAAGGTCCAAGAATAAACCCATGATGGCGGTTTACAGGTGAAAGCCCGTAACGCCACTCTTACACTAATCAAAATTAATCTTTGAAATTTCTTGATGAATTGCTTTTATGGCTTTTGCAATATTGTCTTCTGCATCCTCTACTACGATGATTATTCTTGAAGTTTCTTCCTGTGCATCCATATTCAATATGTTTAATCCCGACTCGCCAATTTTTGCGCTAGTTCTGGAAGCTACTTGTTGAACTCTCCACATCTGATCTCCAATCAGCGTGATGACTCCTCTGTTGTATGTTATTGTTGCAAGTGAATCAAATCCTAAAAGGTATTTCTCATTTCTTTTTACATAATCTGCATCTAAAAATAATATTCTTGAAAATTCAATTCCGTCTTTTGTAAATGGTGATAGGATAATAAATTCGCTATAGTGCTTGTCTTTTTCTAGCGACGTCAATAGTTTCTGAATTGCACTTGTTTCAATTCTAAAAATTGCGCAATTCTCTTTCCCTGTGACAATTTTAATTGGATGTCCTTTTTGCTCTTTCAGATTTCGTTTTATCGTGGTTATTTTTTCTGGATATTTCATGTTTGTAATTCTAATTGGAATGTCTACTCCATTTTCTACAATTTCTTTGATTGCAATTGGATCAAGTATTTTCATTCCAAACATGCCGGATAACCTTGCTTCATTGTATGACAGTTGAATGACTTCTCTTAGGTCAGAATCTACAATTTTTGGATCTGCCGAAACAACCGAGCTGTCTTTTTCAAAATCTATGCTGGACTCATATTTTTTATGAAATAATATTCCCAAGTCCGCTGCAGTCCTATCCGAACCACCACGCTCATACGTTGTAGTTATTCCGTCTGCCGTCTTACCAATGAACCCTCCAATGGTAACAACGTCATTTTTCTCTACCAGTTCTGCAGCTTTTCCCATTTTTCCCCTGGATTCTGATGCTAGAAAATTTGTAAACTCTATGTTGTTATCTGTAATAATTGGCCAATCGTCATACTCTACTGCCTCTGCGTTAATTCCATTGCTTCTGAGAATATGGGTCATTACATGTGACATCAAAATTTCCCCTGAAAATGCCAGTGCTTTAGATCGCACTTCGTTTGCAAATTCTTTGCTTTCAAATGCCTCATCTAAGGCATTTTGTGCCTTTTCCAGGTGAAAACCAACTGTTTTGATACAATTTTCCTTGTTTTTCTCATCAACCATGTCTAGAATTTTCTGATAGGTCGATTTTACAATGTCCAAGGACGGTTTAATCTCGTTTTCAGCGTTCCTGCCTTGCTCTAAGATTACATCAGTCAATGAGCGTTTTTTGCCTTCATGCATTGTCAATGGGGCTGAAAAAACTGCAATTACTTTGGAATCCGTTTTCAAATTTGTAATTCTTTGGATAACCTTTGGAATGGTTTCACCGTTTGGGCCAATGGCACTGCCTCCAAACTTGGCAACTATTAGACCAGTCATAGCACTTTGTCAGAACCGATTGGCCATCTATTAAGCATTTGATTCTCAACTTGCTAATTTCTGTATGATGCCTGCTGCAACTTTGGCACCATCCGTTCTTGTCTGACTCCTTTTTTCTTCTAGTTTCTCTAGGATCAATTCCTCCAATCTGCTAATATCTTCATACTCAAATCCTTGCCCTCTTGCATTGTCTTCTTGCTCAAAATGTCCTTTGATTGGTATGAATATCGCAGGCGTTCCATATGCATTGGCCTCATCCACGGTTGATTTTCCCGCTAATGATACTAGAACATCAGCTGCAAATATCAATTCGTGTAAATTGTCAACAAACCCTAAATTTTTTACATTTTCAAATTTTTTACCTACTGCAGGACCTGAAACTAAAACCGCCTCTATGTCTTGATTAATTTTTGAAATAGTTTCTAGTGCTTTTTCAATTAGAAACAGCCCTGCACTGGTTCCGCCTATTGAAATGACTACGGTTTTCTTTTCAAAGCCAAATTTCTTCCTTAATTCCTCCCTTGACGAACCTGTTTGTCTTACTATCGGTCCTGTCTTTCTAATGTTATCCTTATCATCTCCATTTTCAGGAAAAATTACAACGTCACATTTTTTGATAATCCCTTGCATTGACTCGTTCATCTTTTTTTCAAAAAACGACGCTATGCCTTTGGTGAAACGAGTTTCAAATACATCTGTAATTAAAACAGTCGGGATTTTCATTTTATGTGCTACAGTCAATGATGCAAAATCCTCATCACTGATTACCAGTTTTGAATTACTTTTTTGCAGTATGTTCTCTGAAATATTTTTACAGTCCTTATAGTATTTGTAATAACTCCACAACCATTTTGCAGGATTTTTCAAAGTTCCATTTTCAACAATAAATGATGGTGGATTGTATACGTTCTGTACATTGTAGTTTAGTTTTTCTAGAATTTTTGCAGCTCCACTACCTGTAACAAAATTTGTTGAAGCATCCTGAAAATTATTCACTATTGCAATATCTCGAGTCACATGACCTAATCCAATCGGACTGGAAAAAAAATCAAAATTCTTCATATCTTGCTTAATTTTTTATCAAATTTCTAGATTTTCTCTTGTCTCAAAGTTTAAATGGATTTTAACAAGGTAGGTTTCTGGGCTCATAGTCCAGGTCGGTTATGACGTCGCCCTTACACGGCGAAGATCCGGGGTTCAAATCCCCGTGGGCCCATACCCTATATTGGGACTCGAATAGGAACGCACTCGTGCCTAAAGCATGGAAATCTCATTAGACAGGGTGAATCCTTGTTCAGAGCCTTATCAGCTGTTTTTAGATTCAATTCGTAGCCCATCAAGACCAATGTCTGCAAAAATAGATACAGCAGATAACGAACCTGACAAATATGCAGGAATGGTTTTACATTATAGTCATAATGCAGAAAAATACATCAAAGAAAATGATTATCACAAAGCAGGTGAAATGATGTGGGGAGCCATGTCATGTGTTCTCAAAACCGTATCTGCAAAAAGAAACAAATCAATTAATGGACATAGAGCCCTTGGAAGATTTGCTATAACATTAGCTAAACAAGATAAAGATATTTTTTATTCATATTCTCCTGCCAGTGTGTTACATCAAAGTTTCTTTGAATCTGATTTAGATTATTTTCTTGCTGATGCAGTTTGTAGAGATGTAGCAAAAACCATTGGAAAATTGATGATAAAGATCCTATTTTTCAAAACTCGAACGGATGAAACCCTGTCACAGAGACTTCGTGATGCATTAACAAACAAAAATATCATTATTGAAGATTTGTATGCATAATAAGGACTGTGATTACGCCTGAGGCATTCTTTTTCTTTGATATCATAACAGGGATTTCAAAATAGAACGAAATGTGATCTGTATAATCAAGAAATGGCAGTATCTGATGGAATCATTGAATCAAAAGGTAACGGATACGCATAGTCTGTAAAAAACAGCATGATATGGAATGGGGGAAAGTCAAAGGGCTGGATCGTAATTGCTGATTTTTCAGAATTGACATTTGCCACTGTTTTTCACACATCCAAAGCAAACCCGTTTATAGCCAAGATGGCATCATAAAACAGAATGATTTTTTGGAACTCTGTTCAATTTAGAATCCGCCCGACTAAGTCCTTCTGGGCTCAATCAATGGATGGATCACCATGTCTTGGTTATGCTGATTACGGCAATGCCATACATGAAAATCTTATTCTTTCACAAGGTTGTTTGAAATTCGATAATGGGCAAATAGGGAGAATGCTTTGAGTAAAATCACAGGCCAGCAAAAAACAGACAGCCATTTTTCAAAAATTGCTTCAAAATACAAGGAATTACGAACAACAGATACGGATCACATCCAGCATATCAAAAATCAACTGTCTAAAAAATCGCAGATTGTTATGGCCGATATTGGTTGTGGGGATGGGCGATATTCTATAGAACTTTTAAAATGCTTGGAAGATAGCAGTTATCTTCACTGTATCGATTTTAATGAAAGCATGATCAAACATCTAAAGAAATACTTGATCAGCCAAGACATTCTTAATTTCTGTGCTGCACCCGGCGATGCGAGCAAACTACCATTAGAAAGTGACACGATGGACTACATTGTCACATTCAATGCCATACATCATTTTGATATCCAAAAATTTTTGGCAGAAGTCTATGAATGTCTCAAAGAGGACGGCCGTGCATTTATTTATACACGTTTACGAAATCAGAATTCAAGGAATATTTGGGGACAATACTTTCCATTATTTTCTGAAATGGAAGATCGTTTGTTTGAATTTGATGAATTACAATATGCCATAAAAAAGGCAGATATGAAAATTATTCATACCAATGTCTTTGGACACAATAGAACATCCAGTCTAACAGATCTTGTAAACAAAGCAAAAAACAAGCATTATTCTACGTTTGACTTGTATAGTGAATCTGAATTTAAAAAATCACTAAAGGTATTCAAACAAAATATCACAGATAACTTCGATGATATGGAAAACATCCAATGGCAAGATGAGAATATTCTCATAGAAATTGGCAAATAGCATCATGGTAGGCCACATGGGAGATAAAGCAAACATGCCTATATGATCTTCAACCTTTCGTAGAATTTATTCCTGGACTGAAAAGAACCATTGATCATCCTAATGATAATGAAAAAGACCACGGATTTGAGAATTTAGCTCCATGTCATTTTACATGTAATCAGAAGAAGAAAAATAATTTTGACATAAAGTTAATTGCATTAAAAAAGTTAAACGAAAATTTCTCCGATTGCCGAGTTTCTGGGAGTGGGAGGAGAAATACATGTACTGGACTAGACGAATTGATGTATCTGCTTTTCTTGTGAGAGAAAGGGCGTTCTTTGTTACGCCCTTTTCTACTAAAATCGATCAACAAAATCTGGATGATATTGTATTTAATGATCTGTGAGATAGATACATCTATGATATTTAGTATCACCAAATCACAAATATTTATAAACTAATGTGGTTATATGATACTAAATGCATACTACAGCACTGCGTTTACTAAAACATGTGATGGGCGGTACCTCGGATTCTAAGGCTTTAATGAACATTGTAGAAATAAAAGAATGGCAATTTAACGAGCATATTAAAAATCTCATTCAAGAAAACTATATCAAAAAAAATGATGGTATAATTTCACTCCAAGACAATGCAAAATCTAAACTTTTACTATCTCTTTCAAGAAAACTCGATATTGAAAGACTTTTTCATGATTCAAATGAACAACTATTTCCATTATTGACAGAACCATTTACAGTTAATCAACTTTGTATTAATACCGGTTTTTCTTCTAGTACTGTTTATAGAGCAATTTCCGATTTTGAGTCAATAGGTGTACTTACCAAAGAATTTGATTGGGATGATGCGTTAAAATCACGCATTCCAGATAAAATACAAATCTCTTCTACAAATAAAGAACTTGTAACTTTTGCAAAAATTTTAAAAACTGAGCAAGAAAGTCTTTATGAACCTAATGCACAAGTTATTTTCAAAAATGGTGCCATAACATTAAAAAAAGTATTATCTGGAAAAATTACCGAGGGCCAAACTACTGGATATTCTTTGTTTTCTGACTATGGAATTCAATACAATTCTCCATATGATTATTATGTAAAACAAGATTTTCCATTAGACATTCATGATATTTTAATACACATTGTTATGGCTGCACATGAGGCAAAAGACAAACTTGGTTTGATAATTGCTGTTGTTTTCTATGCTAAACATAAAGAAAAATTTGATACGATCAAACTCCGTAAACTGTCTGCCCTTTTTGGGATTTCCACAACTTGGTTAGATATAGAGGGTTATTTACGAAAACGTAATCTAAAAAATCCCGAGTTATTTCTCTCATGGGAAGAGTTTGTATCAAAAGCTACATTATACAACGTTCCATCTGAAAATTATATTTTACCTAATGCAACATCGGGTCTTTTTGCCAATATTGAAAAGAACTTATCAGAAAATATGACTATTTATCTTATAGGTGGAGAAAATATGAGAATCAAGAATCTTAAAGGTAGTACCAAAGACTGCGATATTGTTGTTGAAAACTCAACCGATTTTGAGAGGCTTAAATCAATATTGGTCACTAAATTAAATTATTCTAGAAAGCCTGTAGAACAGTTTTCTACAGAAGACGCTAGGATACTTCCAGATGATATTTTAGAACACCCATCTAGTAGTAGAATCGATTTATTTACAAAAAAAATAATGCATGCTGCAGTTCTTTCACATACCATGGTTTCACGTGCAGATATAATTGATTATGACAATCTCAAAGTCGGATTATTACGAAATGAGGACGTTTTTCTTTTAAAGGCTATAGCTAGCAGGGAAGGAGATATTCAAGATATGGAATTATTAGTACAAGGTGGCAGTCATCAACCTTCTGAATATCAACATGGCATGTTTGATTGGACTGTTGTATGGGAAGAAATGTTGTTACAAGAACATACGAATCATCTACGGGATTTCACAACTGATGTTTTTCAACAACTAAGTTATTTAGATGAACAAACTGGAATTGTTGCTCCTTTTCTAGATAAGTTAAAGCGCCATGTTTTAGATCGTTTAATCAAAAATAGACTACGTGGCGGAATACAGCCTCTAAACCATATCGTCGAATTACTTTATGGTGCTGACATATCTGAAAAAATGATACGGAATCGTGTGGATTCATTAGAACGAGATGGAACGCTAATCAAAAAGCGTATTGGCCGTAAAGTCTATTTGGAATTAGCTCGATCATCCATCTTCCCTGAACCTACATGGGAAATCAATACTGAAAATCTGAAGACATACTTGGATTGGAGATTTACATCCCGAACAAAACCATCTGATCCAAAAATAAGAGCATTTTCAGATGACTTGCTTGATTTTGGTTATACTACTATAGGAGAAATTGATGATATTGTCATTCACACGCTTGCAGTGGCAACTAATTATGAAAAAGATCATTTCCCTAAATTCAATTTAACAGCCATTGGATTCACAAAGATATGTGTAAAACTATCAAATATCTCAATAGGAAATATTAATGGATATCAAGTCAGTGAATTAAGGAACAACTCATCCTAAAACCGATCATTTTGTAAACAATTCATGATAATCGGGATCCAAGAATGACCATGCCGATGCATCCTTCATGGTTCACAAAGAGATGTCAGACATTCAATGGAACGGTTCTATCACATCTGCCAAAGCCTGCAAAAACCTGAAGGCCAGGATGCAATGACAGAAACACAATCAGCGGAACATTGTTTGTCCTAACAACCGGCTGCAGGCGGGCAGACATGCCGGACAGCTACGGTTCAAAACCCATCGCGCATCTGAGATTCTCAGGACTGCAGCAAAAGGGAATATGGAAAAGGATTCTGTCAGGACTGATAAAATCCGCACACAGGCAGGGAAAAATCAACCTGCAAAAAATCTCAGTTGATTCATCATCAGTTGTCGCCAAAAAAGGGGGGACAAAACAGGATATGACGGGTTCAGGAAGATCCTAGGCACAAAGATTCATGTTGCAGCAGACAGGACAGGACTGCCAATCCCAATCAGGGCCAGCCCTGCAAATGTCCATGACAGTACGAAATTCATTGGTGTGTCAGAAGACATCCCAGAACCTGCAGATGATGGTTTGATACGGCAGATCATCTCAGCATATGCCGACAGGGGATACGATGCGGCATGCATCAGAAGCTATCTGAGACGCCATGGGATTGACCGTTGCATTCCATACAAAAAGAACCCAAGGAACGTTGCACAAAACAGGAATCAAAGACATCATGGCAAGACAGGGTTTGTCGTAGAGCGGTTCTTTGCCTGGCCCAGGTGCGGACTTGACGGGACGGCAGTCAGATACGAAAGGAACTGTGATGACTGTCTTGGATTTGTGTATCTGGCATGCGTCATGATGCATTGGAGGGTTTTAGGATAAGTTCAATATGGAAACGCAATGGATGATAAAGAATCTGATGCATTCTTGTATGATTTATTAAAAAGATAAAACTAATACATTGAGCTGATCCCAAAACCGACCATTCAGGCAGTCTCCGATGACCGTCTGGGATCCGTTTATCGCCAAACACAGTACATTCCCGTGAAACTTCAAGAACCGACAGATTCACAATGCGTGCAGCGTGGAATCCCGCACCGCTTGACAGTGTCGGGCATTGTACGGCACATCCTGGTGTGAGACGATTTCATACCTGGGACAAAGCCTGCATCCCGGACAGATCATGGTATGGAATGTATTGGAGTTGGATCAAAAACAAACGGCCTCTGCGGAACCGACAGTTTATTAACCCCACTGATCACATATATATCATGAGAAAATTCACCGCCTTACAATATACGATGTTTATGGTTGCGGCACTGGCCGTGCTGGTTGCGGTTCCTTCCGCATATGCAGCCACATTTAATGTGGATCCATTATGTGATGATGCTGATCCTAATACACCAGTTTGTGATGATCCTGCCACATACCGTACCATAAAGTCTGCAATTGGAGCCGCAGATCCAAATGATACCATATCAATCTCAGCTGGAACTTATGATGAAGGTAGAATAAATGTTAACAAAGCACTGACAATAGAGCCTGCTGCAAATGAAAGGGTAGTCCTTGATGGAGCATCCAGGCTTTATGTATATTCTAATGATGTTACCATAAAGGGTATCACGTTTAAGAATACTACGTCAGTCTATGCAATAACCATTGGCAAAACTGCATCTGATGTAACAATACACAACAACACGCTAGCAGACACTAGGGGGGGCGGAATAAATACGGCCAATGCAGCTGACACTCTGATACAAAACTTGGCTGTTACAGATAACGTGTTTGAGAACATTGGAACATTTTATGAGCCCGGATTGAATGTAACTCAAAAGGCCAAAAAACTGTATACTGCAATGTATTTCTCGACTAGTAAATCAAACCTAGGCGGCCTCCAGGATTCCAAAATTACCGGCAACACCATTGATACTACGACATTTTCTGGAATAATCTTGTCTGGTGCTGAAAATATTCTGGTGGAGAACAACAAAATCTCAAATGTTCCTGCACCTGCAATTCAGCTTGCATTGGGTGCCAGCCGTATACAGATTCTTGACAATGACATACGTAATGCAAACAATGCATTACGGTACCTTAATGGGGTTCCAGAAGATACCACTGAGGGAGCCATTGTGTTATGGGCCAAGGATTCCTCCCATGTTACTGTTAGCAACAACACCGTCTCTGGCGGCAATAACGGAATTGTCTACTGTACGGGAATATGTGGGGTATCCCCAAATGAACTGGGTAATGCCAAACATCCTGGTCATATAATTGATAAAACAGCAAAGACTAACAGCACAAACACGTTTACCCGCAACACCTTTGACAGTGTAGGGGCAGATATATCATCAACCAGGCATTCGGTCCGATGGTTGCAACGCACAACTATTACGGGACGGCAGCGCCTGACTTTACGGCAATATTGTCCGGAGACATAAACTACAATCCATACTATAATGATCCGGAACTCCAGGTACTCGTAGATAAAACAGGGACGGTACAAAAGTCAATAGCAGACCTTGACGTGTCAGACGTGTGCTCCATATCCCTTGGAACCTACGTCATGGACTTTGATGACGCAAAATACGGCGCCACGTCTGGCATTGTGCCAAACCAAATCAAAAATGCCGGCAACCAGGACCTTGGGGGAATAAAGTTTACCTCTAGCGGATGGCAAAAGCCTGACGGCTCTGCCCTTTCTGGTGCCGTATCCAAGGTCGGCACTGATGTAACCAGTTCGGCATCCTATAGCACTATCCCAACTGATTCGGCCGGCATCAACTTTCCTGCTGCCAACTTTACCGGACCAAACGCGCTTCCAGGCTCAGAATCCTCCGGTTCTGCATCGGTCGGCTTTGTGCTTGACCTTAGCCGCGTTGCAACGGGTGCCGATGTCACCATCACGGAATCCGTAACCTATTCTGCAACCTGCAGCTAGGAATCCGACTGCACGGCCCCAAGGTACGGCAGTATGTTTTCCCTCTTTGCCATGATGCCGCAATAGGATACGTCACGGACTTGGGAAAAACATAACCGACCCATCCCAATACTCTCCAATACACCATGATGCATGCCAGGCAGGACTAATCCGGGATGGTTCCCACAGTTTCTTTTCATGCCTTGCCACGGTTCTTCTCAGCCCGTACCTGAGCCATGCAAGGAAACCTCTCAACGGCAAATCCTGCCTGTACCTGTTTTGTACTTCCCTGGCACAACGAATCAGGAATTCTTGCAGGAAATGCAGGCCAATAATTTGTTGCAATAGGCGTAAAAGTTTCTAAATCATTGTAACATTAGAAAATAATGCCTGTAACCATCCAATATCATGTTTGGAAAATATGTAATATCCTTCTGTAACCATTTAAACTAGAACTCTTCCTTCAACATGTACTGGTTGTAATTCTTTATGCTTTCTAGCGTCTTTTTCATTTTCAAATAAGAAAATACATGTGAATCTTGATGGATATTGTGAGAAATTTTCACGTCGGAAATGTTCCAAACTCCATTCATGCCTATATTCTCTTATCAAACTAGAATGAAATGGGGTAATTCTAGGAGGACTAGATTTTTTATCAACAAAAGCAAAATTTCCTTGTCCTGGTAATTCTGGTTCAGATTCAAATCTACCAGTACTCCCTAGTACTGTCATGGTGGTTTCTCAAATCCATCAATCCATACAAAGAAATGTCTTTCTGAATCGTCCTGAATCAAATTATTTTTTTGGCATTTTGTTATCATCCCAAGTATGTTCTGTTTTTTTTAAAAAAGAATATCCTAAATTGCGTCCAAGAAAAGTTCAGATCTCTAAAAATTGAACTTAATTTTATGATAGTTTTATTACTTCCAAAAACATAAAACATGATTATCACATGGCCATAATTTATGGAATTGCAGACAGTGAAAGAAGTCTTCTAGACAAGCCACCAAAAGAGGTCCAAAATATTGATGATATGGATAGAGTCAGAAAGGAATTTTATGGAAAAATGCAAAAACAACGTAGAGGAAAAAAGGCTTGGAACAGTTTTTTCAGAAGTCAAAAGATATCATTACAAAAGACAAGTTGATAAATTTCAATACAAAAAATTGGAAAGATTCGTACTGGAACTTGCGGAGAAGATGATGTTATAGGCGAACTATCAAAATTAAATGATAACTATCATATTTTGTGTGGTGTAGAAATGGAATTAGACTATTGGGTTACTTACAACGGAAGAAAAAATCTCAAATCATCTCAAATGGATGTTGCAGTTGTTTGTCCAAAGGGAGTATTTGTGATTGAAGTAAAAAATTGGAGCAATGAATACGCCAAAAAAAAAAATAATCGAAATTTGAGTCCACATGAACAAACTCAAAGAGCTGGCTGTGTATTATGGATTACATTACAAAATGAATTGGGTGATGTTCGAGCAACCAATGTATTGCTATCTCTTAAGGGGAATTTATCATACAATCAAAATTATCGTTCAGTGTTTGTTTCTATCTTGGATACAACTAATCAATTTATAGAAAAAAAAGAAAATGTATTAGATCAAGATCCTAATTGCAATCGTACATGCAAAGAATTTGAAGCAAAAAAACCAAATGATGGAACTGCATGTGGTCAAGGACAAAAAAGATGCCAAATGTGTGAAACATGGGCAAACTATGCGGATGCATGCTGGCCTTCTTAGAACAAGGAGTTATCGAACTTGAAAAAGAGAACAAAATGTTAAGAGAAACCATGCCTGAACTAGGGGAGAAAATCTCTCAACTAAATGTAGTGTTCATGGAGCAAGTCAAAATCATATGTGATTGGGTATTGTCACAATAGAATTTTTCCTTGTTTATCCTATTTTACAACAGCCTTTACTTTGTAATCCCCTGGCAATCCACCAGATTGAAAAAATCAAAACTCCTACAGAGATAAATTTCAATTCCAATCCTTGCATTGGAAATAAAGACAGTCCTCCAACTGCACCTAAAATTACCGCCAACGGCGCAGTACATGCTGGACATCCTGGAGTAAATGCCGCAAATGCTCCTCCTAACATTGCCGAAGAATTTGATTTAACAGAGCTCATCCTCCTCATCCTAAATGCCATCATTGCAAAATTTATTCCAGCCAATGCTGAAACTCCTACAGTTAATCCAATCGATGTAATCATATACAAAGGAATTATCTCGATTGTTGTATCCAAATGGGTTGGCAACATCGACATTGTTAAGAAATAGTAGATTATTCCTAATCCTGTACCGCTAATTGTTGCAATTGACGCATATTTTTTTGTTGAAAGAACATTTGAAATTACTTGTATCTTGCTTGCCAAGCAGATTCATTTACAATCCATCATATTTTAACTATGTTTGATTAACCAAAGATTATTAGTCATAGGCAAATTGTACATGGTATGACCGAATTTTCATCTGAAGAAAAAACAATCCTCGTTCAATATGGAATTAAAAAATATGAAAATGAGGAAACCGTTACTGAAAAATTAAAGACCATTCTATCTGAAAAAGACATTCAAAGAAATATTGACACCCTTCTTGGGACTCAACGTGTCAGACGAATAGGGCCTGAAATTCTTGAAAACAACGAAAGTCATACAGAACTGCCTTCCCTTCCGGATAATCTTAAACCCATAATTGACAATCTCTAATTTGAAAAATTCTTAAACCGCTACCATCCCAGACTGTAACATGAACAAACAGATCCTTTTTTCAAGTGTTTTGGCTTTAACCCTTCTATTGACATTTTCAATTGACCCTGCATTTGCACATCCGCATTCTGGACAAATACCAATCAGTGATCATGCGCACGAATCTCAAACTAAAGTTATTCCATTAAATGGAATGATCGGTCTTGAAAAATCAACGATATTTTTCCATTCATCTGAAGAAAACTCGTTGCCCTGGGCATACGTTGAGGGGAAAATTGCAAATCATGTAGAAGGTTATCCTGTAATAATTCAGATTTTTAAAGAAAATGACGCTGTCCACTTTGCCCAAACTGACGTAAGTGCAAACGGTACCTATGAATACAGGTTTAGGGTACTCAATTCTGAAAACGGAGTTGCTGGTAAAATCTTTGATGATAATTATTCGGTTAGAATCTTCAAAGTAGTGCATTTGTATCAAGAAAATCTAATTTAGAATCCGCGCAATCCCTGTGGGCGTACAGTCTCTGGATGCTGCTTCATCCATTCTACTTTTTCTAGCATTTCTTGTTTATCTTGAGGGAATGTGCCCTTTACGTTATATGCATTAGAACCGTGATTCACTCTGAACACAATCTCCTCTTTTGTTTCAATCTGACTAATCAAGTCATACAGCTCCTCCAATGACTCATCATCATTTATTCTTGTAAATTCACCTCTGTATTTGTCGACAAATTCTTGCTTGATTCCGTTTTCTAAATACAGTGTCAATGCACCAACATAGTTTGGAGAACACGCACTAAGTACTTTTGCAGTACCCTTGATATGATCCTTGGAATATGTCTTTCCACCCAATCCTAAAATCACCATGCATGACATTACATATCCTGCATCTTTTGCCTTGTTGACTGATCTGATAATTGTCTTTGCAACTGCACCTTTTGTCACCTTTTTTAGAACAATGTCTGAACCACTTTCAATTCCTAGATAAAACATGTCCAATCCTGCCTCATTCATCCGTTTCAGTTCACCTGGCGTTTTCTTTAAAATATTCATAGGCATTGCATAGCAAGAAACTCTCTCAATGTTTTGAAATTTTTCTCTAATGTATCTTACAATTTTTATCATATATTCTGCATCCAGATTCAGCGCATCACCGTCAGCAAGGAATACTCGCTTTGTATCTGGCAGATATCCTGCCATCATGTCAATCTCTGCTTTAACGTCTGCCCATGGCCGTTCAGAATACTCTTTTGATCTATACATGTCACAAAAGGAACATTCGTTAAACGAACACCCTAATGTCACCTGGAAAATCAATGATCTAGCTTCTGATGGCGGCCTATACAATGGCGCATCATAATTTAGCATCATTTTTGCTTCATTGAAATCTGTCTGATTATGTTTTTTATAGTTTCCATTGCACCCGTCCCAGAATACCTTTTAGTGGTAAACGGGGAAGAATTTCATAACTTATGGCCAACGATCCTGCTGCAAAAAGACTTGTTTGGTTTGTATTTGCTGGCTCACGGGGAGGTTTGAATCGATTAAGGATTATTTCAAAACTGAGGGAAAATCCCCTTAATGCAAACCAATTAGCCAAAGAATTAGGCCTTGATTACAAGGCCATCCAACACCATATTCGAGTATTGGAGAAAAACAACATGATAAACAGGGTTGGAGAAAAATACAACATCGTGTATTTTCTTTCAACCTTTCTTGAAGTTAACATGGAGACATTTGAAGAAATTGAACAGAAATTGGATAAAAGTAAATAAAAGATCTAGGGGTGTTTGTCGCTAAATGGAACCCACCTCGCTAATCCTGTCAATCGTCTCAATGGCAAACATGGGGATATTGGGAATCCTGATTGCCATATTTGGAAACATGTATCGCAAGACCCAAGCACAGCTTCCTTTGGGAATGATTGCCGTCGCTGGAATGCTAATTTTACACAATGTGATTGGTGCAATAGGTTACTTTTCTCATGAAATGATCTTCTCGCATGACATCTTCCCGTACATGCTGGGTGTATGCATTGCCGAACTTGCCGGTTTGATCATATTTTTGAAAATAATATTGGACTAAACTCGGTTTATTTGTAACAAAAATAATCTGATTATGTGTTACAGGAATGTCTAAAACTAAATAAAAATGTCCTTATCGCATTTGTAGCATCAATTACCATCTCAGCCATATCTGCCCAAATTTTATCTGATCAGGCTGATTATCTAAACACAACATATGCCACAGTTGTTGATTATGTAGTTTATTTTTCTGTTTTTAGCGGTTTGTTTTATCTTGATAACGGAAAGAAATATCGATTAGAATCTGGAAAGACCGATACTGCAAAATTAAAACATGATCTAAAAAAACTGATCACTTCCTTGGGTGTTGCTGAGATCGTCTATACAATTGTCCGATGGGCATTGCAATATTATCTTCTAACAGTGGGCTATGATCCATATTTGGCATCAATTGTATCCCAAGGGCTGTCTACAATTATTTACATGACAGTTCTAAATCTAAGCGTGAAGATGACAAGGTTGTATAAACATGGCAACTAGCATTTACGTTGACGGTTCTGGCGGGTCAAGTAGCGGCTTTGGATATTTTGTAAAAGAAACCGGTGAATCGTTTTATGAAAAAAAACCTGATCTTACCAATAACCAGGCTGAATATCTGGCAATCATTTCAGCGTTAAAGAAGTACGCTGATTCCACTGATGAAATTATAATTTATAGTGATTCTAAAAACACCGTAAATCAACTGAATCATGAGTTTGCAATAAACAATGACCAGTTACGAACTTTAGCTCGGCAAGCCTGGGAAATCATAGGCAAATTTTCCAATCTGTCAATCATCTGGGTTCCTAGAAAGGAAAACCTGGCAGGTAAAATGCTGGGAAGCTAAAAATCACAGATCAGAGATTTCCAAGAATAACTTTATTATACAAAAATCTTAAAACCCGTTTATCATGGCAGATTCTGCAATCTTGTCTCCAAAATCTATTGCGGTAATTGGCGCATCTGATAAGAGAGGAAGTGTTGGAGCTACAATCACATCTAATATTATGAATGGGTTTAAAGGAACAGTCTATCCAATTAGTCCATCAAGAGATAAAGTCTTTTACAAAAAAGCATACAAATCTGTTTTAGATGTTCCAAAGCCAATCGATCTTGCAGTCATTGTAATCAAAAATACTCTGGTCACTCCTGTTTTAGAAGAATGTGGAAAGAAAAAAGTCAAGGGCGTCATCATCATCACAGCAGGTTTCAAAGAAGTCGATGAGGAAGGGGCTAAACGTGAACAGCAGGTAAAAGATATCGCTAAAAAATACAGGATGCAAGTTATTGGACCAAATTGTCTTGCGTCATGATCTTGATCCAAAGACAATGATGAATTCCACATTTCTCAAAGTCACGCCAAAGTCTGGAAAAATCGCACTTGTCTCACAAAGCGGTGCGATATGTGCAGCATTAGTAGAAGATGCCAGTGCACAGGGTATTGGTTTTTCAGCCGTTGTCAGTTTGGGAAACAAAGCCGTAATGAGCGAGGTCGACGTTCTAAAAATTCTTGCAAATCACAAACAAACTGAGGTTATCGTTATGTATCTTGAGGATATGGGCGATGGCCAAGAATTTCTTAAAGTCTGTAAAAATATCACTAAAAAACTCAAAAAACCTGTCCTGGTCTTAAAATCTGGACGGAGTCCTGAAGGTGCAAAGGCTGCAATGTCTCACACAGGTGCATTAATGGGCTCAGATGAAATCTATGATGCCCTGCTTAGACAGTCTGGAGCAATTAGAGTTGACACTATGGAAGAACTCTTTGATTATGCCACTGCATTTTCAAAACAACCCCTTCCATCAAAGGGCGAACTTGTAATCGTATCAAATGCCGGAGGACCTGCAATCATTTCCACTGATGCCTGCTCAAAAATGAACATCAAAATGGCAAACATCGCCTCTGTAAGAAAACAAATCGATTCGGTTATTCCCCCTTGGGGAAGTTCAAGAAATCCGGTAGATATTGTAGGTGACGCCGATTTTAATCGTTTTGAAAATGTTCTAGATAGAGTCCTAAGACATCCAAAAGTCGGTTCCGTAATCCCCATGTGCACTCCTTCTGGAACCTTGGATTATGACAAACTTGCTGAAGTCATTGTAAAAATGTCAAAGAAATACAAAAAGACAATGCTTGCAAGTTTGATGGGATTAGATGAGGGAATAACAAATAGGGAAATCCTTGCTAAAGGAAGTGTTCCATACTATGCATATGCTGAGGGCGCAATCCGAACTCTTGCAGCAATGATTCGCTTCTCAAATTGGACAAAAGCACCAAGTGGAAAAATTACAAAATTCAAGGTAAACAGAGCCAAAGCCCAAGAGATCTTTGACAAGGTTAAAGATGAAAAAAGACCGAATCTGTTAGAGGAAGAAGGACAAGAGGTTCTCAAGGCTTACGGTCTGCCTTTACCAAACAGCGCTCTTGCAACGTCTGAATCAGAAGCTGTAAGGATTGCAAAGAAAATAGGCTATCCTGTCGTAATGAAAATCGCATCTCCACAAATTATTCACAAATCTGATGCTGGTGGCGTTAAAGTTAATCTAACAAGCGACGCTGAAATTAAATCTGCTTTAAAACCATAGTCAAAAACGCAAAAAGTTACAACAAAAAAGCCGAAGTCAAGGGCGTCTTAATTGTTGAGATGGTAAAAGGTGGCAAAGAGCTCATTATAGGATCAAAACTAGAGCCTGGTTTTGGCCCCGTAATCATGCTTGGCATGGGTGGAATCTACGTTGAAGTCCTCAAGGATGTGACGTTCAAACTTGCACCTGCAACTGACAAAGAAGCTGACGATATGATTTGCATCAATAAAAACTCAAAAATTATTACAAGGAGTCAGAGGTGAAAAACCATCTGATACTGCAAAACTTTCTGAATGCATTCAAAGACTGTCACAACTGGTTTCAGACTTTAAAGAGATCAAAGAATTAGATATGAACCCTGTACTTGTCATGGAAAAAGGCAGGGGATGCAGAATCCTTGACGTTCGAATCGGACTCTGATCGCAATCCATTCCTAAATTTTCATTATAATTAATCTAGAATATTTATCAACATCAAAATGAATAATGTTACATGGCCAATGTCTTAAAGACAATCAGAACTGGGATGATTACATCGAAAGTCTTAGGGGTCGTGATCTCAAAGTTTACCTATTTGGAGAATTAGTTAAAGAGCCGGTAGATCATCCTGTGATTAGGCCATCTATCAATGCTGTTGCAGAAACTTATGATTTAGCTTTGCGTGAAGAGGCACTAGCTTCTGCTGATTCATCAATTACGGGATTGAAAGTTAACAGATTTTTACATATTGCAGAAAGTGCAGAGGATCTAGTCTCACAAAATAAAATGCAAAGAAAACTTGGACAAAACACTGGGACTTGTTTCCAGAGATGTGTGGGAATGGATGCAATGAATTCTCTTCATTCTACGACATTTGAAATTGATGAAAAGCATGGAACTGATTATCACAAGCGATTCTTGGAATTTGTAAAAATGGTCCAGAAGGAAAATCTTGTAATTGGCGGTGTGCTATGACTGATCCTAAGGGAGATAGAAGCAAAGGACCTGCTGAACAAGATGATCCCGATTTGTTTACTAGGGTGGTAGAAACTGACGATAAGGGAGTTTATGTTTCAGGTGCCAAAGCACATCAGACTGGATGCATCAATTCCCACTGGATTATCTTGATGCCGACAATCAGACTGACAGAATCTGATAAGGACTGGGCAATTGTGGGCGCAATTCCCGCAGATACAAGAGGCGTTACTTACATTTACGGTAGACAATCTTGTGACACAAGAAGTATGGAAGAAGGCGACATTGATGATGGTAATGCAAAATTTGGGGGTCAAGAGGCTCTAATTATTTTAGACAAGGTGTTTATTCCATGGGATAAAATCTTCATGCATGGTGAATATGAATTTGCATCAATGCTTGTGGAGAGATTCACGTGTTATCATAGACGTAGTTATGTATGCAAGACAGGTCTTGGCGATGTGTTAATTGGTGCAGCAGCCACTATTGCAGATTACAATGGCGTTCCTAAGGTCTCTCACATTAAAGACAAGATTATTGAAATGACTCATCTTAACGAGACGATCTTTGCCGCAGGAATTGCATCATCACATCAAGGCCAAAAAATGAAGTCTGGCGTATATCTTAACGATGACATGCTTGCACAAGTTTGCAAACACAACGTTACACGATTCCCATATGAAATCAGTAGATTGGCACAAGATATCGCAGGTGGGCTAGTAGTTACACTGCCTTCTGAGAAAGATTTCAGACATCCAGAAGCAGGACCGCTACTCAAAAAATACCTTGCTGGAAGAAAAGGGACCGACGTAGAAAATAGAATGAGAATCTTAAGATTAATTGAAAACATGACTTTGGGAAGAAACGCAGTTGGTTATCTTACCGAGTCCATGCATGGAGCAGGTTCGCCACAAGCACAAAGAATCCAAATTCAAAGACAGATGCAGGTTGGATACAAAAAGAACTTGGCAAAGAACCTGGCTGGAATTACCAATGACATTGAAGAACCAAAAGAGCCA
>CATOSM010000004.1 GCA_951812645.1 uncultured Candidatus Nitrosopumilus sp. | reverse complement strand
CCTGAGCCAGGCAAGGAAACCTCCCAACCACAACCTTGTCTTGCCGTACCCGTTCTGTACATTCCCTGGCACAACGAATCTGGAATTTTTCCTGCAGGGAATGCAGCATCTGATTCCGTGACATCTGCAATAGTTTCTGATGTATGCCGCATCATAGCCCCAGGTCAATCCTGCCCGATTTGTGTGCTGATTTGACTGCACGTCCCGAAATCTTTTTCCATATGCCAAACTCCTGCCATCTTCTTGGCCTTGGGTTGGCAGCTGAACCATCACCGCATGTCTTTGGCATCTCACTCCACCTGCATCCGGAAACCGGCACGCAGATGATTCCGTTTAAGACCGTTCGGTCGTTGCCTCTTGGACGTCCTGTTGTGGCAGGTTTTGGCAGCAACGGTTCCATCATGTCCCGTTGTCCGTCTGTCATCTCGGTGAATTTCATGTACAGCTTGGAAACCAATGGTTCATGGATCCAAACGATCATCAAATATCGTCCAAATGGTTAGTTTTAAGACAAGTTGGTTTTCCAATACCTTCACCTAGTTTAATTGGATTTACTATGATCTTCAAGAATTTTTTTACTAATTCCAGATGTGAATTAATGTAAGACAATTCTGAATATGTGATAAAAACACTCCTTTTTTGTTTGGAATGTATCTGGACTGTTAATTAACTCACTCATTGTATGTGAAAATGCTTTTTTGAGTTGAAAAAATTCCTAAAAAATCCTTTATCCTGATATTCTTTATTGAATTGAATCAGTCCATATGATTCTATATATCGTTTAAAATTATGACTGTGGCTTTATGATTAGGCTCAATAATCACTATTTTTTGATTTTTCTATGAACTCCAGGTTATTGATGTATCTCTAAATCAAATATGCCAAAAAGTGAATTGATCCCGAGCTACTGCTTTACAGAAATCAAAAAGTGAAGATTATCTCTATCTTTGTTTTAACAAATAATGTGATGAATAAAAAAGAAATTCAAATCTTGAAAAAAGATCTACTTGAGAAATTACATGCAGCTGATAGTAGATACTATGGATTATCTCTTGAAAATCTAGTTCTCAGAAATTAATTCCAGTCTTGACTGTATGGATCTTATTTTTATTATCTATTCCAAATTTCTTGAGTTTTTAACCATGCAATCAAATCTTGGTAAAGTTTACTTTTTTGCATGTTTAACACTCCGATTTCTAGATTAGTAGATGACTTTACGGTTTTTGTATAATTCTCATAAACTGCAAAAATTATTTTATCTAAAAACATCTCATTTTGCATTTCTTTTTTTGCCAATTCTTCAGATTCCGTCGTTGCAAAACTTGCAAACAATACTCCATCTACCCAATATGCGTTAGCTGCTTCTAATGATGACATCATTCCTATCAGATCATCCAAACTTAATTTTATCATGTCTCTTACATAGATCTTATTATATGGTTTATGGACAAATTCTGTCATGTTGTATTCATTTTTGTTTGGTTTAAAGAACATTTTGGAAATTTTATAACTGGTTTTTCATAAACATGACTATGGATAATATATCTGGTGATTCATCTGGACATGACATGTTTGTCACAGAATTTCCAAAACAAGGATTTTCTATTGTTGACTATCTTCAAGGTAGGGTGCATTTTTCTATTATGGATTTGATGAAGCTTATGCATAAATCTGGAGTGTCTCAAACTCAAATTAAAGAAACCATTTTGGGCAATGTGACTGAAATTATTGACAATTTTGAGCCTGAATCAAAAGGTCCTTGATTCTAATTTGACTGATTCGGCCTTGATTATTTTGTGACACTTGCAATAGCAATTTGTATGTGGCATATCGTTATTCATTCTATATTTGCATTCTTTGGTATGTTCACTTTCTAACAATTTGCATTCCTTTATTGTGATGATTGTTTTAATTCAAAATATTCTGTTAATGAATCACTAAAATCTTTTAATTTTGAATCCTCAAGATTAGATTCTTTTAGAATTTCCCACTTTTTCTCAATTTCTTCTTTTAGTACAAACAATGTTCGTTTATCATCGCAGTGCATATTTGCACTTTTTTTCATTCATCATTTATCTATTGCTTGTTTTTTCATTGCAGTTTCTAATGGGATTGAAATTCTCCTTTTTGCAATTTTAACTGCAATCATGTCAATTGTTGCACTTGGAATACTAATTATTCCCAACACTGTCACTAATGTTTCTGAGAATTCTGGAAGTAAATAATATCCTGACACATCATTGAATATGTAAAATTGGATATATGCCATTCCTACCAATGGCATACCACACATCAAAGCTGTAGACCCACTAACCCTCCTGCTATCTCTTCTCTAAACTTATTGATCTTGATTTTATTTGTTATGATCGCATCCGCAACTATGGCCACAATCATTACTATGCCAAATATTGGTAAATATACCCACAATTCTTTGCTGGTATCACATTTGCAGTTGTGTTGAAAAATAGCAATAATCCTACAACACTGCTTGTCCATCCAAATTTTTTCATAGATTTTGCCGCTCCCCAAAAAACCAAAGTCGTGAAAAATGGTATGGTTGTACTGAGGATTACTCCTCCTACGTAGGGATCAGGATTCAAATCCATGGTTTCTCCTTCAGAAATTGGCAATCCGAATTGGAATGAAAATGCTATGATGATAAACCATAATGTAGAAAATGAAGCGACTGTCGCAGGTTTTACAATTTTGAAATTATATGGAATTAACCTTGTTAATCCCAATACAGTTCCTACTGACTGTATCAATATTACTGTGATTAGAGTTAGATGTGTTGGACTTAGCAATCCATCTACCCCAAACATTTCGTGCCATGCATAATCACTCGGGCCTGCAAAAATCTGAATCACACTGCCGGCAATGATTAATTTCAATCCAAAGGATAATGATTTGTCACGTAATTCTTTATCTTTTAACAAAATCACACTTGCAACTATTGCTGCAATCAAACCAATTCCTACTCCCGAATACAACACTGCATGTGGTGGTGTAAAAAACGATTCAGGCACTCCTAACAAATGACTTGTAATGTCCCAACTGCCGCCCCAAATCTCTAATACGCTTCCAATTAATGATATGATTAAAACAATTATGATCTTTTTTGGATCCGTTTTCATGTTTCTTGATAAAAATATTACTTTATGAGTATTGTGAATTAAAAAATACGTGCTTTAGACAGTTCTAAAGACACTCATCGATATTTTCTGATTTTTCTATTTGGGACCAGCAATTTGGACTGCATATTGTGACTGGCACCTTATCCTCTGATACAAGCCAAGACAATCCTATTGCTTCTTCCCACTTTCATTGATTATTGTTATCTTGCATATGATACGATCTTAAAAATTTCGATTTAACGAAGATAAGCGATTTGTTAGTACGATTCATTCGTAGAAAAGAACGGTGATACTTTATATCGAATTTGAATAAATTTTGTTACCCGACCATACCTGGTGAGGATTCAATCCCTGATTCATTTTGAATCTTCACATTTTTTAATTCTGAGAGTTTGCAGTTTTTTCATAATAGTATTCTTGCCTTTTCAAATCTTTTTCAGATATGATTCTACATTTTCTCATTGGTACTAGTCGTGAAATTTGTTCATATGTGTTCATGTCCCTGACATCTGCTGCATATGCTATTTGTAATAATGGAGGCTTTTCAATTATCATTGGTTTTGCCTGTTCATATCCTCCACTCTGTCTCATACCTGTTCTGAATAACCCCAAGTGACTATCGTTTTTTGAAATCTGTGGATCTTGATAGCAACATATTGCAAATTCGTCGTTCTCTTTTTCGATTATGGTCAGTCTTGTGAACTTATCGCTCCAATCTTCAATTTCTCGTGCAATGTTCGTCGCTTCTTTTTTATCCTCAAATACTGTTGAAACTATCAATCTGTCTTTTTCATATGCCCAAGAAATTCCGTAAAAATTATTTTTCCAAGTAATATCCAAAGACATGATCTATTTTGATTTGTATTCAAAATAATGTTTTCGAATTGTTCTAATTATTTGCATTCTGTCTCATGATCTCCATCATGACACATGTCGAACTTATCCTAAAACCCTCCAATGCATCATGACGCATGCCAGATACACAAACCCGAGACAGTCATCACAGTTCCTTTCGTATCTGACTGCCGTCCTGTGAAGCCCGCACTTGAGCCAGGCAAGGAACCGCTCTACGACAAACCCTGTCTTGCCATAATGTCTTTGATTCCTGTTCTGTGCAACGTTCCTTGAGTTCCTTTTGTATGGAATGCAACAGTCAATCCCATGGGATCCCAGATAGTCTCTGATGTATGCCGCATCGTATCCCCTGTCGGCATACACTGAGACGATCTGCCGTATCAAATCATCATCTACAAGTTCTGAGATGTTCTCTAACACATCGATGAATTTCGTACTGTCATGGACATTTGCAGGGCTGGCCCTGATTGGGATTGGCAGTCCTGTCCCGTCTACTGCAACGTGAATCTTTGTACCCAGGATCCTCTTGAACCCGTCATATCCTGTTTTGTCCCCCCTTTTTTGGCGGCAACTGACGATGAATCAATCGATGTTTTTTCCAGGCTGGTTTTTCCCTGCCTGTGTGCGGATTTGATCAGTCCTGATAGAATCCTTTTCCATATTCCCTTTTGCTGCAGCTCTGAGAATCTCAGATGCGCGGTGGATTTTGAACCGTATCTGTCCGGCATGTCTGCCCACCTGCATCCGGTTGTTAGGACAAACAATATTCCGTTGATTGTGTTTCTGTCATTGCATCCTGGCCTTCCGGTTTTTGCAGGCTTTGGCTGATGTGATGCAACCGTCTTCCATTGAGTGTCTGACATTTCTTTGTGAATCATGAAAGATACATCGGCAGGGTCATTCTTGGATCCCGATTGTCATGAATTATCTACAAAATGATCGGTTTTAGGATGAGTTGGTCATGTTCACATCTACAATCTTCTTTACGAAAATAGCATCTTGCAGGCATTGGATAAAACATGCTATTTTCTTTTTTTAGGTTTAATCAAACTCATCTGCCAAATCATGCCCAAATTGGAGCCTGACTAAAAAAATTAGACTGGCATTGTTTTTCACATTCACATTGTCTACTTGTAAACAAATTCTTGAATGTGGCAAATCTTGACTGATTAATTGCAGGTTTTTGTCTTCCTACAATTTTGAACAAATTGATTCCTGTCTCTGAGCTAGTTCCTTTTAATTCCAATGATCCATTTTTCATTAGATGTGGCTGTGGATTTTTCATTGACACTTTTTTCTTTGCTTTGATATCACATGCCTATATTTTTGACATGTGCCTTAATGGTAAATTCTGTATTACAGATTCAAAGTAAGTTTTTTCTTATTGAATAGATGAAAAACTCACCGATTTTGTAATTTTTAAATCATACACAAATTTGATACTTTTCTAAAATACTAAAAATCAGTATTCTTTATCAAAGAGAATTAAACAATTGTTTGAAAAACATTCAATCTCTATTTTATATCTGAGTATGTAATGATTTTTGACGCCTTCGTTTAGTCCGGGCATGCTATAGGCGACTACTATTCCAAGACGCCTTACTTCTTTTTCAATAGTGCTTCTTCGGGAGTTTTTTCTTTGTTTGATTCCCAGTGCCAATTATGATGTTTTTTCCAATGTGTTTCTAATTCTTCTGTAGTTGGTTCTTTTCCTAAGGGGGTCCCACATAATTTACACTGTATCATTTTTTATTTCCTTTACTTTTTTCTTTTCTGATTTTGTAATTGGATGACATTGAACAGGTAAATTTTCTTCATCCATATTTAGTGTAAAGTTAATTTCAAATTAAGAGTCTGCTTTGGTTTTTTTCTTATCTTGTAATTTATTATTTTTTTTGTACTTGTCTTTTTTTCTTTTTTTCTCTAAATTCATATAGAATATACTTTTCCAGATTCGCATAATTTCATTTCTCCGGTATATTCGTCATGGACTGAATCAAATGATCCTCCCGATAATAATTCGCCTACAATACTCCATGCCGTATCTTCTGAAACATCAAATTTGTATGATAATGTGGATACTTTGGTAAAGAACCCATTTTGGGAATTTCTCTTTACAAATGATTCTATTTTTTGTTCCGTTGTCAAACTTGGTTCGCGTTTTTTGAAATTTCTAAATCGTTTTCTTTCTGACATCATTTTTACTTCCTTTATCTTGTATTTTAGATCAATCCTTTGCATATATTCAACTCATCTTAAAACCCTGCAATGCATCAAAAATGACGCAATGTTAGCCAGCCCGGGATAGTTTCCCGCGTTTCTCTCACATCCTGTTCTGTGAAACCCGTTTTTCAGCCAGGCAAAGAACCTCTCCACCACAAACCTTGTCCTGTCGTAACCGTCCTTGCCTGCATCATCTGCCGTCCTGACGTTTTTTCCAAAGGGAATGCACGGAATGATGTCTCTTGACCTTGCATGACTGCGGATTGGCTTTGAACCGTATCCCCTGTCTGCATAGACTGAAACCATCTGTTCTGTCATGGAATCGTCTGCAAATTTCGTACTGTCGTGAATGTCTGCAGGACTCATTACGATTGATACTGGCAGGCCGGTACCGTCCACTGCAACATGCAATTTTGTGCCCGTGACTCTCTTGAACCCGACAAATCCGATCACATTGCCCCCTTTTTGGAGGGAATCGATGACGATGAGTCAACCGATGTTTTTTGCAGGTCAATCCTGCCCGACTTGTGTGCGGATTTGATTGCACGTCCCAAAGTCTTTTTCCATATGCCAAACTCCTGCCATCTTCTTGGCCTTGGACTGGCAGCTGAACCATCACCGCATGTCTTTGGCATCTCACTCCACCTGCATCCGGAAACCGGCACGCAGATGATTCCGTTTAAGACCGTTCGGTCGTTGCCTCTTGGACGTCCTGTGGCGGCAGGTTTTGGCAGCAACGGTTCCACCACATCCCATTGTCTGTCTGTCATCTCGGTGAATTTCATGTACAGCTTGGAAACCAATGGTTCATGGATCCAAACGATCATCAAATATCGTCCAAAGGGTTGGTTTTAAGACGAGTTGATTGTATCTGGATCATTGTTTCCTGGCAAGTATCTGTCTCCTAGTTTCTTTTTCATTTTTTCATCAAATTCTTCTTGTAGCCTGGCAAGGTATATCTCAGCCTCTGTTTCGTCTTCAGGAATGCCTGTATCTGTTTCAAAATTAAATCCTGTTGCCAGATGATGGAATTCCTCAAAAAATTCCTTGCAATCAATCACGTCTGCTTTCTCATCAATGGATACTACTAGACTATCATTTTCTATCCTAAAATTGAGACAGATTTCCTCTTCTATCATAATATCTGCCATAACCGCCATGAGATATGCTGTATATTTTGTGTCTAGTTTTCCTTGATCTTTATTAGCAATCCAAAATTTATAGCCATCAAGAAAATTGTCAAAGGTTCTAACTGCTACATCTCGTATGTTTGAGTCCGGATGGGCTAGTTTTGTTTTCCATGATTCAAAACTATTGGGTTCTGCATAAACTGTATCAAATGTCAATTCTTCATTGATTTGTTCAAATTCCCAAATCTGTTTATTTGTCCACATTGGCACATGTTCTTGAATTAGATTTCTAGTTGTTTGATTCAATGTTTTTTTAATTTTCTTCTACTGTTTAATCTTATCTTGAATCAGTTGTTTATTCCTGATTTGAGAAACTCAATTGTACATTCTGCTAATTCTTTACTTGAATGTTTTTTGATATCATGTTTACAATTAGGACAGATGCCTACATCCTCTTCTGAAAACCCTCCGTCAATTTGCTTCATGCAACATTCCATCAGTTCATCTGTTGAATGTGATTCCATTGCCAGTTTACATGTGGGACATTCTGTCAATTTTATGCAATTTATCAAACTCTTACTGCTAATAAATTATATTTGATTTCAAATAATTTTTTAATATGAATTGGAGTGAAAAATTCCAAAATAAACTTGATTGTATTTGTGGCACAAGTGTGTTTTTTGATGTTATTGAAACCATTGAATGTGATTGGGGAGAACATGTTGTGATTCAATGTCCTCATTGTGAAGAATCTTTTTCTGTAGATAAAGAATGTCCTGCTTTTGAAAATATTTTAAAATTACTTGAAAAAAATCCTTTGTTGTATTCTGATCAAGAAAAATCAAATTTTCTCATTGGTTCTCATCCTAACTGATACTTTTGGCCACAGATAAATTGGTAATCAATGTCGAATTGCCTTAAAGCGATTACCGACATCCATCTATTCTATGGCAATAATTCTAATCTGATTATTCTTTTAAAATAAAAAAAGTGGTTAAAAATTGACTATTTTTATGAAAATTTTCAATTGAGCCTAACTCTGATGATTTGGTGGAAAGTTTTAGGTACTGCCTTTCATTGAATTTTGTATTGAGAACTATTGCCGTTATAGCCGTACTTGTTGGAATCTTTGGTTATGCTTGGTATGCGGATTTACTGCCGTTGGATAGTCAATCTGATGCCATGTCTCCTTCAATTGAAAATTTACAGCAAATCTCCAACGTACTCACTCCTGATGGTCAGCAAATAATCTACTATTGATATGTTGTCGATGTACCTGATCCTCAAATCCCTATAGATGCATTAACCAAAACAATCCGAATTTGGGAACAGCATAATCCAAATTTAAAATTTATAGAATCTGAAAATTCTAACATTGAAATAAAATGGCAAAAATACGCATCACCCACTCATACCGGACTTGCAACTTGTAACAATGTTTGATTTGAACTTTTAAGCCATTGTGTTTTAGATATTTCTGCTGGTGCAGAAGATTGTAACTCTGATTTTGTTCAAAATGATGAAAACATGGTTGCTAATATTTTGATGCATGAAATCGGACATGCATTAGGTTTGGGTCACACTGGTGATGAAGACCATTTGATGTATTCAACTGTATCTCCTGAGACTTCTTTTGATTCTAATGGATATTTAATACCTGAGAGATTCGATGAGCTATACGTTGGCCAAAAATTATTATTAATCCAAGAAAAAGAAATCCAAGAAAAAATTGGATCATTAGATGCCAAAATATATGATGAACAGGTTTTGTATGATGAATATTATGAACAACATGCCTCATATGAAGAAAAAACGCTTCCTCCTAAGGAATACGAACAAGCACAACAAGCTTATGATGGGTTGACTTTACAAACCAAAAAAATCAATACTTTGATTTTGCAACAAAATGAATCAATTGATCAAATCAATGACATTTTGAACCAATTAGGACGTAATCCTAATTTTGAAATTGTCTCTTAATTATCCAAATAATAGTACTAATCCTACAACTAATGCTGCTACTGAAATGCCCATCCAGACATAAAATTTTGTCATCATGTCTGTGTCTTGAAATTTTCTGAAATTAATAGTTTAGAATTGAGAAAGCAAGCAAATCTGATATCCTTTTCATCGGCCCTTTGGGGGTTACATCAGATATCAAATCCGCAATCACCTTGCTTTCAATATTTTATTGATTTGTATTTTCAAAAATTCATAAAATTAATTGTGTCTTGACTTTTGGTCAAAAAGGGTTGAAAAAATGATCCATTTTGATTCCATGTTTTTTGAGCCTATGATTCAGATTAATTCTTTCTTGGGAATTTGTTCATTTGCACACACGGTTCCTTTGTCTCATCATTCTATTTACTGTAGAGTCATTTGTTTGACGGCTTCATACATTTGCCGTCAAAATCCCTCTTTTTGGTAGAATATGAAGAATAATTTATTGCAATAGAATCAGCAATGTATTGTGAGTGATAATTCTACTATCGAATGGACTTCTTTTTCTAAATTAAGATGGTCTGATTTCCAGGCTGAATCCAATCCTGCTGTTTTTGAAGACAGTCACAGCGTAATAAAATATGGATTTACTTGGATTGTAAATTCTGATAAAATCAATGGTGATGATATTGTTTTTTTAATTGATAAGATTTCTCTGTTTGTAGAATTTCATTCCTTGCTATCTTGGGTTCGTCAATCACAAGATACGGATCATTTGTTGAATCATGAGCAGGGGTGTTTTGATCTGGCTGAATTGGTGAAACGTGAAAATCTTCCAGTATTGGAAGATAAATTTTACAACAAACAATTTCCCACTAGGGGACAGAATAATGAACAACGAAAACAATTTGCAAAAGAAGATTCCGGTAAAATGATACATGAAGAAGTTGAAAAATTACAATGTGTTTTTGATGAAAGGTTACTGCAATATCGAAATGATACTGATTTTGGCAACAATGCTGAATCCCAATCAAAATACGATTTAATTTTTAAAAAATTACGCTCTTGACTTCTGTTTTATTTCAAGTTCTATTTTCAATAACTCTGTTTTCTGGAACTAAATTGATGTAATTTACCAAACTTCTATAATATTTTAAATGAAAATTCAAATCTCTAATTTCTGTCTGTTTTAATTCTTCTAATTCTGGACCAAAATCTGTTTTGTTTGTCTCAATTTGATTTAACGTGCTTTCATTTACTTCAATCATGTGAAACAGACTGTGTAAAACTTCTCCTTTTGTAAGAGTTCTATCACGTGATTTTTGCAACAATGCCTCGACCCAACCCATGATGTTTCTTCATTTTTTTGTATATCCATCCCGGAATTTGAAAAAGTCTTACCTTTGCTCTATTTTTTTAGTCTAGGCGGGATTTGTTAGATTGATTGAGCCTACTTTCTAATGTGTCTCTATCTTAATTTCTGCATTACAAACAGGTATTGCTCCTGTTTGATTCTTAAAATCTTCAATTAACTGCACCTGCATCTCTTTTGGATTGTCTGCAAATACTCTTTGATATGATGATGTTTTTTGCTTACACTCATCCCCGTCAAATTCCGTATCTAGATATTTTGCAAATGTTGCCTCCAAGCTATCTGTTTCTCCGATGTATATTGGATCTTTACTTCTGTTATACAAAACATATACACCCGGACTAGATTTGACATATTGGGCACTATTTGTCCAAACTCTCATCTTATCATCTAATAATTCCATGATCTATTCTAGAAACACTAGATATTAAATTAGATTGTAATGTATATGATACCCCAATAACCCTTATGCTTTTAATACTGAATAGAAAAAATGTAATCCTGTCTTTATTAGAAAAATTCCCAGATCATTTTACTCCTAGAGAAATTCAAAAAGAGATCATTTCTCAAATTGAAGAAAAGATAAACTCTGGATTCAAAAAAATTGTTTTATGTGCACCCACGGGTGTTGGCAAATCCTTAGTTGGAGCAACTATTTCAAATTATTTTGATAGCTCCTTTACTGTTACTGCTTCAAAACATCTGCAAGATCAATATATCAAAGATATTCCATTTCTAAAACCTGTAAAAGGCAAACAAAATTTCCCATGTCTAAAATTAATGGAGGCTGAAAAAGTAGACAACACACGTCGGGCTATGAGATTGGGATTGACATGCAATCGAGGTCAATGCCAAGAGAGAATCTCTAAAAACGGAAAAGAAGTTTTTGAAGTTTGCAAGTTCAAGCCTACTATTACTCAAGTTGAAGATAACGCTACTGATGTGCAATCATGTCATTACTATATGCAAAAATACGACGCTCTAGTCTCAAAACACTCTCTTTGGAATTACCATGCATTTTTTACTATTATGAAATTTAACAAAAAATTATTTGAAGAGTATCTTGATAGAAAAGTCACTGTATTTGATGAAGCTCACAAAATCGAAGACCAAATAATTCAGTTTGTTGGATTTGATATTTTTGCAGGTCAGGTTGATGAATGTAATCTAAATTCTGAAAAATATGATTTTAGTGACTTGGATTCAATGAT
Source organism: uncultured Candidatus Nitrosopumilus sp. (assembly GCA_951812645.1). GTDB lineage: Archaea > Thermoproteota > Nitrososphaeria > Nitrososphaerales > Nitrosopumilaceae > Nitrosopumilus. Next base: position 21,583 of record CATOSM010000004.1, on the reverse strand, counting down.
AAAGCTCACTGAAGACATGGCTTATTCTTATGCTAAAAAAATCAAAGATATCGAAGAAAGCCCTGCATTTCAAAATAATCCTGATTATGAGCTAATTACTGGTTTGGAGAGAAGGCATGACCGTTCTGCCCAAGCAAAAATAGACATAGTGAATGACAAAGATAATTTTGTCGTAAATGATCCTGTTAAAGACTTGAATGGTAACTTTCGAACTATCTCTGTAAAGCCAATTGATGTTTCAAAATTTGCAAATTCTTTTTTTGAAACTGAATACCAATTATTCATGTCTGCAACAATTGACAAATCTAGTTTTTGTGAAAATATGGGATTGCTTCCTGATGATGTTGCATTTGTTGATACCACAAAATCTCCATTTCCAATTGAAAATAGGAGTATTGATCTTCTTAATATTCGACGATTAAGTTATGGGTCTAATGAAGAAGATGAATTGGAAGTCATAAAAACAATTGATAGAATAATGGATGAACACTCTGATGAACGTGGATTGATTCTAACCTCTTCCATTCCTAGATGTCAAAAAATTATTCGATATCTTTCTCCAAAAAATACCTCTAGGATAAGACTGTGTCATAGTAAAAATCATGATGGTAAATCCCAAGATGATGTGATTTCTGAGCACGCATCTGACCCTACAGGAGTTTTACTTTCATCTTCATTATGGGAAGGCGTTGATTTGAAAGATGATTTATCAAGATTCCAAATAATTGCTAAAGTACCTTATCCAAACTATACTGAAAAAAGAACAAAAGCAAAAATGAACAAATTCCCTTTATGGTATACATCACAGACTTTAACTAAAATTCTGCAAGGATTTGGTAGGTCTATCCGCAGTGATGAGGATTGGGCAAAAACATATGTTTTGGATACTGCTGTAAATAACGTCCTTTTCAAGGGTCAACAAATGATTCCAAAAGCATACTATGATGTATTGGGCATGGATGAACCCTAATCTGAAAATTTATTCCCTGTCTGCACAACCACATTTGACATAAATCATTTTGAATTCTCCGTCTGTTTTTACATTATGTGACATGGGTTTTCTGCATTGTTGGCATTCGTTAAATCCAAAATATTCTTCAACTTTGATTATTTTATAATCCCATGATTTTTTCTCTTCATTCCAGAATACCGAATTTAATTCTGATGGCCCTTCCATGTGTTTTTCTAAAATTTGTTTTATTAATTGATTTTCTATGGGTTCAGACTTTTAAAATCAAGACACTTTTGATCAAATTCATTTAGATATTTTTTAGCATTGATGTTGGGATCCATGACATATAACTCACAAGTTTCTGCATCAATTAGTTGGGCATCGTTACTATTTGTCATCACTTGTAATCCCAAGATCCCTAGTAATGCTATGATGACTATTATTGCAAATTTACTAGAGTAAATGTCCATGTGTTGATTTTGGGAATTCTAAACTTGGGTTTAATCTTTGGGTAATTTTATAGTAAATTCATGCCTGAGATTAATTCATTATTGCGGATAAATATTCAACTCATCTTAAAACCCTGCAATGCATCAAAAATGACGCAATGTTAGCCAGCCCGGGACAGTTTCCCGCGTTTCTTTCACATCCTGTTCTGTGAAACCCGTTTTTCAGCCAGGCAAAGAACCTCTCCACTACGAATCCTGTCCTGTCGTAACCGTCCTTGCCTGCATCATCTGCCGTCCTGACGTTTTTTCCAAAGGGAATGCACGGAATGACGTCTCTTGACCTTGCATGACTGCGGATTGGCTTTGAACCGTATCCCCTGTCTGCATAGACTGAAACCATCTGTTCTGTCATGGAATCGTCTGCAAAATCAGAAACTGGTTCCATCACGTCTGCAAATTTCGTACCGTCGTGAATGTCTGCAGGGCTCATTACGATTGATACCGGCAGGCCGGTACCGTCCACTGCAACATGCAATTCCGTGCCCGTGACTCTTGAACCCGACAAATCCGATCACATTGCCCCCCTTTTGGAGGGAACTGGTGATGAGTCAACCGATGTTTTTTGCAGGTCAATCCTGCCCGACTTATGTGCGGATTTGATTGCACGTCCCAAAGTCTTTTTCCATATGCCAAACTCCTGCCATCCTCTTGGCCTTGGGTTGGCAGCTGAACCATCACCGCATGTCTTTGGCATCTCACTCCACCTGCATCCGGAAACCGGCACGCAGATGATTCCGTTTAAGACCGTTCGGTCGTTGCCTCTTGGACGTCCTGTGGCGGCAGCTTTTGGCAGCAACGGTTCCATCACATCCCATTGTCTGTCATCTCGGTGAATTTCACGTACAGCTTGGAAACCAACAGCTCGTGGATCCAAACGATCATCAAATATCGTCTGAAGGGTTGGTTTTAAGACAAGTTGGGTATCAACATGATGGGATTTGAAATTCTATCCCCTGGGGGTAAAACCTACACTTCAGGCAGATCAGGCCGGAATGCACCGCAGCTGGGCCAAAAACAAACGGCCTCTGGAGAACTAACAGTTTATTAACTTCCCTGATCACATGTATTCTATGAAAAAATTCACCGCCTTACAATATGCGATATTTGTGATTGCGGCACCAGCCGTGCTGGTTGCAGTGCCTTCCGCACATGCAGCTGTAATTGACGTGGATGGATCGTGCCCAGATACTGATGATGATACGCCGTGGTGTGATTTGGATACTGAATTCCCTACAGTAAAGTCTGCAATTGCAAACGCAACCGCCGGTGATACCATATCCGTCTCGGCTGGAACCTATGATGAAGGCTACACGCTTGTCAAGAAATCATTGACAATAGAGCCTGCTGCAAATGCCAGGGTGGTATTAAACGGAACAACCATTATTGACGTACAGGCCAATGCCACTACTATACAGGGCATCATATTTCAGAACACCACATCAGAGAAATACTCGTTACGTATTGGGAACTCTACATCGGGTGTAACAATACACAACAACACGTTTGCAGACACTAGGGGAAATGCATTGAGAGTCGCCAGTGATTCTAACACCCTGGTGCGTGACCTGTCCGTAACGGACAATGTGTTTAAGAACATTGGAACATTTTATGATCCCGGACTGAATGCGGCCCAAAAGGCCAAAAAAATGTCTACTGCAATAGTGAGCACAAACTATCCCTCAGACATAGCCCGCCTGCAGGATTCCAGGATTACCGGCAACACCATTGACACTACGACACACGGCGGAATAAACCTGGCCAATACCGAAAATATTCTGGTGGCCAACAACACAATCTCAAACACCAATGGAAATTCAATTCACGTTTCACATAGTAACCACCACATACGGATTCTTGGCAATCACATAAGCGGTGCAAACAATGCAGGACTAAATCCCACTGGAGGAGCCATTGTGGTAAAGGCAAACAATACATCCCATGTCACCGTTCACAACAACACCATCTCTGGCGGCAATAACGGAATTCTCTACTGTACGGAACTGTGTAACGAATTGCCTGAAAACCGACCGGGAAATCCCGATCCTGCCCTTAAAGTCCATAAGACAGTAATGACTGACCAGACAAACCTGTTTACCCATAACATCTTTGACAATGTAAGCGGCTATGATATTATGAATATGGCAAGAGGTCCGATGATTGCAACGCACAACTATTACGGAGAAGCAGAGCCTGACTTTACGGCAATACTGTTTGGAGATATACGCTACAACCCATACTATAACGATCCGGAACGCAGGGTGCTGGTGGATGACGGCAAGGGGCCGGTACAAAGGTCAACTGCGGACGTTGACGTGTCAGACGTGTGCTCCGTATCCCTTGGAAGCTACATCATTGACTTTGCAGACGCAAAATACGGCGCCACGTCTGGCATTGTACAAAACCAGATCAAAAATGCCGGCAACCGGGATCTTGATGCAATAAAGTTTACCACTACCGGATGGCTAAAGCCTGACGGCTCTGCCCTTTCCGGCGCCGTATCAAGGGTCGGCACCGATGTCGCCAGTTCGGCATCCTATGCCCCAATCCCCACTGATCCGGCCGGCGTCAACTTTGACAATCGCAACTTTACCGGACCAAACGCGCTTCCGGCCTCGGGATCCTCCGGTTCTGCACTGGTCGGCTTTGTGCTTGACCTTACCGGCGTTGCAACCGGCGCCGGCGTCACCGTCACGGAATCCGTAACGTATTCCGGAACCTGCAGCTAGGAATCAGACCGCACGGCCCCAGGATACGGCAGCCATGTTTTCCCTTTTTGCCATGATGCCGCAATGGGATACGTCACGGACTTGGGAAAAACATAGCCGACTCATCCCAATACCCTCCAATGCATCATGATGCATATGCCAGGCAGGACTAATCCCGGATGGTTCCCACATTTCTTTTCATGCCTTGCCACGGTTCTTCCCAACCCGTACCTGAGCCAGGCAAGGAACCTCTCAACGGCAAGCCCTGCCTGTACCCGTTTTGTACGTTCCCTGGCACAACGAATCTGGAATTCTTGCAGGGAACGCAGCATCTGATTCCGTGACATCTGCAAGTCTCCGATGCATGCCGCATCATGGCCCAACCCTTTTTTGATTTCAATGCCTGTTGACAATAACAGATCATGTCATCTTTGACTGATAATTTCTGTTTTGCTTTATAAACCGGGGGTACCATGTTTTGTTTACGTTGAGATTAATGGTCCAATTTTATTTGTAGCGTTCGTCTGGTTTTCTTCTACGAATTATTCCCTTCCTTTACCTTGTTTTTCGTCAATCCGTGCTACTGTTAATGGCTCAGAATCTGCATCTTCATAATCGCCACTAGTTGCTTTGGGAATAGTGACACCATTTTGATATCATCATGTAATCGAATTCCGCCTACTCGGGAAAGGTATTTTCCAATTGTTGTGAAATATACTGAAACACTATTCTTATTCTTTCTTTTTAGTGAATATTTCGCACTGTTTTGTACTTTAGATATGGTGATATTTGGATGGTCCATTAGTAACCATCATACAAATTCATCTTGGAATCTGGGTGCTCTGGCAGGTGACCTTGTTCTCTCCATGTCTTCTCTTAGATCAGACAAAACTGTGATCGTCTCACGTTTGTACTTATCTTGGCAAAAATAATCTGGGCTATTCAGGTGTGCTTTTGCCGTTTCTAGGGCACTGTCTAATCCACTTTTGGAATAGATCTTTTCTAAAAATGTCTCTCGTGTGATTCTATCTGAAACATAGTCTAATGCCATGAAAAATCAGACATCCAGTGGTTAAAGGTATTTTTTTCATTAACCTTTAGCAGATGGCAGTAATTTGATTAATCATAATCTGTTTCTTTTTCCTGTTATCTCTGATTACGATCTATGAATCTTGTGGACAAGTTGTTTTTTCTAGGGATTTGCACTAGTTACTGCACCTTGTGCTGCTGAACCTACCAGGGTTGCATATTTTGCCAATGCTCCTGAGGCATAGTTTGCTTCAGGTTTCTTCCAAGATTCTTTTCTTTTTGCTAATTCTTCTTCAGATACACGAAGTTCAATTACAGCGGTTTCGGTATCGATTGTAATCTTATCCCCATCTTTTATCAATGCAATAGGTCCTCCAACATATGCTTCAGGTGCAACATGTCCTACCATGAATCCTCTTGTACCTCCTGAAAACCTGCCATCTGTAACCATTGCCACTTTTTTGCCCAAACCTTGTCCTACTAGTGCTGCAGTTGTTGCAAGCATCTCTCTCATTCCTGGACCTCCTTTTGGACCCTCATATCTAATTACAACGACATCTCCTTCGTCTACTTCTCCTTTTGAGACTGCCTCAAATGCAAATTCTTCTCTATCATACACTTTGGCTTTACCTGCGAACTTCGTCATCTCGACTCCTGCAGTTTTAATCACTGCTCCTTCCGGAGCAAGACTTCCTTTGAGTATCGCTGCTGTTCCTACTGAATGTATTGGATTATCCACCGGTCTAATGATTGACTGTTCTGGTTCTCGAATGTTCGCGGAATTGATATTTTCTTGAATGGTTTTTCCAGTTACTGTAATGCAATCTGCATTAAGTAATCCTTTATCTAATAATTTTTTAAGAACAAATGGTATTCCTCCAATTTTATCCAAACTATTCATAACATAATTTCCACCAGGTTTCATGTCTGCAATATGTGGTGTCTTTTTTCTAATTCTTTCAAAATCATCATATGTTAATTTAATTCTGGCTTCATTTGCCATTGATAACAAATGCAAAATCCCATTTGTAGAACCACCTACTGCATTTAGCATTATAATTGAATTCTCAAATGCTTCATAGGTCATAATGTCTCTAGGCTTGATGTTTAATTCTAATAATTTTACACAAGCAGCACCTGTATCATACACCATCTTATTTCTGCGTTCATCTTCTGCTGGTGGACTTGCACTTCCAGGTAATGCCAATCCAATTGCTTCTGAAATTGATGCCATTGTATTTGCAGTAAACATACCTCCACATGATCCGGAACTTGGACATGCTGTATTTTCAATATTTTTTAACATCTCTAATGATAATTGCCCTGCATCATATGCCCCGACTGCTTCATACACGTCGACAACTGTTAGTTCTTTATCATCTAGAATTCCTGGCATAATTGTTCCGCCGTAAACAAATACTGATGGTAAATTCAATCTGGCCATTGCCATCATTGTTCCAGGTAAACTTTTGTCACAACCTGCTATTCCTACTATTGCATCATACTGGTGAGCCCTTACCATCAATTCAATAGAATCTGCTATTACTTCACGCGAAATCAATGAGGACTTCATTCCTTCATGACCCATTGCTATTCCATCACTGACTGCAATGGTTGAAAATACTCTGGGCGTTGCACCATTTTCTGCAACTCCTCGTTTTGCTTCTTCAGCTAAAGTTGGTAACAATATGTTACATGGAGTTGCCTCATTTCCTGTATGACAAACACCAACGAATGGTTTGCTGAGATCATTATCATCTAGTCCCATAGCTTTGTACATTGCTCTGTGTGGTGCACGTGCAGTTCCACCTACTACATTTTTACTAGATATTTCCATGACATGTCAAATTCCTACTGGTATAATTTAGACTTTATTGATATTCTCTAATTTAGAACCTGCATTGAGTTTAAATTGTAATTATTTTGAATAGTCCTGTGGAACAAAAAGCCTTAGAGTGCCCTGTTTGTAAAAGCAATAAAGCAGAGATTGCAGGTGAAAATGTAAAACTTGGTGGGCGTTTTGAAGATAAGGAATTTCTTACAACCGAACTTACGGTCCTGAGATGTTCCATGTGTGGATATTATATGATGTTTGACAAAGATGCGTCATCATTCACTACTCAAGAAAAATCTTGATGATTCTATTTTACTAATTGTTGGTTATCTAGTTGTAACAAGTATGCTTCAATTTCTTCCGGTGTTTCTGAACCATACAAAATCAATATTCTATCATCTTCCATGATTTCATAATCTCGAATATCTGATACTTGTTCTCTATTGATGAAGAATTTTAGTTTGTAATCTTCATTTGAACAGAACTGTTTTCCCTCTGGGAATACATAACATTGATCATCTAGGCCAATTGATAATGTCTCAAAGAGATATCCTAAATTGACCCCTGTCGCATGTTTGTGAATTGTAGACCCGTCTCTTCCTTCAAAGTGTATCCAACTTGATTTGATTTGGAATGCTGGACTTGAAAATTCAAATGTATCCCCAAATATTTTTACCAAAAGTGCTGCATGTGAGTGTTCACTGCCCAAGGCTCCTGCATTTTCTGGACCGCCTGGTGCAGTTTCAGTCATATTGAGAAATAGAAATGCTGCATATCCTACAATTACTGCAATTGCCCCTAAAACTGCAACTGCAATTAGGGTTTGTTTTCTTTTTTCTGCTGAATGTTTCGTGGCATAGTTTTCACGTTTTACTTCACGCTCACGTCTTTCTTTTCGTCCCATAGGATGATAAACCTCCAAGATTTACCCTAATTAACCATTCGTCACAATACTGGATTTGTGGTGGACTAACTGCCGTTTCAAATCATTTCCAGAAAAGAGTTAATTCTGATCGATATTTTTTTTGACTAGACTCTTTGTAATGCTATCCCTACTATAACACATGTGAATTGCAAAGAGGGATTTATTCATGATTTTGTGTGGTTTGAGATACTATCCTCAAAAAGATGCATGCATTGTGGAAAAGAAGAAAGTCTAAATCACTAGGATTTACCTTCCATGGTTGAATCGTGCCTGGATGTTCTATTTTGATCAAATAAAAACAATAAATAAAATTACAAAATGCATTTGATTATGAGTTGTATTTTTTGTGATATTTTAGAAGGTAAGAGAGATGGACATTTTTTGTATGAAGATGAATCCCATGTTGCATTTTTGGACAAATACCCAATTGATGTTGGTCACAGTTTGGTCATTCCAAGAAAACATCATGAAAGAATTACCGATATGGATTCAAAAGATGTTGGAAATGTGTTTGCAATTATCCCAAAAATTGCCAAAGCAATTTTAGATGCTACTGGCGCCGATGCGTTTAGTTTAGGACAAAATAATGGAAGGGCTGCAAAACAAATAATCCCCCATGTTCACATTCACATCATTCCTAGATACAATAGTAGGGGAACTGTCTGGACTAAACGCCAAATTTCAAGTGATGACGAACTTTTAGAATTATCTAAAAAAATTCGCAGTCTTATTTAGCGTGACCTGGATTATATCTCAAAATTGCTCCGATTTTTCCTAAACTAGAAAGCATATTTCCATGCTCTGCGCTTCCTGAAACCACTTCTAATTGCGAACCTGTCTTTGATGATAATGTTTCCAAATAATCCACAACATCTTGTTCATTAACTTCTACTTCCATGGCATTGCATTCTGGACACGGTCTAGATGAATATTCTGTCTTTTTTGGAATTACTAGCGGTCTTTCAACAATCTCCTCTTGAATGTGATTGCATCGTTTGCATTTTCCTTCAACTCTGTGCAAATTTGTATTGTCTGTAATTAGCAACATTTGGACCACGTTGTTTTTCAAAAATTCGATCACTTCTTGTAATCCGTAGGATCCTTTTCCTGTGTTTGTATTTATTTCTCGGAATAGGTCTTCAACCATTTTTTTCTCTTCGACCATTCTGAAATTACCTAAAATGTCTGCAGATTTTGCAAACGCTTCTCTAATTCCTTCTGCACCTGAATATGATGAGTCAATAGTACTGATGATGATGTTCTGCAATCTATATTCCAAATAATTCCCATTAATGAAGTCCTCTTTTGTGGGGCCTGGACCTGAAACAATTAATCCTTTGACTGGATAAATGTCAATGAAGTATTCTCTGGTGGTTTGTGCTACCCTATTGTAAAAATAACTTAATTCCATCTCTCTTAATTTTTGGAATCTTTTTGCTGATTGTCCTCCCTGTCTGTGCTTTCCAGCAACCCCCGAACCCGTTTGTGATAAAACTTCTATTTTATCTCCATGTAATAATCCCCAGCCAGCATCTTTAGCGTCTATTGCTAGAAATCCAATGAGGTTATCGTCCTTTAACATGTCCTTTAGAATATCAACGTGAAAATGATCATCACACCTGTATAGATACTGATTGAGATCTTTTGGAGGATCAATCTCCCAAACTTTTACTACCTCACTTCCTAATGGCCCTCCTTCCTCCGGGGGTAACGCTCCACAAAACACTACCAAACCTCTTTCTGGAGTTTTTTTGTAAAGTTTTAGTCTCTGTACAACTTTGCCCAATGAATCAACAACATGTGATCTTGTCAAATCCGATTTGATGTTATCGGCTGTTCCTTGCTCTTGTTGGAGTGAATTAATAATTTCGTGTAATTGTTTTCCTTTTGGAATGTATACCGTGATTAATTCTGTACCTCTGCCTGATTTGTGTGATAATTCTTCTAGTGTTTTTCTAATTTTGTAAATTTTAACAGAATCTTGTTTTTCAATATCTATTTTGGGCATTATGATTGGTCCTTAATTTGCGAATATATCTTTTTGAATATTTTCAAAATTATAACCCATCAAATGTTTTTAGAAACACTTCTAGAGGTTGATTCCCTCTAATTTTGATAACCTTCTCATCATTAAATATGAGAAATGATGGTGTCGCATCGATTCCAATCTCTTTTCCAAATTCATGTATTGCGTTAACTTTGTTTTGATATTTACGCTCATCTAGACATTTGTTAAATTCTTGCAAATCCAAATTTATTGTATTTGCAAAAGTTTCTAATGATTCTCTTGTAATCCAGCCTGTTCTTTCTCCCCCCCAATTCTTGTATAATTCATCATGATATTCCCAGAATTTCCTTTGATCTTCAGCACAATATGTTGCCTCAGCTGCTAACAATGAATCTAGTCCATTTAGTGGAAAGTCTTTGAAAACTAGTTTAACTTTGCCCGTTTTGATAAAATCTTCTTGTATTGTATTTAGAGTATCTTGATGAAATTTATAACAAAATGTACACTGATAGTCTCCCCATTCCAAAATTGTAATTGTCGCATTAGAATTCCCCATAACTGGCGAACCTCCTTCAGTTAGATTTGTTTTAGTTAGCATGCTTGGTTTTGCTTCTGATTCTGGATAATATGCCAAAAACATACCCGAAATTATTCCTATAATTACTGGAATCACCAAATAATATTTGGACATATTTTTGTAATTTTTCCTTCAGGTAAATACCTTGTCTAATTAATCTAAACTTGTTTTTGTATGATTGTCATTATTTCAGATATTTTCATATCTGTTTCTTTCTCTGCCTGATCTGTGTTTATTTTATCTAATTCCCCAAATACATCCATGTTGTTTATCATTCCATCTAATGCATAAAGTGAAAATGGCTTTTCAATTGCTGCTATTGCTTTGTTTAGTTTTGTTAAAACCTCTGCTATTGCTTTTCTAAAAATCCTGATGCAAATATTGTTTTTTGTTGGGGATTAACATCTAAAATCTCTATTGCGGCATCCGGACCTGACATTATTGGCATTTTTTGGTCAAGTATTACTACATCGAAATAATTCTCTGATTGACGAAGTCTTGTTTCTCGTTTGTATGTCTCTACACATTTTCTACCATCTGATGAAATTGTAATCTCTTTTCCTTTTGATTCTAAAGATATTTTACATGATGATGGAATTTCAGGTTCATAATCTGCAATTAATAATCTCATGTGTTTTTTCTTTACGATCTTTTTTGTTCTATTTTTTCTTCGCCTATTTTGTTTATTTCTAATTTGATTGGATCTAAAATTTTGGAACCTGCCAGTCTCCCAAAAATTCTTTCTGGCATTTCTGCAAAAATTGTAAAATTTGTAATGATTTCTTGTTCTTTTTTCCACAAATTTTTGTCTTCGCTTGCATTATTGGCTTGTATCCGTTTGGACAATACAGATCGATTAATTCGCCTTGAATGGTATCTGATGGCTGTTTTTTGAATTTTTGATCATTTGACTGTGTGTCAATATTGCTCATTTTCCTAAGTTGATATCAAAAAGATCCATCAAAAAGACCCGTATGTTAGATCTGTTACTGACAGATTTCGTAAAGATAAACTGATTTTTTATAAATAATCTAGTCATCCAAGAGCTTAAATATATTCATGGAATGATGTTTTTCATGTCAAAATCACAACAAATCGGTGTATCAAAACCCGGTGTTTCAAAATTAGCACTTCTCGCATTGGCAGTTGTATTTGCAGCAGGGTTGTTTGTTGTTGGATTTGATAATGGTCATATTGTAAATTTTGTATTTGCTGAAAATGGCTCAACAGGCGGAATTGATCCTCTAGTAATTCACGAATTTACTCATGATATGAGACACGCAGCTGGCTTTCCTTGCCATTAGGTATTGATATGAATGCAACACGATTCATACTTGTCGTTTTAGTTTCAGGTGCGCTTGCAGGATTAATTTTAGGAACTGTTAATTTTGCAATTGTTGAGCCTTATCTTGATCAAGCTATAGGAATTGAAAATCAAAATTTGTTTGATTCTGGTGAGGAAGAAGACACTCCTCAATTTTGGGCAGAATATGAGGGATACCGGGAATGGCAAAAAAGTGGACAAATTGTTGCAGGTCTGGTTTTAGGAACTTCATTTGGAGCATTATTTGGAATTGTATATGCGTTATCTAGAAACTCGTTACCTGGTAACCATGACGTAAAGAAATCATTACTACTTGCAGGTATTATGTGGTTTACGATATACTTGATTCCTTTTCTAAAATATCCTGCAAATCCTCCTACGGTGGGTGACGGCGAAACAATCGTTTTACGTGAAACATTGTATTTGTTATTTATCCTAATTTCCGGATCTAGCGTACTGGGATTTTACAAGCTATCTACAAAATTACAAGATTCTAAAAAACTTTTTTCATTTATCGGTTACAGTGTTTTTATTGCAATTGTGTTCTTTGTAATGCCTGATAATCCTGATGAAATTACTGCTCCTATGGATTTGGTAAATGAATTTCGATTAATGTCCGTACTGGGCATTTCATCCTTTTGGATATCTGTTGGAATTATTTTGGGCTTATTATGGAATCGCTTGGAATCTGATGCAAAAACCCCTCAATATTCATAATTATTCTGATTCTATAGAATGAGAATTATTGCATCTCGTTTAAATATGTGAACAATACTTCTGAAAAATAGTTGTCCAGAAAACTAACTTTACCTCAATTGAAAAAATATGATATTACTCAAAAAGTAATTGAAGCCCTTGCTAATTCTGAATCTAGATCTATTTTGTTTTCCATTATTAGAAAAGGAAATACTGCATCTGAACTATCTGTTAAATTAAAAATTCCTCTTAGTTCTGTATACAAAAAATTAGCAGATCTTGAAGAATTAACATTGATTGAAGTAGAGAAATGGATGCTATCTGATAAGGGTAGAAAATACAAGGTCTATCGTAGTAGAATAAGTAAAGCTGATATTTCTATTAGAAAGCCTGAACCATCTCTCACGTTAATTCCTAATTGAGTGATTTCATGCAAAAACCCACAATCATCCAATTATCTGAATTTGATATAACTCAAAATTATCGAGTCTCTTAGTAATGTTTGTACAAGATCTGTTTTGTTTTCTGTCAAAAATGAATCAAAAGACGCAACTCAAATTGCAGAAGAATTAAAAACATCTTTATCGACTGTTTGCAAGACTTTGTCCACCTTGGAAGATCTTGCTTTATCTGAAGTTGACCGTTATGTGATTTCTGATGAGGGTAAAAAATCAAATTATATCGAACTTATCCTAAAACCCTCCAATGCATCATGACGCATGCCAGATACACAAACCCGAGACAGTCATCACAGTTCCTTTCGTATCTGACTGCCGTCCTGTGAAGCCCGCACTTGAGCCAGGCAAGGAACCGCTCTACGACAAACCCTGTCTTGCCATAATGTCTTTGATTCCTGTTCTGTGCAACGTTCCTTGAGTTCCTTTTGTATGGAATACAACAGTCAATCCCATGGGATCCCAGATAGTCTCTGATGTATGCCGCATCGTATCCCCTGTCGGCATACACTGAGACGATCTGCCGTATCAAATCATCATCTACAAGTTCTGAGATGTTCTCTAACACATCGATGAATTTCGTACTGTCATGGACATTTGCAGGGCTGGCCCTGATTGGGATTGGCAGTCCTGTCCCGTCTACTGCAACGTGAATCTTTGTACCCAGGATCCTCTTGAACCCGTCATATCCTGTTTTGTCCCCCCTTTTTTGGCGGCAACTGACGATGAATCAATCGATATTTTTTCCAGGCTGATTTTTCCCTGCCTGTGTGCGGATTTTATCAGTCCTGATAGAATCCTTTTCCATATTCCCTTTTGCTGCAGCTCTGAGAATCTCAGATGCGCAGTGGATTTTGAACCGTATCTGTCCGGCATGTCTGTCCGCCTGCAGCCGGTTGTTAGGACAAACAATATTCCGTTGATTGTATTTCTGTCATTGCATCCTGGCCTTCCGGTTTTTGCAGGCTTTGGCAGATGTGATGCAATTATATTCCATTGAGTGTCTGACATTTCTTTGTGAATCATGAAAGATACATCAGCAGGGTCATTCTTGGATCCCGATTGTCATGAATTGTTTACAAAATGATCGGTTTTAGGATGAGTTGATCGTAGAATTGGGAAAGTGGAAATTACTTTGGATGATTTGGAGCCTAGTCTGCACTTGTATTCCAATACTGGCAATCCAAAATCAGCCTCTTAATCCAACCGCAACATATTCTCATTCTATGGATTTAGAATGATAATTTAGAATTATGTTCTGATTTAAATAATTTAGCTTATCCTAATTTTTTATAAATCATGAAACAACAAATCACATTGACATTGATTGCTGTGTTTACAGTAATTGGTGTGTTGTCTATACCATTAACTCAGACAGCTCAAGCAGAAAGTTTGATTCCTGATTGGATAAAAAACAATGCTGGCTGGTGGGCTGATGGTGCAGTGGATGATGAAACTTTTCTTAATGGAATTAAATTCCTATTAGAAAACAAAGTCATTGATGTTTCACCTGAATCAAACACTGTAGATGTTGATACACTCACCATTGGATTTATTCCAGTTGAAAAAGCCGATGAATTATCTCCTAAGGCTCAAGCATTGGAAGCATTTCTTGAAACCGAACTTGGTGTAGATGTTGAAATTGTAGTCCCTACAAACTATGAGACCATTATTGAAGGAATGAGATTTGGTCACATTGATGCAGCCTTTATGGATACTGGTCCTGCATGGGTTACTCATCAAAGAACAGGTGCAGAAGCTATTATGTCGGAACTTGTTGCAGGAAAAGTAAACTATCAAGCGACCGTTTGGACTAGGGCTGACAATAATTCCATAAATTCGTTGGAAGAAACAGTTGGTAAAAAAGTAGCATTCACTAGCATAACTGGTTCTTCTGGTTTTGTTAGACCTATGGGCACTCTAGTTACTGACGGTCACATAACCATTGAAGGTGATGACATTGTTGCATTGGAATCTGCTTTGGCAGATAACTTTGAAAGTTATACTTTTGCTGGAGGTTACAAAGCTGCATTGACTTTACTTTTAGAAGATAAGGTAGATGTTGCATTTGGTTCAGATATTGCTCCACAAAAATATCTTGAGTTAGAAGATCAAGTGAAATTACGTCCAGTCACAACAATTGGACCTGTACCATCACATGTCGTTATGGTTAGTGCAGACATGTCTGAATCTACTAAAGACTCACTTGTTGATGCATTAATTCAACTAAACTATGATGAGAATAATCATATTTTGACTGACCTATATGGTGCAGAAGCTCTAGTTCCAACTACAACCACTATGCATATTGGTGAATTTGGTGACTTTATTGATGCCTTAACAGGACTTGATCAGAAGATTCTTGATAAATACAACAAGAGCAAATAAAACCCCGGATTCTGGAAATGAAACAAATTCAGATGACCAAAAACCCTTCTTTTTCATTAATTTCCACTAACAAAATCATTCAGATGAGTGATGCTTCCACATCATATGACTCCAAAAATTTTGCGTTAGAAAAAATTAATCTTTCAATTGACAGGGGAACAAATTATGCCATAGTTGGCCAATCTGGTTCTGGTAAATCTACTTTATTGAAATTGATGAATGGTATGATGATACCTAGTGGTGGAACAATCAAAATAGATTACACGACTCCAAACATGAATGATAAAAAATTCAAAAAAATGATGCATACTATAGGATATATTCCTCAAAGCTTGGGTCTGGTCAAGAACATTACAGTCCTTGATAATATTTTGATTGGTGCATTACCTAGATTAGGCAAAATACAATCTTTTTTTAAAAAATTTCCTGATCATGAAATTGATGAGGCTAAAAGAATAATTTCTCTTGTAGGGTTATCTGGTAAGGAAAATAGGAAAACCCACATGTTAAGTGGTGGTGAAAAACGCAGAGTCGCTATTGCCAGAGCTTTACTCCAAAAACCCACCATATTGTTGGCTGATGAAATTGTCTCTGAATTAGATCATGTCACAGCTAAAGAAATTATGAATTTGATTGCAGATGCACAAAAGAGCATGAATTTGACTGCTATTATGGTTCATCACGATATGCAATTGGCATTGGAATATGCTAATCGTGTTGCGGTGATTAAGGAAGGACAAAAAGTTCTTGAGATTGGTGTTGAAGGCGATGCTATTGTTGATTTTCAAACAGGTGACATGACTTCAGAAGAAATAATGAGGATGTATGATGATGACTCCGAAGAATAATATCGTTGCAGGGATTATTGTTGGACTTGTAGTTGTTGCATCTTACAATGTAGAAGCTAATCCTTTAGACTTCGCAGAAGGGCTACCTAATCTTGGAATTGTTCTTGAAGAAATTTTGATTTTAGAAAACATTATTGCCAATGTGAAATACGTTCCAACTGCTCTTTGGGCAATGCTTGAAACATTACAAATGGCCTTCATTGGAACTGTGGTTGGCGTTGTAATTGGATTGCCTTTTAGTATGCTTGCAGCACGTAATTTGAATGGCAAATTTGTTTATGGTCCAATTCGAGCCTTATTGGCAATCATTCGTACATTCCCTTCCATTTTATGGGCAATGCTGTTTGTCATCATGGTTGGACTGGGTCCGTTTGCCGGTGTCTTAGCCATAGTTCTTTACACTATAGGATTTGTAACCAAATTACAATACGAATCTATTGAAACGATTGACTCTGATCCTATGGATGCTGTATCTTCAATTGGAGTTTCAAAATTCCAGCTAATCCGATATGTCGTGATTCCTGAGTCTGCTTCTCACCTTCTTGGACAAATGCTTTACATGTTTGACTACAATGTACGTCAAAGCACTATTTTGGGAATTGTTGGTGCAGGTGGAATTGGTTTTTACGTTGTACAGTACATTAAATTCTTTGAATATGGCAAGGTTGCTGTTTTCATGTTTGTGGTATTACTTGTCGTTTTAGGAATTGATTGGGCTAGTGTAAAAATTAGAGACAGGTATATTGTAAAATCCCAACACGGCATGGAAGTCACTGCAAAATAAAATATTTCTAAGTTGTAACTTTGTCTAATCGGTTTGTTTCTGTAGCTGTTTTGATTTCCCTTGCTATCCTTTTACCCATACTCATTGTTTCATTGTATAGAAGAGAATAGTATGGCGAGCCATCCATGTATATATTAGAACCCGCTACAATCCTTGCTGAGAATTCAAATGATGTAAATTTAGCATTCTCATCATATACTCCTTCTATGCAAAATGGTCCGTTCATACCCGGCTTAACGATTCGCCTTGCAGCCTCAACGAAGCTTTCTCCCATTTTGTAAACTTCGTCTAATAATGACTCTCGTAACACAAGAGGACTATTCCCAATTACGTTAAATGATGGAACTTTGTTTGATTTGATTTGTTGTTCGGCCGGAATTCTTCCCAATCCTTCAATATCTGATTCATGTCTTTGATCAACTCCATAAAATTCTAAATCTTCTTTTAATGGCGAATAAAAAAATGTCAAATAAGCTAAAACTCCAGCAGCATATTCTTGTATGTATAATGTCTCTTCTTTTGAAATAATTCCTTCTGAAACCAATTGATTTCTTTTTGTATTGTAATCTTCTTCATTGGCTGCCATAAAGTAACCTTTACCTCCAGCAGCACCTTGCCTTTTTACAATGGATAATCTTTCAATATCTTTTGGGTTTGCTACTGGTTTTGGCATTGGAAGGTTTGCCTCTCTCATGAGCTTTTCTTTCATTTCTCTGTCTGACTCCCATCTTAGAATCCATTTGTTGCCAAAAACAGGAGTTTTGATTGATTCGATTTCTTCAGAACTCATTTGTGCAACTAGTGTTCCGTGTGGAATTAACACTGCATTGTTTTCTTCAAGAGTTTTTTGGCATTTTTGCCCCAAAACTTCTTTGAACGAATCAACCATGATTAATTCATCAATAAATGGAAATCTTTTGTATAATCTTTCACGCTTTGTTTCACACACTAGGATAGTTTTTAGGCCTTCATCTTTTGCTCCTTTAAGCACTTGTAATGAACAATGAGAACCTAGTGTTGCTATTGATGCCATGTTGATATTTTGATTATAACCTTGTACTTTATGAACTATGTGCGGATGTCACGTATTGGAATACCCCGTCTATCAATTCCACACTCAGCCCTGCCTTGATCTCTTCTGGAATTACTTTTAATACAAAATCATACATTGTTGTATTTTTTGGCAATTCTTCTCTTTCTTGCAATAATGAAAAAACAGCAATTCCATTTGAGATAATTGCAATTAATTTTTCCCTATCTGATAATGACATGAATGCTAAATTATTTGGTGTAATTTATTCTAAATCTAATTTTACACTATGATGCAGTTTTTCGTAATTCTGGATTAAGCATGATTTGGACTAGTTCTGAATCTTGGTTAAGAATTTCTAATTCTTGATTGATATTATGTGCCCCTCCATCTTCTTCCGTTTGCTGTGAGGCATGATATCCGACATAAACTCCGACTATGACAAACATTGCAATTACTAGAGCTATCAATACCATCATCTTGTTTTTTTGTGAAATTTTTACTGGCTATAAGCATTATGAAAATTAAGGTAATGGTCCATTATTTTGTATAAAAATTAATTACACCATGATATCAGGAATAAAGTAAATGATGATAGAAACAGAACTAGGATCCTTGCGTAGATCTCACTATTCCAATGAAATTACTGCATCCATGGATGGATCTGAAGTTACTGTTATGGGATGGGTTTTGACCATTCGTGGACATGGCAACATTAGTTTTGGAACTATTCGAGACAAAAACGGAGATCTCTCCATAATTGCAAAAAAAGGAGACTGTTCTGATAAGATTCGTGAAAAAATTTCTTCACTAAAGGCTCATTCTTCAATTGCCGTTACAGGTAAGGTAAAGGCATCTGAAAAAGCTCCCGGCGGTTATGAGATAATCCCAACAGAATTGCGAGTCTTTTCTGATGTTGAAAAAATTCCTCCTTTTGAACCCACTGTTAAAACTGTAAAAAATATTGATACTAGATTGGAAGTCAGGCCTATTGATCTTCGACGTGATGTTCTTCAACATGTTTTCAAAACTAGGAGTTTGGTTTTAAAATCAATTCGAGAATATTTTGGAAATCAAAATTTTGTCGAAATTAATACTCCTAAAATGATTGCCACTGCTACTGAGGGTGGTGCTGCATTGTTTCCAATATTTTATTACAACAAAGAGGCATTTTTAGCTCAAAGTCCCCAACTGTACAAAGAACAGCTAACAATGAGTTTTGAAAAAGTTTTTGAGATTGCTCCCATATTTAGAGCTGAACCTTCTAGAACAAATCGACATTTAGCTGAAGCAATATCTATTGATTTGGAAGAAGCCTTTGTTGATTACAACGATGTTATGAATAGAATTGAAGAAATTATCAAAGTTTCAATTCAAGCAGTTGATGACTATGTAAAAGAAAATCCTTCATCGGAATTCCCCGTCATTGATGTGCCTGAACATATTCCACGATACACATATGATGAATTGGTGGATAAAATGCAAAAAGCTGGTGCAAAAACAGAATGGGGTGATGACCTGTATCCTTCAAATCTTAAAAAAATTGGTTTAGATGGATTTTATTTTATCACTGATTGGCCTTTGGCACCAAAACCATTCTATGTAAAAGACAGTAGATCTAATCCCAAAGTTTCTGAATCTTTTGATTTAATGTATGGTGATTTAGAATTGTCTTCTGGTAGTACCAGAATTGAAAAACGAAACAAACTTGCTGAACGAATGAAGAATAAGGGAATGAAAACTGATGCATTTGAATATCATCTTGGTGCATTTGATTATGGCGTTCCTCCTCACGCTGGATGTGGAATTGGACTCGAACGATTGATCATGGTTTTGACTGGTACTGAAAATATTCGTGATACGACATTTTATCCAAGAGACGTGGATAGATTAACTCCATAGGTATGCTAAATGGTCACTGAAGAAGAAATTGAACATGTTTCAAAATTAATGAGAATTGATGTAGATGATCACAAAGAGTATGTCGAAAAAGTACATGCCATGATAGATTTTTTTGACGTTTTAGATTCTGCTGGGGTTGAGTCTGAAGAAATTTCTATGCCTGAAATTCCAATCTCTCACCTTAGAGATGATGAACATATTCCATTTGATGATAAATTGATTGAAAAATTAAATCACTACAAAGGCTTCTACGTTCGTGCACCCAAGATGTCCTCATGAATCTAAAAATCTCCGCTCTTGATTATATTCAAGAAGTAAAAACAGGAAATATTTCTGCAGAAGATTTTGTTGCAGAAACCATTCAAAGAATCAAAAATGTGGATGGTAATCTTCATGCATTTTTATCAATTAATGATGATGCGGTTGATCAAGCTAGAAACATAGATAAAAAAATCAAATCCGGTGAAAAAGTCGGTGATTGTTTTGGAATGCCAGTTTCAGTCAAAGACAACATGTGCATCAAAAACTCAAAGACAACATGTGCATCAAAAATGCTTGAAGATTTTGTTGCACCTTATGATGCAACAGTAATTACAAAATTAAAACAGCAAGATGCTATTTTTATTGGTAAATCTAACATGGATGAATTTGCAATGGGGCTGACCACGGAGTTTAGTGCATGCGGTCCAAGCAAGAATCCTTGGAATGTTGATTGTGTTCCCGGCGGTTCTTCTGGGGGTAGTGCCGTGTCTGTTAGTGCATTTGAATGTGTGGCATCCCTTGGTTCTGATACTGGAGGCTCTGTAAGAAACCCTGCCAGTTTTTGTTCTACTGTTGGTTACAAACCAACTTATGGTTTGATTAGTAGATTTGGTCTAATTTCATATGCCAATAGTATTGAACAGATTGGTCCTCTGACTAGAACTGTAAAAGACTCTGCATTTTTGTTGAATCTAATCTCAGGAATTGATCCTAATGACAATACTACCATTGACAACAAGAATGAAAACTATCTTGATAACATTGAATCTGGAATTGAGGGTAAAAAAATAGGAATAATCAAGGAGATGATGGATGACGGGATTGCGCCTGAAGTCCTTGCTGCAACAAAAGATGCCATTGCTAAATTGGAGAGTTTAGGCGCAACTTGCGAAGAAATCTCACTTGATATGGTCAAATATTCTGTGGCAGCATACTATACAATTACTGCAACAGAGGCAGGCAGTAATCTTGCAAGATACGACAATCTTCGCTATGGGTATGATTTTCCACTTGAAGGCTATGAATTTAATTCGTATATTTCAAAAGCTAGGCGCAACTTTGGTCCTGAAGTTACAAGGAGAATGATTATTGGGGGATTTGTTCCCTCTGCAGGCCATGCTGGAAAATATTTCCTTAAAGCATTAAAAGTAAAAAGTAAACTTACTAAAGAAATCAATGAGGCATTTAAAAAATTTGATTTGCTTGTTGCGCCAACTGTTCCAATTTTACCATTTAAGATTGGAGAAAAAATAGACGATCCGGTTTCATTGTTTTTAGTAGATATCAATACTGTTACAGCAAATTTAACTGGAAAACCTGCAATCTCAGTCCCATTTGCCAATTCCAATGGATTGC
>CATOSM010000003.1 GCA_951812645.1 uncultured Candidatus Nitrosopumilus sp. | reverse complement strand
ATGTTGGAATCCAGCCTTGAATTTTTAAAATGTGTCAACTGTGGTTCAAAATTAGAATTAACTTCTTTCAGACAGGATAAAGAAATCATAGAAGGGATTTTGGAATGCCTAAAATGCAGTGGGCAATATCCTTTTATCCCTTGGAATTTGAATCTCAACCCGCGTGCTACATTGCACTATGATGTTGATTTGATAGTTGGCAAAAAATAGATCTTTTATCCGTCACGTATCGATTCCGGGCCCTTGCTTTTTTCTTTTAATTTATCGATAAATAATTTAGTCTTGAGATTCAACTCAGACATTGCATCATCCATCCCATTCCCACGGGGTTCACTTGCACCAGACATTTGAAGCCCTCACCATATTTGGAATATTTTTTCATTTCATATTATGCCGTTTCAGCGGTTTTTTTGACGTCATTTACAAATTAATTAATAAATGTGGGCGTCTATTGTAAAAAACAATAAAATAACAAAACCCCTGCTGTTCTATATGGCATCCATCATAATCATCCCTGTTTTGATTGTCGCCATGGTTGGTTTATCTGGATATCTTGTTTACAAATTCCTAATCTATGACTTGTACTGTAAAAGATCCGTAAACCGCTCACTTCGAAAATATAATATCAAAAAAACTCCTTTCCAAATAATTAAGGAATACTATGAGAACAAGGGCGAAAGGATTACACATCAGGAAATTCAAAACCTTGAGAAAAACTATAGGCAGAACGAGCCTGATCAGTTTCTTGCAATGTATGATGCAATAAGAGAAAACACCAGAAACAAGGAATAACCTGTCTTATCTTAAGGCTGGACTGGAATCTGTATGAACGGTGTTCCGCCTTCACCTACCACCAGTGGCAGCTTGCCGTCCCATGCTTGTGTTTTAAGCCATTCTAGATAATTTGGATTTTGAGACAGTGCCTGATTGATAATTGCAATTGCTTCGGCCTCACCTTTTGCTTCTGCAATGTTTGCATTTGCAAGACCGATGGCATTTGCTTCTCTCTGCCTTGCTTCAACCTCGATTCTTCTCAAATCGTTTTCTGCCTTTAGTGCCTTTTGTTCTGCTTCCACTTTGGATTCAATTGCTTGAGCAAACAATGGTGAAAATTCGAAATCCGTAATTGAAATCACCTCCGTTACTACGTTAAATTGATTTAACCTGTCTCTGATTGATGCCTCAATATCAGCTTTAACCTGTGGCCTTTTAGTGATTAGTTCTTCTGCGTTGTAATTTGCTGTCACTTGTTTTACTGTCTCTTCAATAGCTGGCTGAATAACCCTATTTTCATAATCAAGGCCTAAATTCTTGTAGAGCCTATGGACTTGTTCCTTGTCTGGATGATAGTTCACTGTGACTGTGGTTTCGACTGTCTGCAAATCTTTTGAAGCACTTCTAGCATCGTTTGCATATTTCAGAGTACGAACTTCAATGTTTATTACTTCATCCTGGAAAGGTACCACAAAATGTAACCCTTCTTCCAGCGGTGGTTGGGTTAGATCCACTGCATTCCAATGCAATAGAACCCCTCTGTTTCCTGAATCTACTATCTTTACTGATGATGTTGCTACAACTCCGATTATGATAAGGACAATAATTCCAATTAAAACCCCTTTTGCTGCACCCATGTTTACATTTGGTCTGGGAGATTGATACTTTGACAATGGGCTTTTTATTTCGTTTCCATTATTATACTATTCTGCCTGAATCCCCTGGCGCGTTTCTCAACAAATTTATGCTATCCCTGCTTAGCATCCACAATGGCCGATCCTAATTTTTCTTGGATATACATCATCCTTTTCCTAGCTATCCCATTGGCAAGGATTATCCCTCGCCTCTTGGCAAAAAAAGGAATTGGCAAAAGTCTCATTCAGCAATCTCCTAAAGAGCAATCTGAGTCTAAATTTGAGCCTTACAGGCAAAGTCCTGAAACGCAACCTTCAAAACCTGTATCAGATGCCAATCTTGTTTTAGGTGCTTTAAATCAAGGCTCAAAATCCTTTGAAAGCCTTCAAAAAAACACTGGACTTGGCAATCAAGAACTAGATTCCATTTTGGAAGATTTAGAAAAAAATGGAATGCTGAAAGTAGTTCACAAGCAAGGGATGTTTGGTCCAAAAACAGAACTGCATCCCACTGATAGGGGCTTTAAGGAATACTATTCTTAATTTTTCGCTACTATGGACAGTATTTGCAAACGGAATTCTTTATGAACAGTGATCTTTAACCTGATTATGTGAAAAACAAAGACTCAGAAAATTTCAAAGAATCTTTTCCCGGCTGGGATGGTTACCATGAAGAAACAGATGTTGAAACGATGCCTTGGTATGAAAAAAATTTAGATCATGACGCTGATGATGAGCTCAAATCCGACAATCACGCTTCTGGAAGTTTTTTAGATTTGGGTACGGGACCTGGCACACAAGCATTCCAACTATCAGAATACGATTTTGATGTTACTGGTACTGATATATCTCAAAATGCAATAGAAAAAGCTAAAGAATTATCTGGCAAAATTAGTTTTATCGTTGATGATATTTTAAATTCAAAACTTTCTGACAAGAAATTTAATTTTATCTTGAATGGAGGAACATTTCATATTTTTGACATTTCTCAAAGGCCTCAGTACGTAAAACAAATCACACGAATCTTGGATGATAATGGCATTTTATTCTTAAAACGTATGAGTGTAAATGAAAAAAATATGCCCGATAATGACATGCCACGCAAATTATCAAGACAAGATGTAATGGATTCTTTTGGTGACAACTTTGATGCTTTAAGAGTTGGAGATGGTGAACTTCGTGGGGTTCTTGAATTTTATCCAAAGGCGTTATTTTCAGTTTTAAAGAAAAAATCAAAATGAAAATCGTACTTTTAGTCTTAATAATTTCCGGATCGTCTGTTTCTCCCGTATTTGCTCAAGAATATCCTGATTTAGGAGTAAAAGTGGAGGTTGTAGCTGATGGTCTAGTCATCCCGTGGAGTATTGATTGGACTCCTGATGGAATGATTCTGTTTACTGAAAGGAATGGAAATCTGAGAGCCGTTGATAATGGGGAACTGTTGCATGAGCCCCTGTTGTCATTAGGTGTTGGCGGCATTGAAGGCGGAATGCTTGGCGTCGCAGTTGATCCAAACCACTCAGAGAATAACTTCGTCTATCTGTATTACACATACAACGAATTTTTATCTACGTACAACAAGCTAGTCCGTTATCAATTAAACGATGGACTTTTGATTGAAGATAAAGTTTTGATTGACGGCATTCCGGGAGGTCCGTTTCACGATGGTGGAAGAATCCAATTTGGCCCTGATGGAAAACTCTACATTACAACAGGGGAAGCTGGCAATCCTGATCTATCCCAGGATCTAAATTCTTTAGGCGGCAAAATTTTACGGATAAACTCTGATGGAACAATCCCTGGTGACAATCCTTGGAACGGCTCTTCAATCTATTCCATAGGACATCGAAATCCTCAGGGAATTGACTGGGACAGTTCAGGAAATTTGATTGCAACAGAACATGGCCCCTCAGGATGGCGCGGAGTAGCACATGATGAAATAAACAAAATCATCGCGGGCAAAAATTATGGTTGGCCTAATATTATCGGTGACGAAACGATGAATGGCATGCAAAATCCTATCTTACATAGTGGGGAAGACACATGGGCTCCGTCAGGCGCAGAATTTTACTATGGGGATAAAATCCCTCACTGGGTTGGAAAATATTTTGTTGCGACACTTCGTGGAAATCATCTACATGTGATTGATTTTGATTTGCAAAACAACTCTGTGATTACCAACGAAAAAATCTTTCAAGATGAGTTTGGAAGATTGAGGGATGTTCAAACTGGACCTGACGGCTTTTTGTATATTTTGACTAGCAATCAGGATGGGCGAGGTTCCCCTGCCATAGGCGACGATAAAATTCTTCGGGTTCTTCCTTTAGACGGTGCTATTTCAAACACATACTCCTCAGAGATTCCTTCTAGCGAATCCATTCCTTCATGCTATGACGCGCTTTTGGTAACTGACTATGCCCTTTGCCACGTATCTGACCCTCCTCCTTGCAATGACCCCTATTTTGAACAAGACGGATTGTGTATTGTCAAAAAAGCAACCGTATGCGAAGTTGGAATGCTACAAAACAACAAATGCGTTCCAAATCCTGGCTTTTTTCGTGTGGATGATCCTGATTTTGGCTCTCAACATCTTTTGGCCGGCCAACCCGCTTCTGGTGATTTTAGAGAATCCGGTGACGGTCTTAATTTGCTATACGTTTTTTCTAGTTTGAGTCTTGTAGGTATTGTTGTTGGGTTTTTTGTATTCAAAAAATTAAGGAATAAAAAATCAAAACATGGCTAATTTCCAAACCATTTCTTTTATTAATCTAAGAACACTTTATGAAGATCTTGTTTTGTATAGTATTGTGAAATATTTTGTTTTACGACTCATCCTAAAACCGATCATTTTGTAAATAATTCGTGATAATCGGGATCTGACAATGGTTCTGCCGATGCATACTTCATGATTCACAAAGAAATGTCAGACATTCGATGGAACACGATTGCACCACATCTGCCAAAACCTGCAAAAACCGGAAGGCCAGGATGCAATGACAGAAACACAATCAACGGAATATTGTTTGTCCTAACAACCGGTTGCAGGCGGGCAGACATGCCGGACAGATACGGTTCAAAATCCACCGCGCATCTGAGATTCTCAGAACTGCAGCAAAAGGGAATATGGAAAAGAATTCTATCCAGTTCAATCAAATCCGCACACAGACAGGGAAAAATCAACCTGCAAAAAATTTCAGTTGATTCATCATCAGTTGCCGCCAAAAAGGGGGAAGAAAACAGATTATGACGGGTTTAAGAAGATCCTGGGCACAAAGATTCACATTGCAGTAGACAGGACAGGACTGCCAATCTCAATTATGGCCAGTCCTGCAAATGGGCATGGCAGTACAAAATTCATCGATGTGTCAGAAGACATCTCAGAACTTGTAGATGATGATTTGATACGGCAGATCATCTCAGTGTATGCCGACAGGATCATACTATTGCACAAAAAGAACCCAATTGCGCAGAAACTTCCTATAGTCGTATGTGCCGACATGAATTATCAGCTGACCTGTACTGCAATGTTGCATCATGGTATGCCAGCATGACGATCCTGATCTTCTGCCATTGTCGTAGAAGACAGATGCAGTTGCTCCGGCAGGTATCGTGTCAGGCGATATGGGCTTTGATGATGGGAACAGTCACGATGGCGCAAGAAGGATTGGTACGGCTGCAATCATTCCAACTAGACATGCAGACGATCCAACATGCAGAACGAGTGGAATTCACAAAGGAGAAAGGGAACTCTCCAAAACAGCTGTATTCTCAGAGAAACAAGTCTGAGACAGTCCTTTTTGTTGCAGAGGGAATGATGTCCTGAGACATGACATCAAGGAATGGTACCACTCTGGACAATGAAATATTGTCCAGGTTGATTGCATGCAATGCTTGTCGAGTTACTAAATTGGAATGTCTTATTAGGGGATGTTTTCTACAAGACCTGCAATATGTTAACACGAAAGAAGCACTTCTTGATATCAAGTTAACAGGATTTGGAGATCTTTGAGTTTTTCTTCAGCCGTTTTGAATCCTGCTTGAGCATCAATATCATAACCCACCATTGCCAGGGTTGATGAAATTGCAGAGATGGTTCTCATTATCAACTCATCCTAAAACCCTTCAATACATCATGACGCATGCCTGATACACAAATCCAAGATAGTTGTCACAGTTCCCTTCGTATCTGACTGCCGTCCCGTAAAGTCCGCACTTGAGCCAGGCAAAGAACCGTCCTGCAACAAATCCTGTCTTGCCATGGTGCCTTTGATTCCTGTTCTGTGCGATGTTCCTTGAGTTCTTCCTGTATGAAATGCGACAATTAATTTCATGGCATCCAGGATAGTTCTTGACGCATCCTGCATTATGTCCTTTGCCCGCACCGGATGTTGAAATTTCCTTCATCATGTATTCATCCAGATATCCTGAAACGGTTTACATAACGTCAATGAGTTTTGTGCAACTTATCTTAAAACTAACCATTTGGACAATATTTGATGATCATATGGATCCATGAACCATTAGTTTCCAAACTGCACGTGAAATTCACTGAAATAACAGACAGACAATGGGACATGATAGAGCCATTGTTACCAAAACCTGCCACCACAGGACGTCCAAGAAGCAATGACCGAATGGTTTTAAATGGAATCACCTGCGTGCTGGTTCCGGATGTGGATGGGGTGAGATGCCAAAAACATACGGTGATGACTCAACTGCCAACCTAAGGCTAAGAAGATGGCAGGAGTTTGGCATATGGAAAAAGATTTTGGGACGTGCAATCAAATCTGCACATAAATCAGTCAGAATGCATCACAATTGGGTCAAAGATGAATGGTTTCTACAGAACCCATTCTGTGATTGTATAAACAAAATTGACCAAAGATTTAATAACTGAATATATTTCACATGTGTCATGGATGATATTATATCCCAAACCAGGTTAATATCAAAAGAAGAAGTCGAAAAACTAAAGGAAAAATTTGCAAAGCAAGAAGATCTAATAAAAGGGGATTGTTTTTCAGATTTATTAGATAACGTTGACAAGCATATCAATTAGTGTATCTGATGAACGTGCCTTACAAGACATAGGCACTTTATTATTCTGCTCATGTTCAAATGGATGATTTTTGGCAACACATAATTCAAAGAAAAGCAACTAATTCAGGTCATACTCCATCACAAGAAAGAATATTCCCAATTAAACCTAAAAACAAACTTTTACGCATGGTTTATGATGAAACTTCGGATTCAATTTTTTGCAAACTCGAAGTGCTAAATACTTGTTAATTTCAACCAACAACTATCCATGTCACTAGACAATCAGCGAAACTCATGAAGTTTCAGAATATCATTTATCACTCTACATATTCTCTTATCAATACATTCTCTAGTTGTAATTTTTATAGAATCCTTTTCATTTACAATGACTAGTTTCTCAATTCTCTCCCCAAGATTGTTTACAAAGTTTGGTTTTCTTGTAGATTGTTTTATCAAATCTAAATATTTATCATTACCTAAATTCAAATCAATCTTAGCAACTCATCCTAAACCAGATCATTTGGTAAATTATTCATGACAATGCGGTCTAAAAATGGCATTCAGCAAACTATCTCATGATTCACAAAGAAATGGCTGATTCCCAATGGAATACAATTATGCCATACCTGCCAAAACCGGCCAAGACAGGACGTCCAAGATGCGATGATAGAAATATCATCAACGGAATACTCTTTGTCTTGACTACAGGCTTCAGGTGGGCATGTATGTCAGACAAGTACGGTTCTAAATCCACTGCATATCTCAGGTTCCAAGAGATGCAGCAAAAAGGAATGTGGAAAACAATTCTATCAAAACTAATTAAATTGGCACACAAGCAAGAAAAAATCAACTTACAAAAAATATCCATTGATTCCTCATCAATTGCAGCCAAAAAAAGGGGAGATGAAATTGGATATGAAGGATTCAAGAGGGTTCTGGGCACAAGGATTCACGTTGCAGTAGATGGCAATGGTCTGCCAATCTCAATTGTGTGCAGTCCTGCAAACCAACACGACAGTACCGAATTCGTTGGTGTGCTAAAAAGTATCTCAGATTTTCCAAATGATGATCTGATACGACAGATTGTCTCAGCATGTGCGGACAAGGGATATGATGCAAAATGCATCAGGAACTATCCGGGATGTCATGGAATTAACTGTTGCATTCCATACAAGAAGAACTCGAAGAACATTGCACGAAACAAAAATCAAAGGCATCATGGCAATACAGGATTTGTTGCAGGGCGATTCCTTGCATGGCTCAGGTGTGGATCTCAAAGGACTGCAATCAGATACGAAAGGAAGCGTGATGGTTGTCTTGGATTTGTCTGCTTGGCACGCACCATGATGTATCGGAGGGTTTTAGGATAAGTTGTCCACCGTTACCAGGGATGTGTCTAGATCCCGAATTTATGAGCAATCAGTTGGAAGCGAGACATATGGATTTGACGCAATTCGAGGAACCCAAGCTAGGCGTGAATTTTATGTGGCAATGTGTCCTCTCAAAATGATTCCAAAATTATTCACATTCAATGATTACGACATTCCTCCAGAACTAAGAGCCCAAAGGACATTACGGGAATCTCGCATCCCTGCAATCAAAAATTACATCTTGAATAATCCTAAAGATTATGTCTTTTCTTCACTAACCACATCAGTTGACGGAGTGATGAAATTCACTCCTGCAGTATCATTAGGTGAAGAAGGAAAACTTGGACGTCTTTACGTTAATATGAATTCCAGACTTTTGATAAATGACGGACAACACAGAAGAAAAGCAATTGAAGAGGCATTAAAAGAAAAACCAGAACTAGGACATGAGATGATTTCAGTGGTATTTTTCCATGATGATGGATTAAAACGAAGTCAACAAATGTTTTCAGATTTGAATAAAAATGCTATAAAGCCCACAAAATCACTTAACATATTGTATGATCATCGTGATGAATTTGCCAAACTCATTGTGAATTTAGCAAACACTATAGAGATATTTCAAGGAAGAGTCGAGCTAGAAAAAACATCAATTTCTAATAGCTCAACTAAAGCATTCACACTAAATGGAATAGCCGATGCATCAATGAAGCTACTTGGATTACGTAAAGGTAAAAAACTATCTGATGTTGAAGAAAAACTTGTAAAAGAATTTTGGGAAACAGTTTCAAAAAATATTGCCGAGTGGCAATTATTACTTGCAGATAAAGTAACAGCAAGAGAACTACGAAATAACTTTGTTCATACAAATACCAATTTACTTAACGCATTAGGAATCGTAGGTAAAATAATCATGAAAGAGTATCCCGATTCTTGGAAAGAAAAACTATGTAATCTTAAAAAAATAGATTGGTCCAGAAATTCTTCAGATTGGGAAGGGAGACTCATAATTAATGGTCAAATGCAAAAACATGCAGCAGGAATCGAACTTGCTGCAAATACAATTTTGCAAAAATGTGGGATTGAACTCTCTGAGGATAGGCAAAAAATAGAGGATAAGCTTTGAGTGAATCTATTTTTGAAAAGAAAAAATTAAGGGATATTTACGAAGAAGTCAGAACTGTTTATCTTAGTGACAATCGTCCTTGGATAATTGGATTTAGTGGTGGCAAAGACTCTACTTGCTTGGCACAAATTGTATGGCATGCATTATCTGAACTTTCTACAGAAAAACTACAGAAAAACATCTACATCATATCTTCTGATACCTTGGTTGAATCTCCTAAAATTGTTGAAAGAATACTCAGCTCATTAGATAACATTGAAAAATTTGCTGAAAAATCCCACCTACCAATATCTACAAATCTGTTGAGACCACCCGTATCGGATACTTTTTGGGTGAGAATGCTAGGTTTGGGTTATTCTGCACCTACATCTCAGTTTCGTTGGTGTACTGAGATGTTAAAGATCAACAATGCAGACAGATTCATCAAAGAAAAAGTATCAGAATATGGGGAGGCAATTGTTCTTTTAGGAATGAGAAGAAGCGAAAGCACTGCAAGAAAACAGGTAATGGACCTCTATAAAATCAAAAATAGTCTGCTATCTCGTCATTCTCAGCATGCACAAACCTATGTGTATACTCCACTAGAAGATTTTACATCTGAAGATGTGTGGAATTATCTTTTACAAAACAAAAATCCATGGGGAGAACAAAATAGAGACCTTCTTGCATTATACCAAGATGCAAATGCTGCAGAATGTCCTCTAGTAGTGGATACAACCACACAATCATGTGGTAATGGTAGATTCGGATGCTGGACATGTACTGTGGTTGACAAAGACAAAACTTTAGGAAATTTTATTGAAAAAGGTGATGAATGGATGGAAACACTAGTAGAATTACGTGCAGAACTTAAAAAAACTCAAGACCCAGAACAATGGGGGAAAGTTAGAGAATCAAAGAGAAGACATGGAAGAGTTGAATTAAAACAACATGGCAATTTTAAATGCAATAAATGTGAAACAGAAAATGAACCTTCATCTAAAAAATGTAAAAATCCTAAATGTAAAGCACCACTAATCAACTACACACCAGGCCCATATACTATGGACTTTAGAAAGCAATTTTTGCAAAAATTACTTGAAGGTCAATTAAAAATTCAAAGAGAAGGACCAGATCCCAACATGAAATTAATTTTAGATGAAGAGATTCATGAGATTCAGAGAATCTGGAGAATGGAACAAGGAGATTGGCAAAATTCTACCTATCAAATTTATGAAAAAATTACTGGAAAGAAATTAGAATCAGTAAAAGAAGATATGGGAGGGTTTGGAGAAATGGAGCAAAATATCCTAGAACAAGTATGCACTCAACATGGCATTCCAACTAAACTAGTTAGCAACTTACTCAATGTAGAATTTGAAACACAGGGTGCAACAAGACACTCTAAAGTTTATAGTAAAATAAAGACAGAACTCTCAAAGGAATGGCGAGAAGACATGACACAAATTATGAGTGATCTACAAAAAGAAAAAGAAGACAGAGATGTTGTTCCAGCAACAAAATACGATCAAAGTAGGAGAAAAATAGATGCTTCTGACTAAAGTTAGGCTAAATAATTTTGGAGTGTATCGAGATAGAAATGAATTTGATTTTAGAACTACTAAAGACAAACCCATTATTCTAATTGGAGGAACTAATGGTGCAGGAAAAACCACTCTTTTTGAATCTGTAATGCTCTGTCTATATGGACAAGATTCCTTTGAGACTAGAACCAGTCAGAAACAATATCATCAAAAAATTTCTCGCTCAATACATCATATTTTAGGTACAAAAAGAGCAGCGGATGAGGCATCAATTATTATAGAATTTCAATTTGCACATGCAGGAAAAGTATTTGAATACCAAGTAATGCGAATATGGCAAAACAATGAGGGAAGTATTGATGAAACACTATCAATTAAAAAAAGAAAACTAGGAGAAGAAAAATTTTCCAAATTAGATTCATTAGAAGAATCAGAATGGCAGACATTCATTGATCAGATGCTTCCTAAAAGAATTACAAAATTATTCTTTTTTGATGGAGAAAAAATTCAAAACATTGGAGACTCTGGCGAAGAAGACAAATACATAAAATCATCATTTGATACCTTGCTGGGTCTTGATTTAATAAGACAACTAATTGATGATATCGGAATTAATGTTTTGAGAAATTCTGACGGAGAAACAAAGAAAATTTTAGATGAAATAGAAATAAAGAGTAAAGAGAAACAAGAGTCAGAAATAAAATTGGAAAGAATATTAGATAAACAAGCATCATTGAAATCACAAATTTTATCTTTGCAAAAAAAACTCGATGTTCAAGAAGAACAATTCAAAAAACTAGGTGGAAATTTTGCCACAAAACGAGAAAGCATATATGAAAACAAAGCAAAGTTTGAGACAAAAATTGAAGACATTGAAAAACAAATGAGAGTATTGTGTAGCACCACTTTACCTTTTAGTCTAATTCCAAAACAAATGCAGGAACTAAAAGATCAGATTTTACTAGATCAGAAAAAAATTCAAGACAAATATGAAAAAGAGATTTTGGAGAAAAATTTCAAAGAAATAAATGCAAAATTGAATTCAAAAGAATTCATGTCTGATAAAGATTCAAAAATAAAAAATGCATTTACAAAAAATATTCAAGAAATATTTGAAAATAAACTAGAATCAATATCACAAATACTTGAATTATCATACAATTTTTCAACACATGATATGGAGCAAATTATTGCAATGGTAGACAATGTTAATAATAATGCTGAAAAGCAAATAAAATCACTTGCAAAATCACACAATATTTTGATGAACTCCATTGAACTCAATAAAATTAGTCTTGAGAGTGCCCCCAAAGACGATGAAATCGGACCTATTTTCTCAGAATTGACTAAAACTAGTCGTGAAATAGGCGAATTAGAAAACGAGCTCGATACATTACAAACACTGGAAGCTCAAGAAAAATCTCTAATCATGATCCTAAACTCCAAAATTCGGTCAAATCTAACTAAGAGAAATGCCGACAAAAGAAGACTTGCGGGACTGGAATTGGCTCCAAAAATTCAAGATGCACTAGAAGACTATACTCAGATTCTTAGAGAAAAGAAGCTCAAACAATTAGAAGATTACATTTTAGAAGGGCTTGAAATGTTACTTCATAAAAAAGACTTTATTCAAAAAGTAATAATTGACAAGGAAACATTTGAGATCAAATTATTCAAAGGAAATGATGATGAAATTACAAAAGACATGTTATCTAAAGGAGAACTGCAAATGTATTCTACTGCAATTGTTCGCGCACTAGCAAAAACCTCTGGCAGACCTTTACCATTTATGATAGACACTCCTCTTGCAAGACTAGATGAAGAGCATAGAAGTAGTCTAGTAGAGAATTTTTATCCAAATGCATCACATCAGACAATAATATTATCAACAGATTCCGAAATCAATTTTGAGCGATACAAACAACTGCTACCATACATTTCAAAATCATTTGTAATCCAGTATAACTCAACCGATGGTAAGACCATAAGACATGAGAAATATTTCTTTGATAAAAAAGGAGAGCGTCTAATTGAAGTTCAGTAGAGTCGTAACAAGCACTAGATCACAGAAAAATTTAGGAATTATGAGAATAAAGACAGGACTTACACCAAATATTCTACTTCGATTTGCATTTTGCATGTCATTAAATGATCCATCAATTCCAAATCCTGATGAATTCAATCAAGAAGGATCTGAATTGACACCTGCAGTTTTGTTTGAAGAGTACGAACAAATCTATCTAGCATTGATGTTGAACAGACTCAAAAAAGACAAACTAGACCCAGAGATCTATTTGCATAAAATGACACGTGCACATTTGAATCGTGGAGTGATAACACTTTCCCCCCGAATCAATGATTTGTCGAATTTTTATGAACTAGTCAAAGAGGAGCGAAATGCCTGAAATTTCTTATCCAATTTACCTAGATTCACATTCGACCACGCCTGTAGACCCACGTGTATTTGAAGAAATGAGACCATATTTTACAGAAAAATTTGGGAATGCATCCAGTCTTGATCATTCTTTTGGATATCATGCATCAGTTGCAGTACAACAATCTCGTGAAAATATTGCAAAATCAATAGGAGCAAGTATGGATGAGATTGTATTTACGTCAGGGGCTACAGAGTCAGATAATTTAGCTTTGATTGGAGTAATGAAGCGAAATAAAGACAAAAGAAAACACCTCATCACATCTCAAACAGAACATAAGGCAATACTAGATACTGCAAGACATTTAGAAGAAATAGGATACAAAGTAACTTATCTTCCAGTTGACGAATTTGGTCAAGTAAATCCTGAAGAATTAAAATCTGCAATAACAAACGATACAGTTCTAATTTCAATAATGTTTGCAAATAATGAGATCGGAACTATAGCTAATGTCGCAGAGATTGGAAAAATTGCTCATGAAAATAATGTATATTTTCATACTGATGCAGCACAAGCAGTAGGACATATTCCTATTGATGTTAAGAAATTAAATATTGATTTGATGTCATTTTCGTCTCATAAAATTTATGGTCCAAAAGGAATAGGTGCACTTTATCTTCGAGGAATATCGCCAAGAGTAAAACTTGATCCTATTGTGTATGGAGGAGGGCAAGAGAAAGGAATGCGTTCTGGTACATTGAATGTTCCAGAAATTGTGGGATTTGCAAAAGCAATTGAGATTGCAAATAATGAGATGGAAACTGAGAACGTTAAATTTAAAATTTGGACAGACTCTATGATAAAAGAATTTTCCAAAAATGATGGAAAACAAAATGGGCATCCAACAAATAGATTAATGCATAATCTCAATGTTAGGTTTGATGGAATTGAAAGTAAGGCCATAATTAATTCAGTCTCAAAAAAACTAGCAATTTCAGCTGGGTCTGCATGTACAACTCAGGCAGTAGAACCATCCCATGTCTTGTTAGCATTGGGTTTAACTGAAGAACAAACTCATTCATCCATTAGAATCGGATGCAGTAGATTCAATACGGATGAAGAAATTCAGATTGTAATTGATGAAATTCGTAAATGTGTAGAATCTTTAGCAAAAATTCAGATTTAAAATAATGAAAAAATTATGAATAGTTTATGAAAACATTATATATGACCACAAAAAGAGAGCAAACCTGACATCTAATACAACTATCAGTGAAAAAATTAAAAATAAAATAGATAAATTAATGCAAGATCCAAAAGAAAGAAAATTTCTCTATGAAATATTGGAAAGAGAATTAACGTATGGCGCACAAATAGAAGATCTTAAAGTAAAAAGAGAATTCAAATTAATTTTAGATCAGCATTTCCCATTTAAAGAGAATGAAAAAAATGGCTGAAGATATCAGATTAATCTCTATAGAATTAAACCATTACAGACAGTATTACGGTGAACAGTATATTGATTTTTCATCAAGGGAAGAAGGGTTTACAACTTTACTTGGTAAAAATGGTGAAGGGAAATCAAACTTATTAAATGCAATAAGTTGGTGTTTCTACAAAACTGAACCTCATGGAAAAAAACAGATGAACGTGGGAGTTCCAATATTCAATTTAAAATACATGAAAGAAGTGGAAAAAGGACACACAGCTAGATTGTCTGTGAAAATTTTATTGCAAAAAGGGAGGGAGCAATATCAAATTTCTCGAGTATTAAAAGTACTAAAAGGAGAGTTAGAATATGACGAATTATCTGATGGGACAAAAGTTATGCGTATTGCTACTTTTGCAGATGATAAAGTTCCATCAGGATGTGAAATTTTACCTGAGCAATCAAGTTTTGTAGTGAGTAAAAAAGGCGATCATGACTTTGATTTTCATGACGTGTCATCTCAAATTGATCCTGAAACAAAAATGAGAGAAATCTTACCTGAGGATCTATCTGTTTTTTATCTACTAGATGGGGAATTCTTAGAAGGATTTTGGAATAAACCTGAAAAAATTGAACAAGGAATCGAACAAATTTCTCAATTACATTTGCTAAAATCAACTATGGAACATATGCAAAAATTAAGTGTTCCATCAAAGGGACTTGGTAAAGATACAGATCACATTACAAAACAGATCCAGGTATTGAAATGGTATGAACAATCAAAAGATGTAAACGGAAAAGATGCGTATTCAGATGAAATAAGATGGAAAGACAATCCCGAAGAAGATGATCAATTATATCATACAACAGGAAAAGAACGAATCAATGATTTAAAACACGACATTTCTAAAATGGAAAATAGATTAAAAGCAATTTCACGTGAAATTGGAAATGTAAGCATAGGCAGTATCAAGGTACTCAAAGAAGAATACGACAACATCAGCAAGGAGTTTGATGATGCAAAAGACATAAGAAAAGATGCTGAAACTACATATCGTACAAGTTTAGTTAATGAAAGTCCATATTTGTTTTTGAAAGGAGCTATAGAAAAATCACTAAAAATAATAGAAAGCCACCAAAAAAAGGGAGATCTTCCAAATGAAACAAAAGAGACATTTACTAATGATCTTTTAGAACGTGGCACATGTATTTGCAATACGGATTTGACATCAAAAGTAGAAAACGGAAAAGAAACAAACAAAGCTAGAACATATGTTGAAGAAGCACGAAAGATTATTTCTGAGGATGTAGGATTAGATATTGCAGTAAAAATGAGGTATGAGTTTAGGCATAAAATAATTGATGATTATAACACATTTTTAAAAACACAATTTGCCAGACCACGAGAAAATTTCAGTAAAATTGATACAAAATGTGATGATTTGAACACGAAATTAAAAGGGATTAGTTCAAAGATGGGGAATGCAGGAGATGGCAAAACAACAGAATTAATCAAAGAACAAGATTATCTTCTAGAATTAATCAAAGACGCTGAGGCACAAATTGTAAGAGAGCAATTAACTCTTACAAACAATCAAAAAACATTAGGAGATTTGAAAATTCAATTAGAAAAAACAATCACTAAAAATGAGGCGGCAAAGAAAATAAATCATGAAATAAAAATTTGGGATAAAATGGTAAAACATCTCAATGATATTTATGAAGAATTAAAAGAAGAAATCAGAATTGGAGTTCAAGAAAAAACTTGGGAGATATTCACTGAGTTACTAGACAATTCAGCAGAATTTGTCAAATTTAGAATAAATCCTGATTACACAGTAGTACTATTAGATCAATACAGTGGTAACAAAATTATAGATATTTCTGCAGGACAAAGTTTGATACTCACACTTGCTTTTGTGGCAGCGCTTAGAGAACCTACTGGATACAAGTTTCCACTAGTGATTGATTCACCTTTAGGGAAGATAGATGGCAGTATAAGATATAACATTGGAAACAAAATACCAGATTATCTTCCTGATGATCA
The DNA here is from genome assembly GCA_951812645.1 of uncultured Candidatus Nitrosopumilus sp. Taxonomy (GTDB): domain Archaea; phylum Thermoproteota; class Nitrososphaeria; order Nitrososphaerales; family Nitrosopumilaceae; genus Nitrosopumilus. The sequence goes on along the minus strand of CATOSM010000003.1, from coordinate 8,744 downwards.
GATCATATTTTTAGCTACAGATACAGAATATGTTGCAAGAATTCCATTGGATTCAGATGAACCAGAACGAGAAGTAATTCCATTTGGAACATTATTAGAGAGAAAAATTCCAGTAAAGTATTTTAGAATTAAAAAAGGAATTGATGGAAATTCAACAATTTCTCCTGGCAAATTAGAATATAACAAAAATAAGGATGGATGGGAGGTAGTGCCTATTGTCTAATGTAGAGATAGAATTTCCTTGGGTAAATTATGGTGCAAGTGATAAAGAACGAAAAACAAGAATGACAGAATTAATTACTCAAAACTGGTCTCCTTTCAACGGCTATGATATAGCTGCAGTCTTTATTTTTTGCATGTCTTATGCATGGGCTAAAGACAAAACACCAATTTCTCCACCCAAAGGTTCTGGGTCTATACCTCCGTCTGCATTCAAAAAAGAAATGCGTGATTTAATGCGTGCATTAGCAATTGCAAAAACGGGAGATTTGGGAATCATTAAAAAATCTAGTGGCAATGGAGGATATGTTAGAATTTGTGAAGACTATGCATCCGCAGGTTTTGATGAAGTATACAATAGAATAAAAAACAGAGATAGTTCTATCTCTGCAGAAAATATTCTAAATGAAATATTAAATGAAGTAGAATCTAAAAGAGCAGAAAATTAAGTAATACTTTCTATATAATCATCATCCAATATATCTAAATCAATATTGAATATTCTTGCCGCATCTCGGATTCTATCTATTGCGTCGTTTTTATTTCTCGCAATTCTCGCAAATTCCTTATGTCGTAAAAGCTCTCTTGCAATCAATTTACGTTCATTTTTTGATATATCATCATCATGATTGGGTATTGGAGGAGTAACTATAATATCATAAATTGTTGCATGAGTTTTTCCAGTTTTTGAACTTTTTCTTAGTACTCTACCTCTTCGTTGAATGTATTGTTTTGGATTACCTGAACTTGCCATAAAAATCCCCGTTTTAACAGAAGGGATATCCACTCCTTCATCAAGACATTTTACAGCAGTTACACAATGAAAATGTTCATTTGCTAAATTATGCAGAATTCTGATTCGATCTTTTGTAGGATCCTCCCAAGTTACAGAATCACTAACAATATGTCGTTCAGAAAGAATCTGTTTTACTCTTTCAAGTTGTCTTGGAGAATCAAATGGTTGTATTGATGAAGGATTATTGGTACAGTAAATCAGAGTTTGAGATAAATGATTTCCCAATGTGTCTAAAATTTCTCCCAATGCATGATACTTGTTTTCAGCATTTGCCACTAAATCTGCACGACGTAATTCAGGATTATTGTCATCTTCTTTTTGAGGATATTTAGCCCTATTTCCTATTTTTCTAGCTATTTGTGCAGTCAAATTTTGATATTCATCCATTTCTTCAGAATTCAATGAGACATAATATTGAATATAGTCATAAGGACACAAGATATCTCTTGCAATAGATTCTTCTAAATCCAATGTAAAAACAACACCTCTAAAATAATCAGATATTATTTGACTGCCATCAGGATCATAATGTCTTATTGGAGTAGCACTCAATCCTAATCTAAAATCATAATCTTCGAGTAAAGTGTCAAATGATGATTCAGTAGTTATATTATGTACCTCATCCACAATCAAAAATTTTTTTGCGTTTTTAATTTTTAGAATTTTTTCTTTAAAATCATCAGAACCAAGTGTGTCATGAGTTGTAAAAATTATGAAATGATTTGTAATGTAATTTTTTGTTCCTAGAAGTGGAATGTTAAAATCATTTAGAATTAATTCAAATTGCTTTCTCCAGTTTGAATAATCACTATGACAAGTCACAGATGGAATGATTTGTAATTTTTCCTCCTCTTTTACCCCATGAGAATAATCCTTAATTTCCGCATTCCATTGCTCAACAAGATGTTTTTGAGGACAGGCAATTATAGTAACAGACCTTTCATTTGATTTTTGTATTTCACGAATGCATCCAAAGGAAGTAAATGTTTTACCCGTACCTGTAGCCATGGCAAACATTCCTCGAAAATCATTATCAATCCAAGCATCTCTAGCATCTTTTTGATATGGAAATAATTCAAATTGGATTTTATTTTTTGATTTACGTGTAATTTCTTCTACTTTTTTTATAGTTTCTTGATATTCTTCAGTAGATTTTGGTCTAATTCTTAGAAGATGTTCTTCTACATCTTTTGGAATGGGATAAACAGATACTTTTTCTTCACTATCATTCCACAAATCATTGAATGTTATTTGATCATTGGCAATAGCATTAGCATGGGTCTGATCATTCCAACTACAAAATACTTTGAAATTTTCAACATTTTTACTCGAATCACTATCTGTTTCATTTACTGAGCCTGAAAAAGAAATTTTTTCACCGTTTCTATAGTGTATAATGCCAATTTTTTGATGATATAATCCAGGGCTTTCGTCTGGGACTGCTATTTTAATTTCAAGTTGCGGTATACCATCAATTTCATTTGTTAACATATATGCCATTAATTTTGCAAAATGTATTTTTAATTTATCAGGATCATTTTTCAAATCTTCAAGAAAAATTCCTGAAAGAATACTTTCCCTAGCTTGAACACTTTGCTCAAAAATTTTCTTATCCATTTGGGATAAATTGGGACTAGTGATCAATTCTATCCTGCCGTTGTTTTCTATAAATTCGAAAATCTCATTTGCGGCATTTGCAAATGACGTTGATGAAAAGTATCCAGATAATCTTTGGTATTTTTCACAGTTTGAAAGTGCAGGCTTGTAAAAGTTTTCTATCAAATCATCTTTTGAGGAATTCCAGTCTAATTTGGGATTAAATGCTCGCTCTAACATAATTTTTTCCTGTCAAGTTTGTTCAAATAACAGAACAAAGATTCATCATTCAATTCTTTTCATTCCTCCCTTTTTCTGACCTAGTTGTTCTTTGTAAAATGAAGTTCTTGGTTTTTGTCTAACCCTAAAATTACAACATTTACAAATCCAACCAATAGAATCTTTTACTGCATTTGAGCCATCTTTGCGGATATAACCATTATGATCTAGCCAAACGTCACATGTCTGACAACGGGCTTGATCTGATTCATATCTGCCAACTCTAAAAGGCTTTTTGATCCGGTAATCTTTACAAATACTCATACATACTCTCATTGGATTAGCTGGACTTATCATGATACAAAAGATAGACAGAGATTGTTTTTACATGTTTAGAATAAGCGGCTTCCTAGAAATCATCAAGATTTTACCTAATTGCAGATCAAACTGATCATCAGGATCCATCAACAGTTACATGTTTCCCATTCCATGAAATACAAATACCAACGCATGATGAATACAATGTGCCAGATTCTAAAAAAACGAATGTCCCATTGTTTTTGCACCACAAGTCAAAGCATGCATTTTCAGTACATCGGCACATCATACTGCCAGTCCTTAGACAGCATGAGTCAGAAAGCTACGAATCGTCTGTTGAATGGCTGGACATGGCAACAGGGATTCCAATTTCATTGAATCTAAAAACAATTCTGCATTTTACAGCATTGCAAAAGGCAGCTGAAAGATTAAGCGGTATTTTACTGCATGTTGCAATCGGCAGATTCATTGGAATTGTTTTGCCAGATAAAATATTTGCAGGAGCAGATACGACAGGGTTTGAAACTAGACATACTGCACCATATTATACATACAGGTGCAATCTCGGGCATGCATTTACAAAAATGTCCGCAGAATCAGATAAGAAATCGTAGCTGGTTTGTGCAGTTGTGATACAACATCATGCAGCATCACATGACACCAAACATTTCCCAAAACCATTCTCACAAATGCTTGATGTGACTCCTATGAATACAATGGCATTAGACAAGGGAATGCTGAAACAATCCACAAAATGATTGGAGATGAAAATGTAATTTCTATGATTCCTACAAGAAACATAGTTGATACGATAGGTAGAATACGTGGAAGATATGGAAAACGGATGAAGAGACAGTTTGATGAATCATCATACCATCAGAGAAACAAGACTGAAACAATATTTTCTGTAATCAAGAGAGGGTTCGGATCTGAGATCGAATCCTATAATTCCGCGAGAGAAAAGGAATTACTCTGTCGTGTGTTGGCTTGTAATTGTCACATAATCAACTCGTCTTAGAACTAACCATTTGGACAATATTTGGGGATCAACTGGATCTGTGAATAATGCAGTTTAGGGCAACCTGTGCAATTTCAAGAATTAACAAACAACGGGATGCCAAAAAACCGCACATTCCAGAACCAGCCAATGCGGGACGTCCACGTAGCAATGCATGATGGTCCCCAATGGAATCATCTGCGTTTTGGTGTCAAGATGCAAGCGGAATGAGATGCCAAAAACATACGGTGATGATTCAACTGTCAATCCAAGATTGCGCAAACGGCAGCAAAAAGGAGTTTGGAAAAAGATTCTCAGATGTGCAATCAAATCAGCATCCAAGCAAGGAAAAATCAACTTGGAAAAAATATCGATTGATTCATCGTCAATTCCCTCCAAAAAAGGGGCGACGTGATCGGATTTGACGGGTTCAAGAGAGTCACAGGCACGAAATTACACGTTGCAGTAGACGGTACCGGCCTGCCAGTATCAATCGTAATGAGCCCTGCAAATGAGCATGACAGTACGAAATTCATAGACGTGATGGAATCAATTTCGGATTTTGCAGATGATTCCATGATGGAACAGATAGTTTCAGTCTATGCAGACAAGGGATACGATTCAAAACCAATCCGCAGTTATGCAAGATCAAGAAACATCATTCCGTGCATTCCTTTTAGAAAAAACAGCAGGACGGCAGATGATGATGCGGGCAAGGACAGTTACAACAGGACAAGATTCGTAGTGGAGAGGTTCTTTGCCTGGCTGAAAAACGGGTTTCACAGAACAAGAATAAGATATGAAAGAAACGCGGGAAATTATCCCGGGCTGGTTAGCATTGCATCATTTTTGATGCATTGCAGGGTTTTAAGATGAGTTGATTGTGATAAGTTGTGTGTTGATTCTTTCAGTGTGGAAATGAAAATGTGGGATTTTAGAAACTAGTCGTCTGTAGCAAGATCATCTAAGATTTTAGAATACTTCTCGATGAGTTCATCTGTGATTTTTTCATGTTTTGGGCTCATACTTGTTCATCCTTTTTGAGATATATAAAAACAACTGCTTCATAATGGTTGGCTCTAGGTCACGCCTATGTTTCTTGATCTCACTCAACATTTTTCTTAGTTCTGCATTTTCTTCTTCTGGCCCAATATCTAATTCATAACCATTATCACGCAGAAATGTTCCTGCTGCAATGATCGAGGTTCTTCTGTTGCCATCAAAGAATGCCTGAATCCAAGGAATTGCCGCCATTATGGCAGCTGCTTTTTGAATCAAATCTTCTTCGATGTTTCCTGAATTGCCATACTCGCTTACTTTAGGTAATACCTGAGCAAGATTTTGAGGAACAGTCTCGATATAGACTACTTTGCCAGTTCTCTCTTTTTCTCTTAAGAGAACTTTTTCATTTGTTTCAATTAGAAAATTTTCATTAATTTCCATTACAATTCTATCATCTGATGTCATAATTTTTACACAAATTACAACGTTATAATCTCAACTGAGTTTGTTTTTATCTAACTTTACTACCTGCTCTTCAAATCTTCCTTTTAGTTTGTCTCTAAAATATTATAGAAAATCATCTTTAGAATTCTCGTAAATTTTTCATGTCTACTTGAATTCAATTCTTGAACGCATAACTCTGGGACTGACTTGCACGTACTCCTCTGAAATTAATTTTTTGCTCTCTCATGTGTGATGGAACTTAAAAGGAAGTAGTGGTTTGGATGGAATTTGAATTCTAATTCTCTTATCGAAAATTTATGCATTAGTGTAACACTTTGGTTTACATTTATTTCTTTAAGCATATGCTTTCAATTGAAAATCTCCAAGTCATTAATTTTTCAATCAATATTATGGTAGAGTTGATGATTTCCAACAAAATATGTTCCTGAGATATGACTATCTTGTAGTTACGTTGTGGACAATTATTTTTTAATCTATAGTGAAGTCTGTTGTATCACCTCAAAACTAAAAAAACTCTTGCTGTACTTGATTGAATTAGGCTCAATTGATTCCCCAATCAGTCTAAACATTTCTGCATACATCTCACATTGATGAACAGACCATACAATACCCAAGTCGTGTCTCTGCTTAAATAACACGCTGTCATTTCTTTTTCTTTGGATTAATTGTCTCTCATTTTCCATATTCCACTTTCCTATTCTTTTTGCGGTCTCCTCAAAATCAAGATCCTCTTCTTGCCACTTGATTTATCTTATGACATACTTTGCATTTTTTTGGCAATATTGCATAGCTCTTCCTTTGGAATTGCACTAAAACAATTCTTGATTATTTCCCCTGCAAGAGTAATGCCGCCTCTTTCTTGTTTTGATTTCATGAAACGAAGCCAGTCACGGACAATCTTTGCAATCTTTGATGACTGGTTAGTTTCCTCCTCATTTACTATCTTCTGAAAATCATGTTGGTCTTCTGCACGTAATCTGACCCCAATTGTATTTCCTCGTTTCATGATGATAATCAACTCATCCTAAAACCGATCATTTTGTAAATAATTCATGACAATCGGGATCCAAGAATGGCTCTGCTGATGCATCCTTCATGGTTCACAAAGAGATGTCAGACGTTCAATGGAACACGGTTGCATCACATCTGCCAAAGCCTGCAAAAACTGGCAGGCCGGGATGCAATGGCAGAAACACAACCAACTGAATATCGTTTGTCCTAACAACCGGCTGCAGGTGGGCAGACATGCCGGACAGATACGGCTCAAAATCCACCGCGCATCTGAGATTCTCAGAGCTGCAGCAAAAGGGAATATGGAAAAGGATTCTGTCAGGACTGATCAAATCCGCACACAGACAGGGAAAAATCAGCCTGCAAAAAATATCGATTGATTCATCGTCAATTGCCGCCAAAAAAGGGGGGACAAAACAGGATATGACGGGTTCAGGAAGATCCTGGGCACAAAAATACACGTTGCAGTAGACGGGACAGGACTGCCAATCTCAATCAGGGCCAGCCCTGCAAATGTCCATGACAGTACGAAATTCATCGATGTGTTGGAAAACATCTCAGAACTTACAGGTGATGATCTGATACGGCAGATCATCTCAGCGTATGCCGACAAGGGATACGATGCGGCATGCATCAGAGACTATCTGAGATCCCATGGGATTGACTGTTGCATTCCATACAAAAGGAACTCAAGGAACGTTGCACAGAACAGGAATCAAAGACATCATGGCAAGGCAGGGTTTGTCGTAGAGCGGTTCCTTGCCTGGCTCAAGTGCGGGCTTCACAGGACGGCAGTCAGATACGAAAGGAACTGTGATGACTGTCTCGGGTTTGTGTATCTGGCATGCGTCATGATGTATTGGAGGGTTTTAGGATAAGTTCAATATAATTAACTTGTCTTAAAACCAACCCTTCAGACGATATTTGATGATCGTTTGGATCCACGAGCTGTTGGTTTCCAAGCTGTACGTGAAATTCACCGAGATGACAGACAATGGGATGTGATGGAACCGCTGCTGCCAAAAGCTGCCGCCACAGGACGTCCAAGAGGCAACGACCGAACGGTCTTAAACGGAATCATCTGCGTGCCGGTTTCCGGATGCAGGTGGAGTGAGATGCCAAAGACATTCGGTGATGGTTCAGCTGCCAACCCAAGGCCAAGAGGATGGCAGGAGTTTGGCATATGGAAAAAGACTTTGGGACGTGCAATCAAATCCGCACATAAGTCGGGCAGGATTGACCTGCAAAAAACATCGGTTGACTCATCACCAGTTCCCTCCAAAAAGGGGGCAATGTGATCGGATTTGACGGGTTCAAGAGAGTCACGGGCACGGAATTGCATGTTGCAGTGGACGGTACCGGCCTGCCGGTATCAATCGTAATGAGCCCTGCAGACATTCACGACGGTACGAAATTTGCAGACGTGATGGAACCAGTTTCTGATTTTGCAGACGATTCCATGACAGAACAGATGGTTTCAGTCTATGCAGACAGGGGATACGGTTCAAAGCCAATCCGCAGTCATGCAAGGTCAAGAGACGTCATTCCGTGCATTCCCTTTGGAAAAAACGTCAGGACGGCAGATGATGCAGGCAAGGACGGTTACGACAGGACAGGATTCGTAGTGGAGAGGTTCTTTGCCTGGCTGAAAAACGGGTTTCACAGAACAGGATGTGAAAGAAACGCGGGAAACTGTCCCGGGCTGGCTAACATTGCGTCATTTTTGATGCATTGCAGGGTTTTAAGATGAGTTGGTCATCTGATTCCACAAATGGTTTGAGTACCTGGATGGCACCGACCACCTCAACAATGGACAAATTCAAGACTTTGGCAAAGGCTGGAACGATGGGTGCAGCAGGTCATCATTTGATAGCGGACAAGCAATTTTGAATGATCATGCCGCTAAGCAACAATTCCTGAATCATTATCAGCAAGACAAATTTGGTGACAACTTCCAGAATATCCCATTAGACAAACAAATGAGATTCAATAAAGGATTGCTGACTCGGGTAAATAATAATCCTAATGCTGCAGGACACATGTTAAATGAATTTAGAAGTAATGAAGATGCAGGAAGAGACAATCCGTCTTGATAATAAAAAATGGTAGACTATTTGTTAC
>CATOSM010000002.1 GCA_951812645.1 uncultured Candidatus Nitrosopumilus sp. | reverse complement strand
TAAGGATTTGTCAGAAACCATGAAAAGTATGATGATGTGAAGGGAAGATCGCCAGATTTCGTCTCAGAATCAGACAAATGAAAATTAGGGCAAGTTAAAAGGGGCCAAATTGATAGAAATAGCATGAAAGCCAGATTTAATGGAAAATGTGCTGAATGTGGCGATATGATCAAAACAGGAAAAGAGATACTAAAGAATTCAAGGGATCAATGGGTTCACAAGGCATGCTGTGATTTAGAAGAAGAATTACCATGATCTAGAACGAATTAGCAATAGATTTTTTAAGTGGCTCAAAAAACAGAATGTCAGATGAGTACAAAATCAAATGTATTTCTAATTGCTTCAATTATGGCATTATTTGGCATTATGTCGATTCCAGAAAATATTGCAGCAGAGTCAAATCAAATTACAGTTACTCCAATTAATGAGGAATTAAGTTTGGAGAAAACAACTACTACGATGAAGGTGCCAGAAGAAAACAAACTCCCATGGGGCACCATCAAAGGAGCGGCATCAGAAGTTGCTGAAAGATATCCAATAATCATCCAGTTTTACAAAGGAGATGAGCCAGTCCACTTTGCCCAAGTAGATGCAAAAGGAGACGGCTCATACGAATACAAATTCAGAGTAAGGAATTTGGATACCAGCACAGGGGAGTTTGTCAATGTGTTTGAAGGAGAATATCTCATCAAGATATACAAAGTGATACAAAATACAAATGATTTAGTATAATCAAAAAGGAGTACCAGACTCTCTGTTTTGCCAATGCAGACACGCACCATTCAAGTTCTTTGATGAGTCCATCAACACGTCTATCCATAATTTTCATCCAATAGTTTTCCAGCATCATCAAAGACTTTATGAACTTTGGAAATTGAAAATTGTGAGGATGTTGCCACTTCCCATTTCGGCCAGGATTTGACGGGGATGAGTTCCCGGAGATATTCCACCAAATGACCCTGCAGAGTAAGAGACGATTGCAGAAGGTTTGAAAAGATAATCTTCTAGAAAATAATCTAATGTATTTTTTGATGCAGACGACATACCATGATTGCATTCAGGAGTTATTGGGACGTATCCATCCGCATCTTTAATGATTTTTTGTAATTTCTCAGGAGACGGCATCTCTTTGTACATCCCATCAAGTAAAGGCAAATCCAATTCCAAGGGATCTGCAAGAGATACATTGTGACCATTCGCCTCAAGTTTGGATGCAATCCATTTTGCAACCTATGCCATATCTTTCAGATCCTACAACAACTACAAGATTTGACATGAAAATCCCACAGTAATATAGGATAAAAAATTTTACTGGATTGAAAAACGCATATTCTTTCATAGAATTCATATACTGAATATTCAAATGAAGAGCTACAAATGAGTAAGAACTTTTGGCACGATATTGAATCAGGCAGTGACGTACCAGAGATCATCAATGCCATCGTTGAGATTCCAAAAGGCTCTATGAACAAATATGAATATGATAAAAAACACAACATGATAAAATTAGACAGAGTATTATTTTCACCATTTCATTATCCAGGAGATTATTGATTAATACCACAGACACTCTCAGATGACGGAGACCCACTTGACGCACTGGTATTAGTCACGAACCCCACATATCCAGGGATTCTCATAGAGGCAAGACCGATAGGATTGCTTCAAATGAAAGATGACGGAAAACTAGATGACAAAATTATTTGTGTTGCAACCAACGACCCGCGATATTTACACACTGCAGACATATCAAATATCGAAGATCACTATCGTTCAGAAATTGCACATTTCTTTCAAGTGTACAAAGATTTGGAAGGAAAAAAAGTAGAAATCATAGGATGGAAGTCAGCAAAAGAAGCTAAACAGGTAATCATAGAATCAATAAAAAGATACAAGGATACTTTGAAAAAATACTAACATGCCAAAAGAATGTGAACGTTTTATTCAGGGGAAAAAGTTTGACAAAAAAACAAATAATTGTCAAGAATGTGAAAAAGAGCATCTTCCAGCAGTTGCAATTAGAATGTGTTTAACATGTGGGCATGTAGGATGCTGCGATTCATCAACAGGCAAACATGCAACAAAACATTTTGAGGAAACAGGACATCCAGCAATGCAAGCAGTGCCAGAATAAATTTGGAAGTGGTGTTATATTCACAAAGAATATTACTGATTTGTAATTTTAGACCAAGGGTTTAATCGTAAACCATCAAACCTTTCTCTTCAAGAAGAGCATGGATTTGGTTGACAGAACGGTGAACGTCTTTTTCAAGTTTAGCTCCCACACAGACCAGTTTGCCAGATGCAAAAATCAGGATTACGGTTTTTGGATCTAGCATTCTATGAATCAGTCCTGGAAATTGTTCAGGTTCATACATGCTTCTAGGAAGTGTTCTGGCAGCTTGTTCCAAATTGACCTTGCCACCAAGATTGATTGAAGATACGATGTTTTGGATTGAGACTATAGGATCATTTTTGATTTTGATTTTGCCTTTTCTCAAAATTTTGACTACTTCAAATACAGCGGTTTCAGCTAATGCTTGGGATTTTGCACCAGTACACACCATTTTACCCGAACCAAATAACAAAGTGGCAGTTTTAGGATTTTTGAGCCTGAAAACGGCACCGGGGAATTGTTCTGGATGGTATTCAACTGCAGGGAATTTTTTAGTGATATCGACAAGGTCTAATTTTTGTTCGATGGTTGCAGAGGCTACCACATTTACAATTGCAATTACAGGTTTAGTCTGAGTCATTTATTTCCCACCATGTCCATATTTTGATCTAATCGTAATCCCTTGTACCTATTTCTAATCGTTACCTCAGTAACATTTGCAGCTTCGGCAATATCACGTTGAGTTTTATCCTCACCGTTTTTCACACAAGACAGGTATAATGCGGCGGCGGCTAATCCCATTGGATCTTTTCCTGCAGATTCTTCATGTGCTTGCGCATCTTTGAGTACTTTAACTGCATATCGTTTTGTTTTTTCAGTGATGCCAATGGAGCTTGCAATTCTTGCAACGCATTGTACAGGATCTACAACAGGCATTTTTAATTCCAATTCCTGATGTAAAATTCTATAACAGCGTGAAATGTCTTTTTTCTTAATGTTGCCTGCGTCTGAAACATCTTTGAGAGTTCTAGGAGTTTCAGTGTCCCTACATGCAGCATAAAGAGATGCAGCAATTAATGCAGATATAGAACGACCCTTGACAAGGCCTTTCTCCAGTGCTTTTCTGTAGATGTATGATGCCTTTTCAATAACTGCATCAGATAGTGAAAGTTTGTCTTTTAATGTAGATAACTCACTTAATGCCTGTCGGAGATTTTTATCAGAAGATGCATTGACTTTACTTCGACTATCCCAAGTTCTTAACCTCTCAATGGTACTCTTCATAGTAGACGTAAGGGGTTTCCCAGAGGAATCCTTATTCATAGGACTTATTATGGTTGCCAATCCTCTATCATGCATTGCTAATGATGTGGGTGCACCAGTTCTAGTTGGATCAGTCCCACCTTCTTTTGAAAAAGATCTCCACTCAGGTCCAGAATCCTGCAAAGTCTCGGTAATTACATAGCCACACTTTCCACAAAATCGTTCACCAGTAACATTGTCAGTTAACATGGAATTCTTTCCACAACGGCCACATGCCGAATCTGCGTTAATAATTTCTAAAACCAAGGGTAATACCAATTTTGCGCTGTCGATTTCCTATATGAACTGATTTATTTTGTAATTTTTCAGAAGGGGTTTTGAGCCTAGAAACCGGTGAGAAAATATCAAAATGTCGCCCAAAAAGGAATTTTTGCACCAGGCTATCTTTTTGGCAGATCATGATAAAAAAGAATCAGTGCTTCACATGCATTTTTTAATAGTTGAAAAATAGGAAATCAAGATGTCAACATATCAGTTAGGAGAATGGGATTTATCAGAATTGGTTAAAAATCCAAAAAGTCCTGCATTTAAAAAACAAATTCGAGAATTAGAAAAACAGGCAAAAAAATTTGAAAGGATTAAACCAAAATTAAATCCAAAAATGTCATCCAAGCAATTCATGAATGTTATTCATCAAGTAGAAGACATATCAGAAAACATGAGGAAGATTGGAGGATACGCATCTTTGGCATATGCTTCAGATACACAATCAGATGAAGCCACATCGTTGATGACCAAAATGTCAAAGTTGGGTTCTGAGATTTCTAACAAAATATTATTTTTTGATTTATGGTGGAAGACGCAGATAGATGATAAAAATGCAAAGAGACTCATGCAGGATTCTGGGGAAATTAAAGAACATCTTTCACACAAAAGATTGTTTGCAAGATATGCATTAAGTGAGCCAGAAGAACGAATCATAAACACGTTAGACGTAACAGGAATATCTGCGCTTGTAAAACTATATGACAAAATAACTAATTCTTTTGAATACAAGATGAGGGTTGGAAATAAAACCAAATCAATGACACGTGAAGAATTAACAAATTATGTTAGAAGCACTAATCCGAAAATCCGTGAAACTGCATACAAAACGATTCTCTCAAAATATTCTGAAAATAAAGGAGTCATAGGCGAAATATATCAAAATATTGTTCTTAACTGGAAAGACGAAGGTATTGAGATTAGAGGATATGAATCCCCAATATCAATGAGAAACATTGGAAATGATGTAAATGACAAAACCATAGAATCGTTACTTTCAGTTTGTAAAAAAAATTCGCCAGTTTTTCAAAAATTCTTTTTACAAAAAGCAAAGATGCTGAAAATGAAAAAATTACGAAGATGTGATTTGTATGCTCCTGCCGCTTCCAATATCAAGGAAAAGAATTATTCCTATGACAAATCAGTGAAGTTAGTCTTTGAATCACTTGGAAGATTTAGCAATACGCTAGAGGAATATGCCAGAAAAGTATTCAAGGAAAACCACATAGATTCCTCCATAAGGCAAGGAAAACGGGATGGGGCCTTTTGTAGCACACTTGCTCCCAAAATTACACCGTACGTACTAGTCAATTTCACGGGAAAATCAAGAGATGTGTTTACATTAGCACATGAGTTGGGTCATGCGGTGCATAGTCAAGCCGCGCAAGACAGATCAATTCTTGTACAAGATGCGCCTCTGCCGTTGGCTGAAACGGCATCAACGTTTTCAGAACTGTTATTGTATGATAATTTAGCAGGCAAGATTTCTAATGATGAGAAAAGGGCAATGTTGGCAGAAAAAATCGATGATCTTTATGCGACAATCATGAGGCAGTCATTTTTCACAATTTTCGAAGTTGATGCACATAAACAAATCGGCGAAGGGACCACAGTAGACCAGATATCAAAAACATATTTAGAAAATCTCAAGGTTCAATTTGGAAATGCAGTCACTTTATCAGATGACTTTGCAATAGAGTGGAGTTGCATTCCACACTTTTGCCATACGCCATTTTATTGTTATGCATATTCATTTGGAAATTTGTTGGCATTGTCGCTATTCCAAAGATACAAAAAGGAAGGCAATGATTTTGCTCCAGCGTACATAGACATACTTGCAGCAGGAGGATCAAAAAAGCCTGAAAAACTTTTGGCAGAATACGGATTGGATATAACAAGTACAAAATTCTGGCAAGAAGGATTTGATTACATCAAGGAGCAAGTGAATACGTTATCTTCACTGAAATGATTTAGAATTAATGGGGCTGACAGTCCAACGCATGGACTGCCAGCTTGTTCCCCCGAACGGTTTGAATTCGATGTCAAATCAAAGCCATGAATGATCAGATTTAAACGTTTGAAATTAGCTCAAGTCAGACTTTTTAGGTTTGATTTTTCTAATCGAACCGGCTAAAATTCCAATTGTGATTCCTAATTGATAAAGGAAATACAGCAAAACTTCAAAGGTGCTAGGTGTAAAATCAGTGAATCTGCTTATGGCAGTCAGTATCAACATGAAGGCACTAAAGATGAATACAAATCCTTTTGTTATCCCATTGAGATTTGTGAATTTTAGAACAACAAAGGTCATCACGGTGACAGAAATTGCCAAGACGGTCAGAAAACCAGTATTCATTCCAAATATCAAAAAAAGTGAAGAGGCCAGTTCGCCAGTACTATTTGCAGAAAGGCTAGACAGTGTGATTTTTTCAGGGGAAGCAAATCGGGGTACACTTAGAATTGCGTTTATCAAAAATAAAATAAACAATGTGACTGAGACGGTTTTAACATGGTTTTGTAGACGTGGAAATCTCATCAAAATGGCCCTGCCAAGAACGATTCCCTGAAATAATCCTATGCCAAAAGAACTCAAAACTGCAATCAGTTGAATTACAGGATCAAGAAAAAGATCTACCAAAAATGGAATTAATGCCATGCCAGATAGATATTCACAATCACGAGGATATTAGTTAGTTCAAGCGAATGGGATTAACGGCTTGCATAGTGAGATTTAATAATTTCATTTTAAGAATCCCAGACATGCAAGGGAAAATAATCTCAATTTCAGGAATAATGTTAATCACGGCAATAGGAATTACAACGGATTTTGCATACTCGCAGGAAATGAGTCATGCAACATTTCAAGAAACGGCGCAAATCATTATTGACAAAAGCATATCTCAAAATGTAACAGCATCAATCATATTGCAAAGTACCAGTATTCAAGAAATAAGAATTCCAGCAGAATTAGAACGAGAGGTTAGAGAAAATGGTCAAATTAAAGCAGTAATTTTTACAAATCAAGATCAATGTGTTTTGGGGGTAGTGGACGAATCATGTATAATGATTAACGTGTCTAGAAATCCAGAAGACAGGGGAATCATTGCAATTCAAGATTCTACAAAAGAAATTGCGGAATCATATATCGATAGAATCAATCAAGCATTGGATACAAACGCAGAATTTCATTCAGTATTCATACATACAGATGATAAATCAAATCAAGCATTGGGGACATCAGGAATAATTTCAGGCAAAGGAATGATTTCTGCAGCGTATACGCTGCCTATGGAAGACACAGGACCAATGTATGAGAAAATTTCAAGCGTCTTGCTTCCAAAAATAATTAGAGACAGCGGGGGGTTTTATGATATTGCCAAAAAACTATCACATGATGAAAATGCAAAAATGACATTTTCATGGATTCCGATAGATGGAAAGTCACTTTTGCAACTAAAACTCTCAACGGACTATCCAAACAGAGCGGCAAGCTTAACAGACGTCAACCCATTGGAATTTCTTCAAGTAGGAAATATCAAGAGATCGGATTACTTTGATGGTGGATTTTATCCTCTAAATTCAATCATTCATGTAGTGGTGTTATCTTCTGACACGACAAACTTTTCTAACGTAAATGGAGACATCGTCCCAACACAGAATATCGAAAATCAAGAAATTCCAACAGACATTACAAAGGAAGGATGGGTTTTTGATCCTCAAGAAGGGCAAAGAATTCAAGGAAAATACATTTTTGGTGAAGAGTCAGGAATAGATGAAAATAAATTAAAATTTTCCCTAGGCGGTGATAACATTCAGCCAATAACACAGGAGTTGGATGAATCAACAATAGTCGCAATCATAATCACCATAGTCGCAATTGCAGCTGCAATATTCTATCTTAAAGGATATAAAAAATAATCACAGCAAGAGAACGGCTGCTGCAAAGACAGTAGTCCATTTTCCATCTTTGTCACCCTTTGTAGCTTGAGTAATGTTATGAGTTTTGTAAATTTCGCCAGATATAGACCACTGTTGTCTTTTTTCATTCCAGGCCTTGTCAGCATCAAAAGAGATTCCTAAAGAGGATGCCAGCATTTGTGCTGCAATATCTTCAGCATAATCACCTGCTTGTGATTCATTTTGTCCAAAAGACTCGTACTCAGAAAGATATCCGTATCTAGATTTATCCTTTGGTTGTGCAAGACCTACAGATGCAGCACACATTCTATGGGGCTCATTTGTTTGGTTTTTTGAATATATTGTAAAGAGGATTTGTCCTGGAGAGATTCTCTTTAATCCCTCTTTTCTAGTAATGAGTTTGGCTTGTGGTGGAAAGATACTTGAAATCAATACAAGATTAGTACCTGCAATACCAGCATCTCTAAGGGCATATTCAAAACTAGTTAATCGATCTTCATGGACGCCTTTACCTTTTGTAAGAAACAAATTCTTTGCAACAAGATCTAACATTTCTGAATTGATGGAAGAATGTTATTATTTATACTTTAATTGCAAGCAAAAACTTTGAAATGATTTTAAAAAAAAGACGACGTAAGGTTAACCAGTCTTTTTCTTCTTTCGTTTATCAGGATTTTTTTGACTTTGAGTTAGCAAGACAAATGTGAAAAATGCGCCTAATCCGATATTAATTACGCCCATCAAAGTGATCATCATAGTATGTGCAGGTCCAGCTATGGGAGACAAGCCAATGACAATACCAATAGTTCCAGTAGCAAAAAACATCATCATGAGAATCTTGACCCTAGTAGGTTCAATGTACTTCATTACAAATATCAAAATAGTACAACATTATAAACTGACGGTGATCTTGCCAATTTTGAAATGGCATTATTTACAAATGGGCCACGGTAACACTTTAAACGGACAAAAAGTCCATTTTACTTCGTGCCAATGTAGCTCAGCCCGGTAGAGCAATTGATTTGTAATCAATAGGTCATGGGTTCAGATCCCGTCATTGGCTCCACCTTTTGTGTTTAAAGCCCATAACTTAGCCACGTATTTTGTGGTTACAAAGCAGATTCAGAAAAAAGAGATTACCGCTCATGATTTTGATAAAGGCCCAGATCACACAATAAATGCAATTGGAAATTACCTGTAAAAAAAATTCAGAACTCGTCAAGAAATATGGCAAAGAGAGGGTCAGAAATTCACCAGCCAAAGAAACTCGATTAAAACATCTTTTGATAATTTTGAATTTGACTAGAATGTTAAACAGAGACTGGGAAGATGTGATAAAAGAAGACATTGAGGGATTAGTTTTCAATTTATTCGGAAATACTCTCCAAAGGGTAAAGAGACACACCATGCGTGGAACCATAAGAAAATTCTAAAGATATTCTTCAGATGGATAAAGCCTGGTTCACGTGAACATCGAGATGTTGGAAATCCAGAAGAAACAAAACGGATTCATCTTAATCGTGTGAAAAGCAACATTGTATGAGAACAACTAATTACAGATGGGGACGTGTCAAAGATTCGAAAATCATGTGTTAATCCAAGAGACAAAGCATTCTTTGATGTACATTATGAAGCTGGAACTAGGCCAGGAGAAATACCATGACTTCGAATCAAAAATGTAAAGTTTGATGATTATGGGGTTTCATCAATGTTGATGGTAAAGCATGGTCAAGACCAATCAGGCCAGTAAGATCTGCTCCAAACCTGGCAAACAGGATGAATGGTCATCCACTAAAAGAAGGCCCTGAAGCACCGCTATGAATAATTTTAAAGAAACCAAAGTTTGGATTGTCAATGAAACACCATGCTGCATCTAATCTTTTACGAAGAACTATGAAAAGGGCAGAGATGTACTGGAGAGTATTTGGATGAGTTGGATATAGCCCGGATAGTAATTTATTTTATTTTTTGATAATTACTCCAATTTACAGAACACAGACAATTATGGTTGCTTTGCGCTGAAAATCACATGTTTGAAGAATCTGGAAATGGCAGCCAAAATTTACAACAAGACCCCAGAGTTTAGATAACTTTGCAAATGATATATCCCTGCATTCATCCACAAAGCCAAAATTTACAACAAGACCCCAGAGTTTAGATAACCTCAAAACTGCATTCATGGCCTTTGTGCATAGCTGCGCGCATCAAGCGGCCCTACGAAATGCGGAAACACGCACACGTGGCTGTCCCTTAGGTTTATCATCAGCACGCGGGAGTCTGCATATCACATCGCCTGAAGAAACGTCCATGGCTGCTCCTCAGCTGCAGTCTCTACGGGCACATCAGGCGGACTTCTCTCTCCGTTTTGTACGGCAATGGTAAACCTGTGAAAGACGCCTACTGCTGCCATGGATACGCCATCAGAGGAGTGGGCTTCGGATGCCATGATCCCGGCCTCATATACCCCGTTGTACTGCAATCACAAATGAGACCCTATGAGCATGGTTTGGCTCGATTCTCACGGTGCCATGGAAACGGTTACAAATTCGCTTGCCTCCCGGAGAATGACAACGGTGGCATCAATCAAATCTGTAAGCAGGAGGTTTGTGACAGTCCATGTATGCGTCTGGGTGGTGCCGGCATCAGCTGTTATGTTTTTCCCAAGTCCGTGACGTATCCCATTGCGGCATCATGGCAAAAAGGGAAAACATGGCTGCCGTATCCTGGGGCCGTGCGGTCTGATTCCTAGCTGCAGGTTCCGGAATACGTTACGGATTCCGTGACGGTGACGCCGGCGCCGGTTGCAACGCCGGTAAGGTCAAGCACAAAGCCGACCAGTGCAGAACCGGAGGATCCCGAGGCCGGAAGCGCGTTTGGTCCGGTAAAGTTGCGATTGTCAAAGTTGACGCCGGCCGGATCAGTGGGGATTGGGGCATAGGATGCCGAACTGGCGACATCGGTGCCGACCCTTGATACGGCGCCGGAAAGGGCAGAGCCGTCAGGCTTTAGCCATCCGGTAGTGGTAAACTTTATTGCATCAAGATCCCGGTTGCCGGCATTTTTGATCTGGTTTTGTACAATGCCAGACGTGGCGCCGTATTTTGCGTCTGCAAAGTCAATGATGTAGCTTCCAAGGGATACGGAGCACACGTCTGACACGTCAACGTCCGCAGTTGACCTTTGTACCGGCCCCTTGCCGTCATCCACCAGCACCCTGCGTTCCGGATCGTTATAGTATGGGTTGTAGCGTATATCTCCAAACAGTATTGCCGTAAAGTCAGGCTCTGCTTCTCCGTAATAGTTGTGCGTTGCAATCATCGGACCTCTTGCCATATTCATAATATCATAGCCGCTTACATTGTCAAAGATGTTATGGGTAAACAGGTTTGTCTGGTCAGTCATTACTGTCTTATGGACTTTAAGGGCAGGATCGGGATTTCCCGGTCGGTTTTCAGGCAATTCGTTACACAGTTCCGTACAGTAGAGAATTCCGTTATTGCCGCCAGAGATGGTGTTGTTGTGAACGGTGACATGGGATGTATTGTTTGCCTTTACCACAATGGCACCTCCAGTGGGATTTAGTCCTGCATTGTTTGCACCGCTTATGTGATTGCCAAGAATCCGTATGTGGTGGTTACTATGTGAAACGTGAATTGAATTTCCATTGGTGTTTGAGATTGTGTTGTTGGCCACCAGAATATTTTCGGTATTGGCCAGGTTTATTCCGCCGTGTGTCGTAGTGTCAATGGTGTTGCCGGTAATCCTGGAATCCTGCAGTCGGGCTATGTCTGAGGGATAGTTTGTGCTCACTATTGCAGTAGACATTTTTTTGGCCTTTTGGGCCGCATTCAGTCCGGGATCATAAAATGTTCCAATGTTCTTAAACACATTGTCCGTTACGGACAGGTCACGCACCAGGGTGTTAGAATCACTGGCGACTCTCAATGCATTTCCCCTAGTGTCTGCAAACGTGTTGTTGTGTATTGTTACACCCGATGTAGAGTTCCCAATACGTAACGAGTATTTCTCTGATGTGGTGTTCTGAAATATGATGCCCTGTATAGTAGTGGCATTGGCCTGTACGTCAATAATGGTTGTTCCGTTTAATACCACCCTGGCATTTGCAGCAGGCTCTATTGTCAATGATTTCTTGACAAGCGTGTAGCCTTCATCATAGGTTCCAGCCGAGACGGATATGGTATCACCGGCGGTTGCGTTTGCAATTGCAGACTTTACTGTAGGGAATTCAGTATCCAAATCACACCACGGCGTATCATCATCAGTATCTGGGCACGATCCATCCACGTCAATTACAGCTGCATGTGCGGAAGGCACTGCAACCAGCACGGCTGGTGCCGCAATCACAAATATCGCATATTGTAAGGCGGTGAATTTTTTCATAGAATACATGTGATCAGGGAAGTTAATAAACTGTTAGTTCTCCAGAGGCCGTTTGTTTTTGGCCCAGCTGCGGTGCATTCTAGATGACTCTGATCTGTCTGAAATGTGGGTTTTATCCCACAATATAAAATCGTCTTGCATCAAGGTCGCCGTATAATCCTCAACATGATTAAAAGATGCCAGGATTCCACGTTGTCTGCATTGTGAATCTGTCAGTTCTTGAAATTTCATGAGAATGTATTGTGTTTGGTGGTGAACAGATCCCCGATGATCATAGAAAACTGCCCGAATGGTCGGTTTTAGGATCAGTTCATCATATCCCGTTGTCTGTCTGTTATCTCGGTGAATTTCATGTACAGTTTGGAAATTAGCAGTTCATGGATCCAAATGATCATCAAATATTGTCCAAAGGGTTGGTTTTAAGATGAGTTGAATATGACCCTAGTTACGTAATACTTCAACAGATTTCTTTAGAAAATGAACAAAAAGAATGTATGATGATAATCATCAAACAGACTAAATATCCAGTACCGGCAGTTTCTGAAACCAGTCTTAGTGCATATAAGATTAGAATCTAGAAAAGAACCAGAAACTGAGAGTTATGTAAAAGAACAGAAAAAACCAGCCATAGAGATAATTTTGATTTTGTGAATAGACTTGAAGTGATCGTTTCAGAACAGGGTTGGAACTTTTTGACTCAATCCCGTCATTGGCTCTTTTAATTTCTAAAAATACCCTTAATCATAGATTTGGCAATACAAATAAGTATGCTAAATGTTGAATTAATTAAAATGAGTTCAGATGAGTCAGAAATAAATTACAATACTAGTGAAAAAATTTCAGTGAAAAAATCAACATTTAACGGATTAATCATCGGAGTGATAATTGTAGTAGGTGTTGCATCGTTCTTTGCAGGAACATATACATCAAATCTTAATTCCAATCAAATTTCATCTGAAGATCTAGATGAAGCAATTGCAAAGTTAGAACTAAAATTATTACAGAATCAATTACCTACAAAAGAAGCAGTAGAACCAGTAAAAATTTCATTAGACGATGATCCAGTAATCGGAAATCCAGATGCGCCAATAACAATAGTAGAATTTTCAGACTTTCAGTGTCCATTTTGTGCAAGATTCCACACTCAAACATTACCATCAATTCTTGAAGAATACATAGAACAAGACAAAGTGAAACTAGTTTTCAGAGACTTTCCTATTCAGAGGATTCATCCAAATGCATTGCCTGCATCAATAGCTGCCCAATGTGCAAATGATCAAGACAAGTTTAGAGAAATGCACGATATCTTATTTGAGAAACAGAATGAATGGAACAGAATGGAAACGACAGATGCACTATCATTGTTTAGTCAATATGCATCAGAAATGCAATTAGATCAAGAATCATTTGATTCATGTCTGACTAGTGGAAAACATATTGCAGAAATTAGAAATGATTTAGATGATGGACATGAATATGGAGTCACAGGCACACCGGGATTCTTCATAGGAAATGATCAAATAGGATATGTCGAACTAAAAGGAGCCCAACCATTTGAAAGTTTCAAAAAAGTAATTGACGCACAATTAGACACATAAGAAAATAACAAGCGTTTATTAGACCATAATCGAGATCAATCATCAGAATAATGACGAGTGGGCAATGAGCTTTTTCGTCATTGCCAAAGAGACGAAAACAAAATGACAAAATTTCAAGATTTAGGATTAAACGACACAATACTAAAAGGAATTATAGAGCAAGGCTTTCAAGAAGCATTTCCAATTCAAGAGGCAGTAATTCCAGTATTACTTTCAGGCAGAGATGCTGTAGGACAGGCACATACAGGTTCTGGAAAAACAGCAGCATTTGCATTATCAATGTTACAAGAAATTCAACCAAAACAAGGAATTCAAGGATTGATCATGGCACCGACCAGAGAACTGGCCATGCAAATTAGTGATGAAATCAAAAAGTTTGGAAAATACACAGGGTTGCGAATTGCAACAGTGTATGGAGGTCAAGGAATGGGAATTCAATTAGATGCATTACATAGAGGAGTAGAAATTGTTGTGGCTACGCCAGGTAGATTAATCGATCATCTCAAAAGAGGATCAATTGAACTTAGAGATATTTCACACATCGTACTTGATGAGGCAGATACGATGTTGGATATGGGATTTGTAGACGATATTTCATTTATTTTAGATTTAGCACCAGAGAACAGAGTAATGTCATTGTTTTCAGCAACAATGCCAACTGAAATTCTAAGACTATCTGAAGAATATCTGAACAACCCAAAACAGTTCTTACTAGATGCAGACGATCTTAGTGGCGAAGGAATAGACCAATCATATTTAGTCATCAAAGACCGAGACAAATTCAAGTATCTGATTGATTTTATCAAACCAACTAAAGGTCAAAGCATCGTATTTTGTTCTACAAAATACAGAACAAGAGATGTTGCCAAATTCCTACATCAAGAAAAATTCAATGCAGTAGCCATAGAAGGAGACATGTCTCAACACAGAAGAGAGCAATCCATGGGCAAGTTTAGAAGCGGTAAGGCAGACATCCTAGTTGCAACCGATGTCGCGTCAAGAGGAATTGATGTACCAAGAGTGGAACTGGTAGTAAATTATGACGTACCAAACCAAGAAATGGCATATTTTCATAGAATTGGAAGGACTGCCAGGGCAGGTGCAAAGGGTAAAGCAGTGACATTTGTATCATATTCATCAGTAGGGGATTGGAATTTAATTAAACGCCAAATCAAAGTTCCTCTTACGGATTTGAATCAAGAAATGGGAATTCAAATTTCAATTCCAGATCCACTAAAAAGACAAGCCCCATCAAGAAGATATGGAGGACAGTCAAGATCCAACTATAGAGGAGGACGCTCTGGAGGTTATGGCAGAGGTGGAGGTCATGGCAGAGGTGGAGATTCAAGAAACAATAGAGGTGGCGGAGGAGGAAGAACTTCCAGAGACGGAAATAAAAACAGATACGGCGGACGTAGTAGATGGTAATACTGTAAAACTTAAAGACCCGAACTACACACTAATTTCAAGGTAAACAAATGCACAAAGGATTCATTTTATTAAATTCTGATTTAGGGGCTGAAGAATACATTGTTGATGAATTAAAACAAATGCAAAATATCAAAAATGCATATCTAACTTTTGGTGCATACGATGTAATCGCAGAAATTCAAACAGGGAATCAAGAAGAATTTGAAAAAACAATTGCAGTGATTAGAAAATTGTCCAGAGTGGTAAGTACAATGACTCTAAACGTGATAGTTCCCGAATAATTGATCTAAGATAGGTTATCAACCAAATTTTTGTAAAAATTATTAAATTTTGGTCATTTGCAAGCGTGAAACGTGTAGTAGAATAGAATAATTTCCATCATAATCAAATTACAGTAAAATGTACGATCAAGTTAGATGGACAGATTTATTCATAAGGTTAATCTGCTAGAACTATTCCTTAATTTTTTGTGATGGGTGTTTGTCAAAAATGCCACAGCTCTGGAATAGAGATAGTGAAAACTCCAGTTTTGTTAAGTGAGATAGGAGTGACGGATTTACCACCATGTAAAAAGCGTAGGAGAGAATGATTTTTGGAAACAGGGTGAAAGAAACAAGCAGAGGTATTACACTTTAATTTGAGTAAATTAGGATTTGCTTTAAATTGCAAAAAATTGAGTACGAAGGAAAAGTTTGGGTACTAAATTACAACAATCCAGAGCCACTACTAAATCACACCATACACATGTTGGAAAGACACGGAGTCAAACGTGAAGATATGGAAATTACCGAGACCCCAACAGCTAAAGTAGGCTCAATTGTGGTCGAAATCTGGCCCTATGAACTAGTTATCGGAAGAGTAAGAACAGCCAGAAATGATTCTTTTATCAGCGGTACGGAATTTACAATTGAATTAAAATTAGATGGCGACGGAAATTATGTAGATTATCTTTGAAAAAAAGTAAAATACAAAGCATCACAATAGGGGCAATAGGCATCATCATCATAGCTGCCATTGTCGCATACAATTATTCAGCTGATCAAACTAAACAGAAAGGATTTCAATTTGGAAATGAATTAGCACAAATTCAAGCTGATGTAGCAGAGTTACAAGGGAAATTTTATTCTGAAAAAACAAGATGGGATGAGGGAGACATTACAAAAGAAGAGTTACTAAACTATTATGAAAAACACATGGATGAATTTGAAGAGATTATTTCCAGATATGATGCATTAAACACTCCAGAATTATTTGAAAGTTCAGTAGAATTATTCAAAATATCATCTGAAACTCAACTAAAAAGCGATATTGAGTATGTCAAATGGATTACAGTAGGGGATGAATCAGCTAAAGTTAGATCAGATACACAAATTCAAGAAGCATATGAATATGAAAATTTAGGACTGGTGGAATTTCAACTAGCCAAAACAGGAACTATAGAGTTTGATGAAGGAGATAAATTCACACCAACAGATAACGTACTCAGACAAAAAGTAATCCAAATCTCAGATAATATGATAGACAAATGTGATTTAGAATTTAAAAATGAAAATAACGAATTTGATTCAGATGAGATAGAAATTGGATGGCTTAACTGCATAAATGAGGCTGAAGAATGGAAAAAAGACCATCTACCATAAGATGAATCAATTACAGTAAATCAGATTTTTGTAGCATTTCAAAAGTATCAAAGATTTCTTCAGACAAAGAAGTTTTATCCAAAGGAATGGGTTTTGAAAAAGTTATCTTAAACGCAATAGTAAGCATATCTTGATCAGTATGAGATATCCTAACAGAATGCCATGGGTGGTTTGTTTCAGATAAGAAATTTTTCCATTTTTGCAGATGTTCGTTGACTCGTGTTACTTGAATTTCCACATTAGACAAACTAGTGTCTAAATCCGTATCAAATAATTTGAATTTTACAAGAGGCACCATAATTATTCCGCCTAAAATTTTATCATGATTTTTTAACATTGATGAGATAATTTCCTCAGCATTGTCTTTTGGAAAAATATCTCCATAGTCAGGATCAAAATATCCTGCAACTAGTTTTTTAGGGTCATATATACGAAAAAAATCTTCGTCAGATTCTAATTTCCACAACATAATGAGAATGATTTTTGAATAAATAAATGATTAATCAAAGAGATTGGAAAGACCACACTGTAGACAATTAAATAAACTAAGAAATCAAACCAATAGAGACTAATGGCAATTTCAAAAGAAAATAAAGAATTCGTCGATAGTCTGATTGATTATTACATTAGTGAATCAGAATCATACACGCAAATAGCAGAGAATTTTATGCCAGAAATAGAATCAGTTGCAGATACAGCATTTGGCATAATTACGGGATGTGTATATTCGGGGTTTTTGCAAGCATATCAGAATCAACAACAAACACCAAGTTTAGAGGATATGCGAGAGTTTAATCAAATCATAAAAGAACGAGCGGCCATTATCAAAAAGGCAATCACAAGTCCAGCAAAACCAGAAGAAAACAGGCCTGAAGACACAGAATCAGACTCTAAATTATAATTAAAAAGAACGCCCAAAATGGGCACCCTTTGATGGCTCTTGCTGGACGGTTATACTATCGCAGGTATGTGAATACAGCAGGTATGTGAATACAGCAAGTATCCAATAGCAAATTTAGGCAAATTTCTATTAAAACAGTTACGTAAAAATCATCAGTGCCTTTTGTAGAATCAGTAGAGTTTAATTCAAACCATTACCAAGAAATATCATGAATGTGGACGGAAGCAAGATCATTTTTGGGTTAGGAGTAGCTGCCGCAACAGCGACAGCTGCAGTAGCATTGTATTTTTCAATACGTTAAAGATAAATCATTGAACAAAACAGCAATTACAATGTCAGCTACAAACGAATTCAAAATAACACAAATTGTAGATAATGGTCAAATGATCCAATTGACATTAATTGAAAATATTTCAACAGAACCAATCTCACAGCAACAAATGATTATTGAAAATGTTGCAAAAAATCTAGATGCAGAAACCAAAGAACAAGTAATGCCGTTACTAGAAGCAATCCTACAAGCACAGCCAAAAGTGAACATCAAATCATACCAGCAAACTCAAATGACAATTGCAATGCCAAGATCAAGATATGACAGCATGGGAAGACCTCAAGTTGGAAATATTATTGCGACTGATTTGAAGAAAATCTAAAGATTTGAGTTAATTTCATCAAGTGTATGTAATGGTAATGAACAAGTAAAATCTTTACAAATAAAGACAGATGTTTTATCCTCAAAGGATTTACCGACAAAGAAAGGATATTCGGAAAGATTACTTAGTTGAGAAGAATTCTGTATTGTAACAAAAATTGAATTCGGCATATAGTCCAAAAGAAGAGAATTGCATATTTCAGAATTTTCAGTGTTGATAAGCGTGATTTCCACAGGTTTTTGAATATACATAGAAATTGTGTTTAGTAAATATCCAAACCCAAATGGATTTTCAGCGGCAGTCTGTGCCTGAGATTCCATGATTTTAGTTGCAATGCCAAGAAAAACTTGTTCTTGAGATAGATGGTATAATCGTAGCATTACAAAAGCAGATACAGAATTTCCCGAGGGCAAAGACAAATCATAGTTGCTTTTGGGTCTAATGATTAGTTTCTCATGATCATCAGAAGTCATGAAGAAACTATTATTTTTCGAATCCCAGAAATGATCTACCAAATGATGCCCCAGATCAAGAGACATCTTGAGATATTTTTGATCAGGCTCTATTTCGAATACATCAAGTAACGCATTAACAAAATAAGAGTAATCTTCCAGATATCCATCAATTTTTGCAACGCCATTTTTGTAAGTTCTTAATAATTTCCCATCAACTACAAGCTTACTCTCAATAAATGAAATGCAATTTTTAGCTGCATCAAGATATTTCACACTTCCAGTGACGCGGTAACCTTTGGCAAATGCAGTAATCATCAAAGAATTCCAAGAAACCAAAACCTTATCATCCAAACCAGGAGGAACTCGGGTAGAACGAACTTTTAGTAATTTTTCAGAGCAAGACTGCAAGACTTTTGCAACATCGGACTCGGACATTCCAAAATTAAAAGCAACTGTAGAAATATTGAGATTGTTACACAGGATATTATTGCCCTCCCAATTACCGCCATCAGTTACATCATAGTATAAACAAAAGAGGTCTGCATCAGACCCAAGAATTTCTTTAATTTCACTTTTCTTCCACACATAGTATTTACCTTCAACACCTTCAGAATCAGCGTCATATGCAGAATAAAAACCACCTTCAGAAGAAGTCATGTCCCGCAAAACAAAATCAAGTGTTTTTTTCAACACATCCAAGTAAAACGGATCCTTGGTAATCTGATATCCCTCTGCATAATTGACAGGCATTAGTGCATTGTCATAAAGCATTTTTTCAAAATGAGGAACTAACCATTTTGCGTCTGTAGAATACCTAGAAAAACCACCTCCTATTTGATCAAAGATGCCGCCATTGGCCATTTTTTTGAGAGTTTTGAGCGCAAGTTCGTTGAATTTTACCAATCCGGATATTTTTGCATATCTAAAAAGAAAGGAAATGTTTGCAGCATTAGGGAATTTAGGGGCAGAGCCAAATCCGCCATATGTTGGATCACCTAATTGAAATAAATTCATAGCAGCTTCATCAAGAATAGTCCGTTCTAATTTTGAAGGAGATTGAATTTTTTCAGTCTTGTGTAATGCACCGATAAAACGCTCAGCGGATTTTTCGATATCGCCGGGTTTTTCTTTCCAAGCTTGGGATAATTGTCTACAAATACTTCCAAATCCTGGACGGCCATACGAATCTAAAACCGGAAAATATGTACCAGCATAGAATGGTTTTTGATCAGGAGTAAGAAAGATGCTCAATGGCCATCCTCCCTGACCTGTTGCCATCTGACAAACTTTTTGATAGATATCATCAATGTCAGGTCGCTCTTCTCGGTCAACTTTTATGTTAATGAAATTTTCATTCATAAATTCAGCAACATCATCATTTTCAAATGATTCATGTGCCATCACATGACACCAATGACAGGAGCTATATCCAATACTTAGGAAAATAGGCTTATTCTCATCCTTGGCTTTTTTCAATGATTCTTCATTCCAACCATACCAATCAACAGGATTGTTAGCATGTTGAAGTAGATACGGACTACTTTCATGAATGAGGTTGTTTTCTACCATGATTTATCAAACTTGTTTGAATATTTGTACTTAATTACACTGTATGTTTAGTTAATTACTAGGCATGTTGTATAAAGCTTGAAGATCTTTTTATTCTAATTAATTGATCTTAGAATATTCAGAAATATTGTTTTGGTTTACTAATTATCTTACAATGTTCGGATGTTTTCTTTTAGGTTTCAAAATTCATCTTAATCATGATGAATTATGACTTTCCTTATTGTACAATATTTGCAACTTATCTTAAAACCCTGCAATACATCAAAAATGACGCAATGCTAACCAGCCCGAGATAATTTCCCGCATTTCTTTCACATCTGATTCTTGTTCTGTGAAACCCGTTTTTCAGCCAGGCAAAGAACCGTTCTACTACGAATCCTGTCCTGTTGTAATTGTCCTTGTCCGTATCATCATCTGCCGTCCTGTCGTTTTTTCTAAAGGGAATGCACGGAATGATGTTTCCTGATCTTGCATAACTGCGGATTGGTTTTGAATCATATCCCCTGTCTGCATAGACTGAAACTATCTGTTCCATCATGGAATCATCTGCAAAATCCGAAATTGATTCCATCACATCTACGAATTTCGTACTGTCATGCTCATTTGCAGGGCTCATTACAATTGATACTGGCAGGCCGGTACCGTCTACTGCAACATGTAATTTCGTGCCTGTGATTCTCTTGAACCCGTCATATCCTATTTTGTCCCCCCTTTTTTGGCGGCAATTGACGATGAATCAATCGATATTTTTTGCAGGTTGATTTTTCCCGGCCTGTGTGCAGATTTGATCAGTTCTGATAGAATCCTTTTCCATGTTCCCTTTTGCTGCAGCTCTGAGAATCTCAGATGTGCGGTGGATTTTGAACCGTATCTGTCCGGCATGTCTGCCCACCTGCAGCAGGTTGTTAGGACAAACAACATTCCGTTGATTGTGTTTCTGCCATTGCATCCTGGCCTGCCAGTTTTTGCAGGCTTTGGCAGATGTGATGCAACCGTGTTCCATTGAATGTCTGACATTTCTTTGTGAATCATGAAGGATGCATCAGCAGAGTCATTCGTGGATCCCGATTGTCATGAATTATTTACAAAATGATCGATTTTAGGATGAGTTGCATAACTGTGATTTTCCTTCAAATATGCTATTAGTTCTACGAGATATTAGAGGCCGGCTGTCAGTCACTGCAATGGCCATTTTCCTTCAAATATGCTATTAGTTCTACCCGCTCTTTTCGGGATAATTTTTTTAACTTTTATTTTCTCAGATATCTTACTCCACTCAGTTTTTGAACCTTGGATTTTCCAACTTTCATTCCTAGAATCCCTTCTATTTCTTTCCAATGGTAGTGATATGGCATTACATCGTTTCATCGGGGCATTTGGTGGGACAGGATAAATTCTGATCAATCCCTACTAGATTTAGATAACAGCAAGCAAGAATGAATTAAAATTCAAAATAATTAATTAAACATATAGTTTGAATCATTGTACTTGATTGGAGATGATTAATCCCAAAGCCCTTTTCCTTCAGTTAATTCATAAATTCGGACATTAATCTTACCCAGTAATTTCACTTTAGATTTATGGGCTTTTTTATCATGACTGTAGTCTTTTTTTTCAACTAATTCCTGGAGACGTTTTAGTTGCTCCAAGGTAAGATTTTTGAATTCATTTTTTGAGCTTGAAACAAGTTGCAATAATTTCACTCGTTCACGATCCTCAGAGCTGATATTTTCAGTCATGATACAAAATAGAGGCAGTCCCTTATTTTTCTAATGAGCGAATGTTAAAATTTCGCCAGTACTGTGATATAAACATGGAAAAAATGCGTGCAATGGTACTATCAGAATGTGCAAAAATAGAGACAGACCCACTAAAACTAACAGAAATTGATAAGCATGAAATTCAAAGGCCAAACGAAATTTTACTGGAAATTGAAGCATGTGGAGTATGCCATTCACAACTACACGGGATTGAAGGGGATTGGAAGGACATCGGAATACCGCCCACGTTACCAACTGTGCCAGGGCATGAAGTAGTAGGAAAAGTAATCCAGATTGGAGATAAAGTTGCTAAATTCAAAATAGGGGACAGAGCAGGAATTACACCGCTTTTAGAAGCATGTAAAGAATGTCAATATTGTAAGGAAGGAAAAGAACATCTCTGCGAGTTGTCAACGATTACAGGAGAATCTTTCAAAGGGGGATATACTGAATACATTACAGTTGTAGAAGATTTTGCCACCAAAGTTCCAGACACAATGAAAGCAGAGTATGCCGCACCATTATTTTGTGCAGGCATTACAGCATACAAAGCAGTAAAAGCTGCTGAACCAAAACAGAATAAAAAAATAGGAATTTTTGGAATTGGAGGAGTTGGACATATGGCCATACAATTTGCCAAAGTAGAAAATTGTGATGTAATTGCATTTTCAAGATCAGAGAATCATCTTAGTGTGGCAAGAAGGCTAGGGGCAACAGATGCAATAGTGTTTTCAGAAAATCAAGAAGAATTTCTAAATGATTTAAGAGAAAAACAAGGACTGTTAGATGCAGCAATAGTGTTTGCCCCAGCAGACATTGTAACTGATACGGCAATAAAATCAGTAAAGAAAGGGGGACTGATAGTAGTAGCAACAGTAGGAGACAATCCATCATTTATGCCATTTGAGGAAAAGACTATTCGGGGCACATTGATTGGTTCAACTAAAGACATGGAACAGGTAATCAAGATATGCGATGAAGAGAATATCGAAGTGATTTCACAAACATTTCCATTAGAAAAAGCAAATGAAGTCCTCAAGAAATTAAAAGATTCAGAAATAGAAGCTAGAGCTGTATTAATTCCATAATACTTGGATTAAATAGCAGGAAGAGGGTTTTTGGATATGAATTGTAACCGATGTCACCATACAGATGAAGCACACATTGAAAACAAAGACAGTGATTCTCTCATAAAGGCAGGAAAATGCCAAATTCCTTCATGCACATGTCAGCAATATTTGGATCCGATTCAAAAAATCGATGAGGATCTTTTGTAACGATTCATATAGTAAAATCATTTCACAAAAGCATGGACAGACACAAGCCATCTGACGAAATGATCAAGGACTTGGATAATTTGCTATCAAAACTCAACGCCATGGAAATTGTAGCATCAGACGATTTCCAAAAGAATTCAATCAAAATACAAAGATCATTGATAGAAGGACAAGTTCATGCAGTCAATGAATTTCAACACTTGAAAAAAGCAATTGATTTGTTAACATTGCAATTATTTGATGTTCAAAACAAAATCAAGAATTAAGTTTTGTATCACTCAAGCCACATTCAGTACATCTAAACAAGGTAGATTTTTCAAGGACTTTTTCAGGTTTCATTTCTGCGCCACAACAAAGACATGAAATTTTTTCAGACGGAGAAGGATCTTCTGATTTTCTAACTGCATAGTCAGGCTTTTTTTCAGGAATGTCAGAAGAGTTGCAAAGAGGTTTGTATTGAGTGATGATTTTGCCAATCACATTTTTTCTGTGTTCAGGACTGTGATCAAACAAAGGTAAAATTGCTAAATGTAATGATTTTTCTGAAACAGCTTGCTTCATCCAGCATCCATATTGAGAATGATTAGTAAAATAGGAATGATCATCTGTTTTTTCGCAATCACCAACATAGACAATGTTGAATTTGTCCTTGTCTCGGGATAAAATCAAGTAAACCAATTTTTCCATAGGAGGCCCCCATTCGTCAAGAGGAATAGGTCCTAGAAACTCATATTGAAGGATCTGAATGCTCAATGTATCTATTTTCGAGTACTTTCTTTTCATCCTTTCTCAAAAAATTAATCTAATGTCACCAATTAGATCGCAAAAAAGCAGCTTGAAAAGATTAAATTCAAGAGTTATTGATTTTCGTTGGATGAAAGAGCCTAGAAACTATGCAAAAGCAGGATATTCAATGATTTTAGTGTCAGGTAGTTTAGCAGCAATAGGAATCATGGCATTATTCATGGCTGATGACGTATTACTTTCAGACAACATATCAAGAGACAATGCAAAACATTTTGAAGAATGCAAAATGAATGATTTTGTAGATGAAAAATGTGTACAATACAGAGATCGAATTAATAATAAAATATCAGGAATTCATGTAGACCCAGAAAAGTGGAAGTAATCAATAACCATTTGTAAAATCTTCAACCATATTTTGGTTTTTAGTTAAACGATTCATTGCAAAAAATGCACCACCTACAATTCCAGCTTGGTAAAAAGTATACAAGAAAACACCAGACGAAGTCGGATCAGACTTTGTAAAACTCAAAGCAAGCATCGTAACAAACACAAAAGTTCCAACAAAAGTTACAAGTCTATTCATAAATCCAGTATTCATTCCAACTATTCTTTTAGTTGCACCGGCCATCAAACCAATACTAGTGATGATAAGAAAAGTGGCACCTCCGTTTACTGTAACAAAGGTATTTAGCCAAGGTAGCAAGCCATCATCCAAAATTGTCAGTTCGGGCATTATACTACCACCATTAATTGCAAAACTCACGGAGCTGAACATGCCACCAATAACAAAAAAGAAGAGAAATATTTTGACAGTTGATCTTTTGAAAGAACTACGTATTTCAGATGGTCTTACAGCCCGCTCAGTAATCCTTACACCATAAAGGAATCCTACTGCCATAGCAGGAATGAACATGATGTTAATCAAGATTGTAGATTCGCGATTAATTGATTCGATTTGAGGATGAAATATCAAAAATAAGATAACAGCAAGAGCTGAAGACAAACCAAATAAAATCAAACCCATGTGAGAACGTCCAGTCGATTCTCTAGAATAGTTCCAGTTCTGCATTTTATAGACTTAAAAGAAAGTGATTAAAAACCAAATCCGAAAATCATTTGGTTAATTTATCAACTTTAGCTAAACAAGTTTATCAAGACAAGCACTAACATACACAGCGTGAAAGGAGCAAAGGCAGCTATCATTATCGGGATAATTGTGATGATTTTTGGAAATATCTTTAATTTTCAAGGCCAAGGAGTCATAGGTCCTGAGGCATCATTCATGTATTCAAATCCGGATTGGATTGCATATGGAATTCAAATCGTCATAGCGGGGGTAATAATTTTTAGCATCGGTATTGCCATGAACATGGTAAAACGGGATTAGTTAATTGCTCTAAGAGTTATAGTGCTGCGAATCTTTCGAATTTTTGAGGTAATTATTTGGTTTATTTCTCCAGGAGTTTCAGTTTCAAATTCTGCAACAATATCATAACTACCATATGTGATGAGGCAGTTTTTTACTTTGGAAATTTCTTTTAGTTGAGAATAAAGAGATTGTTCTTCGCATATTTCACAGATAATCAGCATGTATGCTTTTTCCATTTTATCACATATTCTTAAAAAAGCACTAACTTAAAGTCAGCTGAAAAAATAGATTGTAAAATAGATCTTAAAATCCGGCAGCCATCGGATCTTGAGGTTTCATAATTTCTCGCAACAAAACAGTTGCAAATGAACCACGGGATAGTGAAAATTCAACTGCATTATCATGTGTGGAATAATCAGAACAGTGTATAGCAGCTTGTCTAAATCCCCCCTCACTGCTGACTTCTTGCATTTCTTTGATAAAGAAATCCTTGGGAGAAATTTCTTCTTGATCTAACACTTTAGATATTTGAAAATCAAATCTGGTTTTTTTGTAATAAGAATATCCAACAAAAGGCAATGCTAAATTTTGATCCATGCCTTTAACATATTTACCAATTATGCCATTACCATCAAAACAAACATCGCCAGATTCCGCCTCAAAGAGATTTTCGCCATCCAAAAACGCAAAGCTGAGAGACTGATTAAAGATGTAAGATTGATAGGCTTGAACATAAAATCGTCTTAGCGAAACGGGGATTGCACGAATGGCACGAATGGATTCATCGTGATCAATCATTTCTTTTAGAACAATTTTTTCAATATCCATCTGGGAAGGAACTTTGTCAAAATATTGCCGGTAATTTGCCTTATCAGAAAGTTTCTCACGAATCTCATTATTCTCTTCAGAATCATACGCGGAAGTAAAAGACAAAATCAAATCAACGGCCTTATCAAAATCTCGGTGTAAAATTGCCTTACCAATTAGGTGCGTAACAGGTCTTTTTGAGCCAAATCTCTGATAACCGTAGAAATTAAGAACTTTGTCAAAATCTGTAAAAGAATTCAAATTATTTTGGCAGTCAGATATTTTTAATTTGAAATGATTCCCAATCATGTCTTTTTTTGAAAGTGGTTTTTTTACAAAACCAATGTGTTCTAGTGAATATTTATCACTAGAAAAATTCTCAATTGCTTTTCCTTTGTTTCCAGCACATACAAATTGCTCAGTAACAGCTGATGCATCTTTTAGACCAAGGGATTTGAGTCTGATGCCTTTTTTTCTAAAGATTCCAGATAAAGCGTGATTCGTATCAATTTTTTTCTTTTTTAATTTGTAAACAGCATAGCCATTTTCATCGTTAAGAGATTTGATAGCTTTTTTAGAAATTAATTCATTAACTTGAAAGTCTTCAGGTTCGACTCTGATTTTACCTCCAATCCCATCAAAGTTTGTACTGTAAACGGTAATTCCTATTTGAGAATCTAAATCAGGTATCACTCTATTGTCACTGTAACGTATTTGCTGATTGCGACATCGGAGGATTGTCCACCTAACAAAATTTTGTAAGTACCAGAAGGAGCATCTTCTGATGCAGTGATATTGGCATGTATCGGTACAGGTGCATCAGAGTCCAATCGGAATACATCAGTACTACCATGGTCTAGTTGAACACTCAAAAATGCATTGACAGGAGACAAAATCAAAGTCAATCCCAAGTTATTTTCAGACAAAGGATTTACAATAAAGTTAAAGTGTTTGGAATCTCCAGCAGATAAAACCAAGTCATCAGACTCCAACTGAATTTCAAACGGAAGTGGAACAGAGGTATCAACTACGCCGATATTATTTTCAACCCACTCTGTAAACCAAATCTTTTCACCATCAACGGCAAACCCAAAGATTTGAGCCACGCCACAATCAGCTAACATCATACCAGTGCCAGGATCACAATCACCCCAGTATGGATTCTTGGAAGGAACATGATATTCTACCAATGATTGTAATTTAGGATCCATTACAGAGATGTTATTTGCAGTTTGGGCATTAAACACAATTCTGCCTTGATCATCAGACTCCATCCAATAAGGTCTAGAGATTGGAGATTTTACTACGCCAGTTTGGTTTCCATATGTGCTCAAGATAGGATCAGATGTCACATACTGTGTAAATTCTTCAGTAAGAGGGTCAAAACTGAAAAACGAGGAAGACGTGGTATCTGCCAACCAGATTGTTCCATCGTCTGCAACAGCTGCACCATTTGGTGTAAGTAGTGTTACAGGCAATTGATAGATTTGAACAAAGTCAAGTAATGGGAAAAATTCCTCGCCAGAATTTATGACAGAAGTACGATAACCGTTTTGATCAAATTTTACTAAAACTCCACCTTGTTGAAACAACCAATTGGTAAACCAAACATTGCCATCTGCATCAATTGTAAAGTCTGCAGTTACAGAATCATCAATGGGAGAAGGAATACTAAGATAGTTAACATCTTCGCCGGATTGATTAGGATCCAAGAAAGTTAGCTTATTTCCAGTGAAATCATTTATGATTATTTGAGAGCCAACAACTTGGAGTTTTTGAGGCAAGGAGTTTCCTTCTGAAGGATAAGATAATCTGGTGTAAGTTTCATCAAGAGTGGAAAACTTCCATATAGAATCATATGATTCGTCGCCATACCAAACTGAACCGTCAGGAGCATAGTCAATTCCCCAGATCATGGAACGTCCACCTGGAGGCCATAATGCATTTTCAAATTCAGTAAAATTTTCAGTAGTAGGATCAAATTTTGCTATTTGACCAGTATTGGTCTCAGCAAACCAAACATTTCCATCATAATCAGTTACGATTGCTAACGGATTGGTACAAGGGGTCGGAATTGAGAACTCTTGAACATATTCAGTAGACTTTGCATCCCCAGATCCACAGAATTGAGCCCGTTGTTCGTCAGGGAAATTATCTGCAGGAGTGCCAGTGATAGTAATGTCAGACCCCATTTCAGGTTCCATTCCAGGCAAAACCAACATTATAGTAGAAGACAATAAAATAAATCCAAAAAAGGCAGTTACTGCAACGGCTTTTTTCTTCATACTAGAAAAAATATTGAGCCTTGTTATATCTTATTCGAAGAAAAATGAAATCACAGTAATTTGAGATTCCCAGTTATTTTATCAATCAGGTTTTCAGGGGCAGGGCCAATTGAGATGCATGTAGTAGTTCCAGGAGCTAATTGCGTATGACCGGCATCAGAAACTTCAGACCAAGGCAAATTCAAATCTATTGCATGTCTTTTTACTTCTTGCAATTCCTTTATTCCAGATACCTTGACAACCACTTTTTCTTGTCCGCCCCACCATTCAGAATGCCATCCAGGATGAGATTTTCTGACATGTTCTGCACCAAGAACACACGCATGACCTACTTGAGCAGCAATCTTTCCTTTTCCCATCTCAAGATCAGTTCTTACAACAATTACTTGTTTGATATCTCCCATAATAGTATCAGAAATAGGCTTAATGAAAAACTTTTGAATTAAATAATTGACAAAGAAACAAAATTTGTGAGTTATGACGTCATAGTTGCCGGAGGAAGTGTTGCAGGATTACTCTGTGCCAGAGAAATTTCATCAAAAGGGTTCTCAGTGTTGGTAATTGAAGAAGATTACGAGATAGGCACTCCAGAGCACTGTGGAGGCCTAGTAAGTGTTGCAGGACTGGCAGAACTTGGAATAATACCGTCTAGAAAAACATTTGATCATATGATAGAATCAGCCGAGATAACATCACCTAACGGAAATAGTTTTACAGTTAATTCGAAAAAGCAAAAGGTTATCGAGGTTAGCAGAAGAGAATTGGACAAACAAATAGCTTTTCAAGCCCAAAAAAATGGTGCAGTGATCAAAGTTAGAACCAGTTTCCAAGAAATTACAGATACAGGAATAAGAACGAATGAAGAACGGATAGATTGCAAAATTTTTGTAGATGCAAGAGGAGTATCATCTTTAATTCACAAAGACAGGGCAGGAATACTATCATCAGCACAATACGAAATCTATGCAGGCTGGATAAAGAAAGGAAAAGTAGAAGTAATTTTTGATCAAGAAAAATATCCAGGATTCTTTGCATGGGTAATTCCATCAGGGGAAGGTAAAGGAAAGATAGGCGTAGCAGGTAAAGGAATCAAAGTATCAGAAACAATAGAAAAAGCTCTCAAAGATAGGGGAGAATTTTCAACAATTCGGAAAATTTTTGCGCCAGTTTGGATTAAAGGACCTATCAAAAAATTCGTTGAAGGAAAAACAGTAATTATCGGAGATGCTGCAGGACAGGCAAAACCTACAACAGCTGGAGGGATATTTACAAGCGGTATGGGAGGAGTGTATGCAGGACAGGCAATATCAGAATTTCTTAAAACAGACAACAGTGAAGATTTAGAACAATATCAAAAAAAGTGGACAGACAGATTTGGTAAAGAATTCGATAAACAATTACTTGTAAGAAAAATGTTAGAGAGATTGGACAACAATACAATCAACAAATTGTTTGATACAATCACGCCAGAAATTACTAAAGAAATTTCAGAAAAAGATGACTTTGATTTTCACACAGGATCAATCATAAAACTACTAGGATTGAAGGGTTCAATCAAGACCGCTCAAACTCTAATTGGCGGAGAAATCAAAAGATTACTAGGTTAAAGTCTCACAGTTTTCAAGGAAGATATAAATGATGTTTGCAGAAAATCGAGTCATGTCATCTACGATTTCATTACCAACATGTAGTTGCTGCCATAGACCAATTATGCCTAATGATAAATGTGTAAAATTCAATTGCCCCAGTTGTGGCGCAGATTTAATTTGGAGATGTCAAAGTTGCAGAGAGTCGGCAAGAAACTATACTTGCTCTTCATGCAACTTTACAGGACCTTAAAGGAATGGCTCAATTACTATTTATCACGAAAATTCTTCCAACAGGAACGGAAGTGGATTTGGACAAACTAGCTGAGACCATCAAAACGTCATTGCCAGCAGACATGTCAATGAAAAGACATGCTAGAGAACCACTGGCATTCGGTTTAGAATGTATCAAGGCAGAATTTGTTATTGAGGACAAGGAGGGTCAAAGTGACGCCCTAGAGAATGCAATTAGATCAACTGACGGCGTAAGTGAGTTTGAAGTTCTCAACATGAGCAGAATGTCAGTTGACATGAAATAGGTGATTTTTTGGCACGCAAGGAGGAGCCTTTGCAGATGAGGATCGGAGAAGCAAAACAAAGAGACGTAGGAAAGAAGCGTGCCCGAATTGGCCCTGAAGCGATGGACTTTCTCAAAGTTACGCCAGGAGACATTATCGAAGTGATGGGTTCAAGATCAAGTTGTGCAGTTGTTTGGCCAGTGGATGAAGATGAAAAATTACCAGACATCATTAGAGTGGATGGACAAACAAGAAAAAATGTAGGGGCGTCGTTAAATGATTTTGTAAAGATTAGAAAAGTAACATCTAAGATTGCAAAAACAGTTGCACTAACACCAGTAAATGATTCAGTTGCAGTAGACAAGGAATTTACAGACTTTGTCAAAAACAGATTGAAAGGATTGCCGATAACGCATGGTGATGAAATTTCAGTCATGATTTTAGGAAATTCGATGGATTTTAAGATTACAAAAACATCTCCAAAAGGCGTTGTTAAAATCGACCGTACGACAAACCTAAACATCTCTACAGAAACATCAGTGGATAGAAAAGTCCGCGTAACATACGAAGAAGTGGGAGGATTGAGGCAGGAAGTCAAAGCAATGAGAGAGATTGTCGAATTGCCACTAAGACACCCAGAATTATTTGCAAGACTAGGAATCGAACCACATAGCGGAATT
The DNA here is from genome assembly GCA_951812645.1 of uncultured Candidatus Nitrosopumilus sp. Lineage (GTDB taxonomy): Archaea > Thermoproteota > Nitrososphaeria > Nitrososphaerales > Nitrosopumilaceae > Nitrosopumilus. The sequence goes on along the minus strand of CATOSM010000002.1, from coordinate 131,175 downwards.
TTACTTTACGGTCCACCAGGTTGCGGCAAGACCCTGCTTGCAAAAGTCATGGCAAGTGAATCAGAGGCTAACATGTTCCCAATTAACGGCCCAGAAATAATGAACAAGTATTACGGAGAAACAGAAGCTAAGCTAAGAGATATTTTCAAAGAAGCAAAAGACAGCTCCCCAAGCATAATATTCATAGATGAGATTGATGCAATTGCACCAAAAAGAGAAGAAGCATACGGAGACGTTGAGAAAAGAGTTGTCGCTCAATTATTAGCATTAATGGATGGACTCAATGACAGAGGAAACGTCATCATACTAGGGGCTACAAATAGACCAGACAGCGTTGATCCCGCACTTAGAAGACCAGGTAGGTTTGATAGAGAATTTGAGATTTCAGTACCAAATGAGGATGGAAGGCTAGACATTCTTGAAATTCACACAAGAGGAATGCCAATTAGTGAAGAGATTGATCTTAAAGATTTATCATCAGAATTACACGGTTATACTGGTGCAGATATCAAATCACTTTGTAGGGAAGCTGCACTAAAATCAATTCGAAGATATCTTCCAGAGATTGATCTTGAAACAGAAAAGATTCCTTCTGGAGTGTTACAATCAATGCAGATTAAATTAATCGACTTTTACGATGCGATGCACGAGGTTGTCCCTACGGCAATGAGGGAATTTTATGTAGAAAGACCAAAAGTATGGTGGCAGGATGTTGGAGGTTTAGATGATATCAAAAAATCATTATCAGATAATCTCATTATGGCAATGAAAGAGCCAAGCAAGTTTACAAAAATGGGAATAAAGCCTCCAAAAGGTGCTTTGATTTATGGTCCACCAGGTTGCGGTAAGACCTTGTTAGGGCGGGCACTAGCTACTGAAACAGGTGCAAACATGATCCTGGTTAGAGGACCGGAAATACTTTCTAAATGGCTAGGGGAATCAGAAAAAGCAGTAAGAGAAATTTTCAGAAAAGCAAAATCATCATCACCGTGTGTTGTGATTTTTGACGAACTAGACTCCATTGCAAAATACAAATCAGGTGAAGGCGGAGCTGGTGAAACAATACTCAGTCAGTTACTCACAGAGATAGAAGAAGGAATTTCTTCACGAGTCGCAGTAATTGGAATTACAAACCGTCCAGATGTTTTAGATAATTCCTTGCTCAGAACAGGAAGGCTAGATTTGGTACTGTATGTTACACCGCCAGATGAGAAAGGAAGATTGGAGATAATCAAAATTTTAACTCGAAAGATGCCATTGGCAAGCGATGTAAAACTTCAAGAAATAGCAGTAGCTACTCAAAACTATACAGGTGCAGATTTGGCAGCATTATGTAGAGAGGCAGCAGTAGAAGCAATGAGAAATGATTCATCAAAGATTTCAAGTCATGACTTTGCAAACAGTTTGAAACAGGTCAGACCGTCAATTACAAAAGAAGTGGACCGATGGTACAACACAGTAAAGGAAAGTATATCTAATGTAGTGCCAAAGACAGGAGATAAATCGTTTTACGGATAAAAATGGCAATACCGATAAGAAATACAGTATTTGACAAGATAAAAGACGCAAGGAGGCTAACTGATGCTGAGCTTTTCAAAAGTCTTGTAAAAGACGGTCATGCAATTGCAGAAGACGGATTTAACAAAATTTTACTAGATTTAGAAATTCTCGGTTTAATTACGGTGTCTTGGATTACCAAAGATGAGCGCAGAATAGAAGTGGTTGCAGTCAAAAAAGAAGTGGATGAAATCAAAGAGCAAGTAAAACAAACAGAAGAAAAAGATTACGAAGCTAGTTTTCCAGGCGCAGACAGATAAATTTTAGAGCAAAGGAATATGAAATGCCGCATCTAATGCAACAGCAACAAAAATTATTGTAAGATAAGGAGCAGTTACTTTGTATGCTTTCCATGCAAATTCAGACGTAGGATCTTTGGTTAGCTTGTAATGGTAAACAAGCATTAACGCACCAGAAGCAACCGCAATGGCAGCGTAAACAACCCCCATACCATCCGGAATAAATGAAAGTGTCAAAGAATATGGAATCAAAATCAAAGTGTTTCCTAAAATAAATTTGGATGTTTTTTGCATCCCAATTACAACTGGAAGCATTGGAACTTCTGCTTGGGCATATTCGTCTCTAATTTTCATTGCAAGACACCAAAAGTGTGAAGGGGTCCAAACAAAAACCAAAAATCCAACCAAAAATCCCAACAAGTCCATACTGCCAGTTGCTGCTGCCCATCCAGCCCAAGCTGCGGCACTACCTGCAATGCCACCAATGACAATGTTTGAAGTATTTCTTCGCTTAAGCCATACTGTGTAGATTATAACATATGAAAAAATTCCAACTGCAATAAAGAATGCAGATGCTGCATTTAATGCAAGATAGCCATAGATAACTGAGATGCAACTTACAGCCAAACCATAAATTAAAACGCTAGATGCCGCCATTCGTCCAGACGGAATAGGCCTGGTGCTTGTTCTAGTCATTTTTGGATCAATGTCTTTATCATAATAGTGGTTTAATGCACTAGAACCTGCCGAAGCTAATGCGCCGGCAATGATAATATGGAAATAATCAACATACTCTAGGGCAGGGGCACCTGCAACTAGCTTACTTGCAGCATACATGGATGTAACTGCGGTAATTACTAAAAGAACTACAATTCGAGGTTTGGATATCTCCAATATTTCATTAAATCCCAATTCACTCTATCCTATTCCAAAGCCATTTAATTTATTCGTCTAGATCTCTGCTATTTCGCAAGGAATAAGTATCTCAGTCCTATCAGCTATCTTAAATGAGTAATTGGGACCTCATGATGCCAGGAATGGGACTTACAGCTATAGGATTAGCTGGGCTCACGCTATCCTATGCAGGTCTCGCACACACATTCATCGACGGTATGCACGCATTGACTGGACTTACCATGTTTGTCGGTCTAATCATACTAGCTGCGGGCATCCTAGACGGAGGGGTTTCAACCAGCAACAGAGCCAAAGCAACGACTTTGGTAATTTTGTCAATATCATTAGGATTTGGCATGTATGCCATGACTATGAATAATTCAAACTATACAGTAACAATTGCAGGAATTTTAATGGGAATTGCATTTCCATCAATAATTATCGCTTACCTAGCTATGAAGCATCCGACATTGGTCAAGCCGATTGGAAGCATTACAGCAATGGCAGCAGCTACAGGCATTATCATGTGGGTGGCATTTGGAACGATATCATCTCCGGATACATATTTGATTCCTCAAGTAGCAGTTGAAGAACCGGAAGAAGATCTTACACCAGCAGGACCAATATTCGCGATTGCAATTTTAGAAGGATCAGACGAGGAAGGAATGCCTGATTATGAGCCAGATAGAGCGGCAGTTACACAAGGGCATACCATAGAGTGGACAAATGTGGATTCGGTTGCACATACAGTAACAAGTGCAGTTGACTTTGGAGAAACATTTGATTCAAGTCTGATGGGAGCAGGTGAAACATTCACAGTGGACACAAATGATTTAGAGATCGGAGAGTACGAATACTTGTGCATCGTACATCCATGGATGGTTGCAACAATAGCTATTGAAGCGGCACCAGAACCAACTACAGTCTCAATTCCAGAAGGATCCGGTGTACCAGGATGTGAAGAAACAGACGAATGCTATTTGCCTTATGAAATGACAGTTGGTGCAGGAACAACTGTTTCTTGGAGTAATGATGATACAGCAGCGCACACTGTAACAAGCGGATTGCCTTCAGAAGGAACAGACGGATTATTTGATTCAGGTCTGTTTGCTGCAGGTGAAACTTACGAAGTGACATTCAACGATACAGGAACATTTGACTATTTCTGCATGGTTCATCCTTGGATGACAGGAATTGTTAACGTAGAGTAGTTTTGCAGAAAATCATACTAGCGCAGTCGGATAGAGAAATTTTATCAGAGTATTCAGATAATCAAAAACCAAATGAGTCATGTGCGATTCTATTTGGTAAAGATGGCAAAGTATCAGAATTATTTTTGACAGAAAATATTGAAAAATCCCCCGCAAACTTTACAATCTCAAACAAACAGCTAATTGAAGCATACAAAACTGCCGAGGAGAGAGAAATGGATGTCATTGGCATTTTTCACTCACATCCAGAATCAGAAGCATATCCATCAGACACAGACAAGAGATTCATGGAGAGTAATCCGGTTGTGTGGATAATCTACTCAGGAATTAACAAGAACTTTAGAGCATATGTGCTAGAATCAGACATCGTAGAGATTCCAATAGAAGAAAATTAAGATCAGAAATTCAGAAAAAAGTAATTCAATTTCTTGAAAGCCTGCTACTAAAATAAATAGCAGTAAATTATGGAAATAGCCCTGAGCCAAATAACCACAGTAAATCCAGCTACAGGGGACAATATTGCAGAATATTCTCCAATGGGTAAAAATCAAGTATTTGATTTAGTCGGAAAAGCAAAAAGAGCATATCCAGAATGGAAAAAAGATTGTGAGAAAAGAGGAAGTTACATTTACAATTTAGTCGAGCATCTAAAGAAAAACAAGGCAGAACTTGCAAAGGTTGCAACATCTGAGATGGGTAAACCGCTCAAAGAATCGATCGGAGAGATTGAAAAATGTGCATGGGCATTAGAGTTCTATGCAGACCATGGAGGGAGTTTTCTTTCTGATGAGGTATTAAACACAGATGCAAGGAAAAGTTTTCTAACTTTTGAGCCTCTAGGAGTTATTGGCTCTATTATGCCATGGAACTTTCCATTTTGGCAAGCATTAAGATTTGCGGCCCCGTGTCTTATGGCAGGAAATGTGATTGTCATGAAACCAGCTAGAATAACAATGCAATCAGGTATTGAAATTGAAAGAGCATTCACTGAATCTGGAATTCCTGACGGAATATTTCAGACGGTTGTAGGAAGTGTCGATTCTGCAAATCATCTAATAGATTCAGATGTTAACGCAGTGACTTTTACTGGAAGTACGAATGCAGGTGCAAAAGTCGGTGAAAGAAGTGCCAGGAATCTAAAAAAATGTGTGTTAGAATTGGGAGGAAGTGATCCTTTCATAGTATTGGATGATGCAATTATTGAAAAAGCTGCAGAGGGTGCAGTTAAGGGACGATTCATTAATTGTGGACAAAGCTGTGTTGCGTCAAAAAGATTTTTTGTCGGAAAAAATATTGCGGATGAATTTATTGAATTGTTTGTTAAAAAAACATCAGAGCTTAAAGTCGGAGATCCCACGTCGATGGAGACAGACATTGGACCGTTATCAAGTAAAGGCGGACTGGAAACAATTTCCGGAATTGTAGAGGATGCAAAGCAAAAAGGTGCAGAGATTCTATTAGGCGGCTCTGAAATTCAAAGCAGGGGATTTTTCTACGAACCTACAATCCTCAAAAATATCAAGCCAGAGATGAGAATTGCACAGGAAGAGACATTTGGACCAGTAGCCCCAATCACAATTGTTGAGAATGAAAGTGAGGCAGTGAAACTAGCAAACCAAAGTGAATTCGGACTAGGTGCAAGCATCTGGACAAAAGATTTGGCCAAAGCAGACAAGATGTCCAGACGGATAGAATCAGGCATAGTAAGCGTCAATAACGTAGTAATTTCAGATCCAAGGATTCCGTTTGGGGGAATAAAGAATAGTGGATTTGGAAGGGAATTATCAAGGTATGGAATGCTGGAATTTGTGAATTTAAAATCAGTCAGATTCTATGATAATTTAACGCACAATCACTATGTAGAATAGAAAAATCATGCAATTAATCAAAAAGTTACCACAAAAATTTTGTCGACACGGTAATCATGGGTGAGAACCACGTATTCTCTTTTTATTTAATTTTGCAGCAATAATATAATGTCGGCAATTAAAAGACAGCCAAATGATGCAAACGATACATCAAGCAGAAAATCCTTGTTAACTATAGGAGGGATTATTCTAATAGTTGCAGCATTATTGTTTGCATATCTAATGTGGCATGTATCTCCAGAAGAATATGTGGAAAGAGTGGATGCGATAGCAAATAATGAGGCAGGATGTATTGCTGAAACGTTTGATGGGTATGCAGTCAACATAGTGGAATGTATTGTACAACAAGGAGAATATGTCAATGCAGTAATTGATGGAAAACTCAAAGAGAGAGCAGCCGCAATGAATCCAACCAGTTAATTTTTTATTTTAATTTTTAAAAAACTTATCAGATTTCCCAAACCAGTGGTATCAAAAATACAATCATTCCGGTGACCATTGGAATGCAAACAGGATCAAATGGAAATCCACATCTGACCATCTGTTTGATTGACACATGCCCACTTCCAATAGCAATTGCGTTTGGAGGGTTCCAACTGGCATCATAAAGCCATATCTTGTAGCAAAAGCCACAGGAGCCGTTAAGAGAATAGGATCTAATTCTGTTGCAGCGCCTAAAACTGCCATTATCGGTAACAGCGATGCTGCAACTGCAGTATTGCTCATCAACCCACTTGTAAGCATTGTAATTGTAACAATTACTAGAGCAGTCAAGATGTAGTCTAGTTCTCCTAAAAGCAACATCTTGTCGGCTATCCACATATCTAGTCAGGTAGCAGTAAACCCACGGGCTGGAGCCAGGCCGCCCCCTATTAGGAGTAAAACGCCCACGTAATTGTGCCTGCAGTTCTCAAGTACAGCAATCGTTGCCCCTTTTGGCCTGAGGGTAGCAAAAGCAATGCAGTAATAGAAATTAAAGCCATCACGTGATCTCCCACAAAGAGGGCCAAGTCTTTCCAAAACAAACCTCCAGCAATCCAAGCAACAGCAGTAGCTGCAAAGATCGTTAGAACAATTTTTTCATTCCTGCTCCGATTCCCAAGATTTCTTAATTCATCAGCAATGATGTTTTTGCTTTTCAGTATTGGTTTACTGTTATCTAATTTTGTAGATGCAGTCATGTAAACCCATAATGCTAAAAGGGAAACAGCACAGGGTGGAATTCCAACCAGCATCCAATCAAAGGAAATTATCTCAACTCCTGCAAGAGAATCACCAAGAGAAGCAAAAAGTGCATCAGGTGCAGTTCCAATAAGGTAGACATTCCACCCAGACTTGCAGCATATGCAGCACATAATATCAAGCAGGTTGCAAATCTTTTTTTCTGTGCAGCATCGACTTGAGGGATTACTGCAAATGCCATCGGGAGAATTAGAAGGGCGGCGGCAGTGTTTGTGATCCAAGCACTCATGCAGCCTGTAACAATGATGAATCCTAAAACAATATTTTTTGGTTTTGTTTCAACAGTTTTCAAAGTGTTTAACGCAAATCTTTTGTGAAGATTCACTTTTTCTAGTCTTTGCAAGTAAGAGTCCACCCATAAGTAGGGACGCCAACTTGTCACCATATGCAGGAATTACTTTGTCAAGATCTGCCACACCAAGTAATGGAAGTACAAACAAGGTAACAGACGCAGTAACATAAAACGGAACGGCTTCAGTGGCCCACCACACTGCCATCCATACAGATAATCCTAAAACAAGCTTGGCTTCAGATGCTAATCCATCAATAGGATAAGAAAGAATTATTGTAAACAAAATGGGAGATGCAATAAATCCCATAATTGACAGCCTATTGTGCAATGGAATCCACTTGTCCAGGTAGTCAGTAGAAGAGTTCAATTTTTGATCATGCTAAAAGGACTAGGGATTCGGCTACGGATCATGCCAGAAATAGATCAAAATGGGCGTCAAATCAATTAATCATGCAAAAAAGCGGTTCCATCATGTCCAGTGAGGAATTAATCAAGAAATTCTATTTGGCTTTTAAAAGTAAAGACATGAAGACAATCCACCAATTATGTGATGAGAAAATATAACGGACTGCTTTGAAAGGAATGCCTTATGGCGGAACATATGCAGGATTAGATGAAATATTTGGAAATTATTTTGCCAACGTGTTATCAAATTTTGAAGGGTTCCATGCAATTCCAGAGACGTATTTGGATGCAAAAGATCACACCGCAGTTATTGGAAAATATGTTAGGCACATCAAAGAAAAAGAAAGGTTTTGGTGTTCCTTTTTCACACGTTTACGAAATTAGAGAAGGAAAAATCATCAAGTTCGCACAATTTACAGATACATGCAAACTCCAAGAATCAATTTGATACTCAAAGAGTCATTTCTTTAAACAGTCACAGCCACAAGAAAACATTCCAGCTTTTCCCATACACTGATCATGGTGTCTGTTATAGCACTTGTTACAGATTATCATTTGCTTTACCTCTGTCGTGGGTTTTTTCATGTAGCAGGACTTTGTCAAATGTATCAATAAACCCATCCCAAGTAAATCTACAGTGTCTGCAATGATACTTCATCTATTTTCCTCTCTTTGATATTGGAATTTCAATAGTAGAAACATCTCTTTTTCTTCCATCCTGAGACTCTAGTGACTCAGAATTAATTTTAACACACCCTACTTCAAACGCATCTGTTTTTTTTAAAAGAACTTGAGTGACGTCAACTGCAAGTCCAATACTCATCCCTCTAGCTTTAATTGTTATCGAGTTTAACGAAGACAATTGAATTATTGCAGAAGTAACGTATGACATTAACGGCTTTTTGCCGATGAAGATTGTATCATGTTGGTTTTCAAACATACAAACCAAGGATTAACGCCTCATTTAAACAGGATATACGCCATCTAGTCACATATCAGAAAAAAGGAGGCAAATTAGAAGAATTGTAGAAATTGTTTTGTTGAAGGCAACATTAATCTGATTTTTATTATAGAAAAAAAAGGCAATCCTGTTTTTTTAATTACGCCAAGTGCACTGACTAAATCCCAAATCAAGTGCGGTTTTCAGCAAATCAGGAGTGAAATACTGTTTTTGGGATTTTTCCACATGATAGATATCGCACTTCTTTTGCATATTGTCCAGATGATGAACAATCATTGTTTTCCCATCCCCAAGGCATCCTGTCATGGTATTGTTTGCTTTTGCACTCACATTTAGTTTGTTTATGGAATCTAGGGAATTTTAGTTTATGGCATATTTCACAATACAGTTGATTTGACAGTTCTCCAAGTCTTGTCTAGCATATCCCCTTTTAATCTAGAAGGAAATTGAATTGTGTATTGAGTTTGAATTTTCTTAATTACATTATTGTCAGGATCAACATGATTTTTACAAGTTTCACAAAGCCAAAACGTCATGTTTTCTGTTTTCGTCCATTTTGGCAATCTGCGATTGTTGCATTTATCACAATTTAACATCAGATTGAATCCTGCTTTTGATGAGTATTTTCATGAAAAAGTAATTTTTGAAAATCATCTTTACCTGCATTCCAAGAGTACACTGTTTACAACGATATGAACAGATAATGCTTTGTTCTGAATTGAACCAAATTACAAAAAATCATTCCGTAATGTATGATCTGTTCATCCCTATAAACTAGCGGTTGATGTGTGGGTATAATAGAGTGAACAAACACCAGTTATCCTTGTCAAAGTATCAATCGCCTAAAGTTAGTGTAAGCAATGGTGCAGCAAAGGGGGTAGTAATTGCAATTGTTGTTCTGATCGTTGTCGGCGTAGTAGCAACAGCTTCAATAAAAATAGTAGATTCTGGAAATAGAGGAGTCCTACTGCATTGGAATGCTGTTGACCTCACACAGCCTCCACTTGAGGAAGGGTTGCATTTTGTAGTTCCTTTCCAAGATGAGGTGGTAAACATTGAAGTTCGTACTTTGAAATATGCAAATGACGCTAGAAGTGCATCAAAAGACTTGCAAACAGTAGAAACAACAGTGACTGTAAACTATCATCCAGACAAAGAACAAATTCACAGATTATACAAAAATTTGGGTCTTGATTATGAAAATAGAGTGATTCAACCAGCTATTGAAGAGACTGTAAAACAAGTTACAGCAAATTATAACGCTGAAGAATTAATCACTAAAAGACCACTTGTAAAACAAGACATTGAATCATCAATTAGGGAGAGATTGAATCAGTTTAATGTCGTAACAGAAGTAATATCAATTACGGATTTTGAATTTTCACCGTTATTCTCACGAGCAATAGAATCCAAGGTTGAAGCAGAACAAAAGGCACTAAAGGCAGAAAACGATTTGAGAAGAATCGAGGTTGAAGCAAGGCAACGAGAGGCCAATGCCATAGGCCTTGCAAATGCAAACATTGCAGAGGCTAAAGGTGAAGCAGAGGCAATCGCGATTATCAATCAGGCATTGTCTCAAAATCCAAATTATCTAGAATGGCTTAAAACACAAGCGTGGGATGGTAAATTGCCTCTGGTGGTAGGAGAAGGCGGAACTCCATTTATTCAAATTCCTGTAGTGCCTTAAGATGAACGATTAAAACAGAATAAACACATTTTGCTAGATTTTTAGATTCAATTCCGTAAAAGCTTGAATCAGTTACGGAAATAAAAATAGAAAAAAAAGGGGGTAAAACTCGATTTACTGAGTTTGAGATGCTCGTTTAGCGGCTTGCTGATGGGCTGTTTGTTTCTTTTTGGCAGCTTTTTCAGCAGTCCTTAGTGCTTTCTTCAAACTCTTAATTTTGTCATTTGCCTTTAGTACCTCTCTTCTTCTTTTGTTTGCTACGAGGGTTGCTCTACGCTTTGCCTTACTGACTGGTTTTGATCTTTTTACAGTCTTTTTTGCTTTAGCTGTAGTTTTTTTAGCAGTTGGTCTGACAGCACGTTTTTTTGTTGCCATAAAAGACAGCCAATCTTAGGAGGGTAAATACACCACTCGTCAGACATTTTCTAGAATTACTCAACTAAATTTACTATAATTTTGGAATAATGAATCCGTGAGAATTGAGCCTCTCTTGATGCCGCCTGCCGTCCAGTCCAAGAGCCAATTCCACGTCCTTCCTTCCACACATCAGATGTAATGTGAATGCCAGTATCCATATTCCAAAAAAACATACATCCGCTATCAGAACTGTTTATGATAAATTCACAGACATTAAACAGATAGATCGAATGCGTTGCCAAATAGAGTATACGCTGGTAGCGATTACAGGTAAAACCTTGTACCCAGTTCTCATTTTCTTTTTCTCCAAATATGACTGCCATAAAGTATCCTGCTCAACAAACTAGCTGTGACACGTTCGAACGATATCCACAATATCTGAATTTTCGTCGAGAGGAATGTTTACTGCAACTTGTCCACGTGAATTTACACTCCTTTCTAATCCATGTTCCATGCCATCTATGATCATCACATATGGGGTATTGGGATGATTGCCATTTGCAGGAGTACAATCAACTCGTCTTAAAACTAACCCTTAGACAATATTTGATGATCATTTGGATCCATGAACCATTAGTTTCCAAACTGTGCATGGAATTCACCGAGATAACAGACAGACAATGGGACATGATAGAGATATTATTGCCAAAACCTGCCGCCACAGGACGCCCAAGAAGCAATGACCGAACGGTTTTAAATGGAATCATCTGCGTGCTGGTTTCCGGATGCAGATGGGGTGAGATGCCAAAAACATGCGGTGATGGTTCAACTGCCAATCCAAGGCTAAGAAAATGGCAGGAGTTTGGCATATGGAAAAAGATTTTGGGATGTGCAATCAAATCTGCACACAAGCAATGAAGGACTGGCCTGCAAAAAATATCAATTGATTCATCATCAATTGCCGCCAAAAAAGGGGGGACAAAATAGGATATGACGGGTTCAAGAAGATCCTAGGCACAAAGATTCACGCTGCAGTGGAATCAAACGGACTGCCAATCTCAATTAGAACAGTCCTGCAAATGTCCATGACAGTACGAAATTCATTGATGTGTTAGAGAACATCTCAAAACTTGTAGATGATGATTTGATACGGCAGATCATCTCAGTGTATGCCGACAGGGGATACGATGCGGCATACATTAGAAACTATCTGAGATCCCATGGGATTGACTGTTGCATTCCATACAAAAGGAACTCAAGGAACGTTGCACAAAACAGGAACCAAAGACATCATTGCAAAACAAGATTTGTTGTTGAGAGATTCTTTGCATGGCTCAAATGCGGTTTTCACAGAACAGCAGTCAGATACGAAAGGAACTGTGACAACTGTCTTGGATTTGTCTACTTGGCATGCATCATGATGCATTGGAGGGTTTTAGGATGAGTTCGTAATAATATGGATATAACTTTTCATCAAGGAAAAAAAATATACTCTCAGGATTTGTAAATTTTTTGAGAGCCTCTGTTCTAGTTTTACTAGCTGCAATATAGTAATGGTGGCCCATCATGGCCATGCTTTGTATGGATTTCTTGCTCATCATTGGCGGAGATCACATGCTATTAAATCTGACCATCAGTTTACAGTTATAATTTAAGAAACAGACTTGCTTTTTTTGCAGGATCTAACACACCACATGCCAAGGACTGGCAGGCCTGCATACATTACACCATTTAATGCAAGGACCAAAACACCTAGGGATATCACTGATGCATCATCGTCTGCATGCTCCATAATAGACAATGTCGATAGCATCGGGGTGATGCCAATTTTTACAAGCTCGTTAAATGCAGGGTTTTGTCTTTGATAGTCTGCAATGTAAGGTGAGAAGGAATGGTAAATTTCATTAAATGTAACCATAAAGGATTCACCAGAAGATGTCTGCATTAACTGTGAGTCTCTTATTTCACGTAACTGTTGCACTTGTGGTGCTAGCTCGTCTCCAAATGCGGCAGTAGCTATGAGACATCCGCCGCCATCTGCATTCTCGTCTTTTGGTTCAGACACTACCTGACACATGCCGTTTATCATAACTGTTCCCCTGCCACATGTTGGCTCTACAGGCTCTGGAGTTGGTTTAGGGTCTGAAATAGTCTCTTTGTCTTGTGGAATATCAGATGGATTTATCATTCCAAGTGCATGGTAGATATCATCATATTCGGGGTAATTCTCATGGAACCACTTTTTGTACGAGTCCTCATTGTTGTATCGGTCTATGTAGAATTGCGGATCCTTTGTAACATCAACAAATGGTGCAGGTATTACTGGCTTTACTGTATTGGTATTCTCACTTGGGGTCATATCCTTTGGCGGTACTTTAGTTGTAGTACCCATAGTCTCTGCATCCTTTTGTGGTAGCTTGTACTGTTTGGAACCTGTACAGGAATCAATGTTTATGGAATCATTTACAATTGCAGAGTCTCTGCCAGACATCGAGATTAGTTTTATTCCGATATAGTCCTCATTTTTATCCATGGATGTGGTAAATTTCTTAAAGCCAGGTATTTTTTCATCAGACAAAGTTGCCTGTTGCACGCCGCTTTGAGATGTTCTAACTGTTACTGATAGTGCATCAACTTCTGGTCCTGCAATGATAGTTACCAGCCCTGCCTTGCAGTCCCATGATACCTCCTTGAGATACACAGCATCAGCTGTACTAGCAGGGCTGTTACTTGCTGAACCGCCACCACCACCGCGGTTGCCTGAGCTGGAGCTGGTACCGGAGCTAGAACCAGATGTAGTTGGAGATGATGATGCAGGAGTCTCCTTTGGTGTGGTTTTTGGAGTGGTGCTAGTAGTCTGGCTTTGAGATGTTCCGCCAGGCGTAGTAGTTGTCTGTTGTGTGTTATCATCAGAGTCCCTTGGAGTGGTCGTACTCTGCTGGGATGCATCCCTGTCTTTTGGAGTTGCACTAGTCTGGCTGGTTGGATTAGACTGGGACTCGGGCGTTGTTGTGGTTTGAGATGACTGGGAGTTAGAGTCAGATGTTCCATCAGATATTACAACATTAAACGTGCTTCGCACACCAGTGTTTTGGCCTGAACCGTCAGGCACTGCATATACATTTACGACAAATGTCCCAGCAGATGCGTCATTTGGGATTGATATCTTAAAGGTTACATCCTTGATATCACCGCCAGGAATAGTTACGCTTTGCGGTGCTGTGACGAATTGTGCGCCATCACCTTTTGCTGAAAAAACAACAGTGATGGGATTTGATGGATTAGTATTAGCCACACTCCAGCTTGCAGTGGTAAAGTCACCCGTATTAAGACGGATATTCTTTTCAATATTGCCAATACCTGCAACTGACGCATATGCATCAGGGGAATATACTAAAACGGATATGGATAAAAAAATTAATAATAAAATAAAAAATGGGGGAGATGTCATTTTTTCACTAACTACAGTCTGCAATGTATGTGACTGTCTGCTTGATAGAACCGCTTGGACCATTACTATTTCCTGTCATATCTACACGATAATCAAGGGACATCTTGCTGTTGCCATCACGTGGTACAGGAAGATTCTCTGTGATATCAAGTGAACTGCCAGGCTTTACAATATTCCAGCTGTTTGTTCCTTGCTGTTTTATCTCACTGTGTATGTTTGGTACTGCAGTGTTGGTCTCATCAGTCCAGTCAGTTACCCTTACCTCTATTGTACTAAGTGCAACAGAGCCAGCATTGGTTACTTTTTGTGTTGCAATGCCAGATGTCTTGCCATACTCTGAATTTGGAAGGTCAAGCTTTGATTTTTCCAAGGCAACAGAGCACGTATTGTATGCTGTAAGGCTTGTTTGCTGGGATCCAGACTGTTCTGCTACTTGTGTAAGTGCAGCATCTGCATACCATGGACCAAATACAACATTACCAAAAATGGTATTCTCAGTTTGGTTTGTAATCAAGGGTGATTTCTCAGAGCCGTAATAGTTCAGAGGGGCTGAAAGCACATAGTCAGGTATTGAATTGATAATCTCAAACCCACTCACATTATCAAAAGCATTACCACTTATGATAGCACTAGATGGTCTACCCCAATCCCGTTGCATTTTGTCAATTTTAGCTTGTAGATCAGGCAAACTACATGAATCCGCATCACCACATTGGAACAGCAACGTTTGTAAATGCTGTAAATCTTTAGGCAACAATGTCTCAGGGTCACAGTCACCAGGACAGAATGTTAAACCATGTTTGGAGTTACTAATCACATTATCAAGTATGGCAACACTTGATGTATCAGTAGCACGGATAGACATTGCAGTAGAAAATGCTGGATTTTCATCAATAATGCCATCTTTAACAATAGCTTTACCTTCAAGTATTTTTTCTGCATATGTTGTACCATTAGCATATTTTGTATCAAGGTACCAAGTATCTAGATATGTTGCATTAGTTATGGTATTATCCTGCACCAAATGGTAAGAGTTTTCAGACATTAACAAGTTTATTGCGCCGTATGGAACATTCTTAATTGTATTATTAGTTACAATTAAATCAGCAACATGTCTCAAAGTCATACCATTAGATGTTGTTTTATCAATAGTATTTCCAGATATTACAGAGTCAACCAAATTAAAAACATACATTGCAGAATAGTTATCTGGTTTGATAGTTTTATCAGATTTATACAGAGACAATTCAGCTGTATCAGTTGAATTATATCCAATGTTCTCAAATAGATTATCCAATATTTTTACAGATGAAACTCTATCACCATCAGGAGAAATATTTATTCCCATTTTACTAATATGGCTAAAATGGTTTTTCTCGATAACTATCCCTGTCACGTCGCTCGTGAAGTGTACTCCATGTGATGGTGAATCTTCAAATGTTATTCCCTTAATTGTTGTATTGTTTGCTCTTAGATTAAAATAGGCGTTTTTAAACAATACATCATCCAATTTATGATCACCGTTTGTAGAAGTTATGGTAACACTCTTCCAAACAGTCAACCAAGCATTATCAGAAGTATACTCTCCGTCTGCGATAGATATGATATCACCATCAACTGTAGTTGTATTTCTAAGTGCAGCCTGTATAGTCTTGTATGTGGTACCATCATTACATGTACCATCACTATCAGTATCACCACAGTTACTATCCACTTGAAGCGTGGCAGCAAATGCACTAGGTACTGCAATCAGCATAGTTAGTGTCGCAATCATAAATATTGCGTATTGTGTCGTCATAAATTTTGCCATTGAATGCCTGTGATCATAGGCATTAATAAACTAACATAAGAGAAATTGTGTATGTAAAAGTCCAGAATAAAAGAGAGGTGATCCTGGGCACAAAAATACACGTTGCAGTAGACAAGACAGGACTGCCAATCTCAATCATGGCCAGCCCTGCAAATGAGCATGACAGTACGAAATTCATTGATGTGTTAGAAAACATCTCAGAACTTGTAGATGATGATTTGATACGGGAGATCATCTCAGTGTATGCCGACAAGGGATACGATGCGGCATACATCAGAGACTATCTGAGATCCCATGGGATTGACTGTTGCATTCCATACAAAAGGAACTCAAGGAACGTTGCACAAAACAGGAACCAAAAAAATTATGGCAAGACAAGGTTTGTCGTAGAGCGGTTCTTTGCCTGGCTCAAGTGCGGGCTTCACAGGACGGCAGTCAGATACGAAAGGAACTGTGACAACTATCTTGGATTTGTGTATCTGGCATGCGTCATGATGTATTGGAGGGTTTTAGGATAAGTTCAAAGTCTGTTCTGCTTCTCCTGTTTTATCAACAGCAATTTTTTCTATTTGAGTTAATGAATCAGATCTATTAAAACTATACAAGCCTAAATCAGTATGTTTAATCTTTTTTCGACTCACCAATGCCAATAATTTTTTGATGACATAATCACTATGAGTGGTAAAAATTAAATCTATTTTCTTAACTTTGGCAATGGCAACGAGCTCTTCAATTAGTTTGAGTTGTCTTGCAGGCTCTAAATGTGCTTCAGGTTCTTCAATGATTAGAGTACCGCCAGTTTTAACGTAATGAACGCCTGCAACAATTGGAAAAGAAGAAACAGTTCCAGAACCTGCAGATTCAATTTCAGTTATGAATCCAGTAGGATCTCTGTATACTATTTCAGGAAGTCCAGCACCCATGGATTCAATTGCCCCAGGGAACAAGTTTGAAAATAAATCCTGAACGCTTTTGTTCGTTCCTTCAGCATGTGCATCAAGGATTAAATCATGGAATTGTTCTAAATGTTCAGGCATTTTGCTTAATGAACGTGTAAAACTCTTGATTTCTTTTGGAGATGTTTTTTCACATTAAAAGAATCTTTGCTTCTAAAAGAACCTAAAAGATCTCGAAGAAACCTATTTCTCACCTGAGTAATACTTGTGAAAAGTTGAATAGATCCAGTTCTACCAGCTGGAATATACACACTGTCTCGGGATAGTTGAGTAGATCTAGCATAACGTCTCATCATTAAATAATTAGAATCGACATGTGAAGAACGCGGAGATTTTTTAAATCCAAAATTAATTAGGGGTGTTTTTCTGCTAGAATGAACTACTAGGCTGCAGGATTTCTTTTGATGTGTTAAAAGATCTCCTCTGCCCATGCCGGCACTGTTTAAAATAGAATAACCGTAAAGATCATTTAATTCTGATGGGGAATTCATTTTACTACTAATCAGTCTATTAATTCCTGTAGGTCCAGTATTCAGTTGACCAACACCATGAAGTAATCTAGAAGCTATAGATTTACCAGAATTATTAGGTCCAAAAAAACATTAATCTTGTTACGTTGAATTTCACCTTTTTCTATAGGGCCTATATTTTTAAAATCAACTTTATCATATTTCATTTAATCTCAACTATTAGGAATATACATCATAGTTGATATGTATGCCTAGATCAAAAATTACTTGCGATTCAGTATCTTTTATTCAATTCTTAGTCATCAAATAGCATATAATGGACATGCCACGCTTGAAAATCTGTTTTGAATTAAATATCCCTTTTTTTAATTACATTTATGGAAATTCACGTATACGACACTTATGTCAAAGCGGCAGATGGCCACACCATGCACTTTGATGTAATTACGGGTGAAAAAGATCATGACAAAGCCATCACGTATGGTAAAGAATGGCTAGCATCCGTCGGTGAGGGAGAAGCAGAGATGACAACAAACGAATGTCAATTCTGCCATTCACAAGGAGCACCAGAGCCTGTAGAACAGGCAATTAAGGAGAAAGGCTACTTTATCCAAAAGATGGAAGGCTGTCCTTAATCATTTTTCCTTTTTATTCAAAAACATATTTTTAGATTAACCAAAATCAAAACAGCATGGCAGATACCAAATATTCAAAATGGACAGTGGAAGGAGAAAAGAAGACCAAGTGGATTTGCGGATGTTTTCAAACAGCCGATAATTATTTCAAGTTCTGTGAAAAACATGATCCAACTTTACAAAAAGCAATTCAGTCTCAGATTGATGAGTTGGATATGACGTTGATTGTGGAGGATTAAAGGGCAATAATTGCTACAAATGCAGATACAAAGACGATTGCAATTGTGTTCAGTAGTTTAATCACAGTGTTAAGTGCAGGACCTGCAGTGTCTTTGTAAGGATCACCAATGATGTCGCCTACTACTGCGACTTTGTGAACTTCAGAGCCTTTTTCACCTTCCATTTCAACAAGTTTCTTTGCATTGTCCCATGCACCGCCAGTGTTTGCCAAGTGATATGCCAAGAGAATGCCGGTGACCAATGAGCCCATAAGTAATCCTGCCACTGCAGTTGGACCCAGTAATATACCTAAAATGATTGGAGCGATGATTGAAACCAAAGCTGGTTTCCATAATTCTTTAATTGATGCAGCAGTAGCAATGTCTACACATTTTGCATAATCTGGTTTTGATTTTCCCGTAAGGATTCCAGCGTCTGCTTTGAACTGACGTCTTACTTCGTCAACCATTTTCCCTGCAGCGCGAGATACGCCATTGATTAATTGTCCTGTAATAATAAATGGAATCAAACCGCCAATAAGCAATCCAACAATGATTGCAGGGTTTGTCAAACTATAATCTAAAGTGCCTTCAAAGACGTGAGATGCCTCAAATTGGAATGCTTGAATCATGGCCAAAGCAGCCAATGCGGCACTGGCAATAGCAAAGCCTTTGGTAACGGCCTTTGTCGTATTTCCCACAGCATCAATTTCGTCAGTGACTTTACGATTTTCTTCGCCCATCCCAGTCATCTCAACAATGCCACCGGCATTATCTGCGATTGGACCAAATGCATCAATGCTTAGAACAATTCCTGCAAGGCTCAGCATTGCCATTGCAGTCAAAGCGGTTCCAAAGATACCGTATAGGACTGGGTCTGCACCTTCAGGAGCAGCGCCAGAAGCAATAGCATAAGAGAGAATGATTGCTACAACTAGTGCGATCATAAATGGTCCTGTAGATTGCATTCCTTTGATGATTCCCATCAATGTTAATGATGCATAACCCCATTTTGCAGAGTCTGCAATTTCTTTAACAGGGCCTTTCTTGTAACTTGTATAATTGTCAGTGATTTTTTGAATGATTGGAACCAATATCACGCCAATCACAGTGGAACCAAACAAGGCATATGATGTAGGAGAATCGCCAATGAATTGTGTAATGAGCACATAGTTTAACCCAATTGCAATAGCAGCTGAAACATAAAATGAACGATTCAGAGGCTTCATAACATCTGTGACATTCTTTGAGCCAACAATGACCACACCGATGATTGATGCAATCATTCCAGATGAACCAATTAAGATCGGATAAAGGAAAAAGTTTGGCGCGCCAATTAATGCTGCAATTAGTAATGCTGCTAAAATAGTAACAATGTATGATTCGTAAACGTCAGAGCCCATTCCTGCTGCATCTCCAACGTTATCCCCTACGTTGTCTGCAATAGTTGCAGGATTTCTAGGATCATCTTCAGGGATATTTGCTTCAACTTTACCTACCAAGTCAGCGCCCATATCTGCTGCTTTTGTAAATATGCCACCACCGATTCTGATGAATAATGCGATCAGGCTTGCACCAATGCCGACACCGGCAATTGTAATTGGATCTGGATAAATCAAATAAAGTCCGGTAATTGCCAACAATGCCATTGCAGGAACTGCAAGACCTACTGTTGCACCACCTCTAAAGGCCATAGCAAATGTCTGCCCTAGACCAGTACCACTTAGATTTGCAGCTCTAACTGCTGCCTTTACTGTGATTTTCAATGAAATAATTCCAGCCACTGCAGACAATGCTGCACCGACTGCAAATGCAATTCCGTTTGAAGGAGTTAGGAAAATACCGATAATCAAAGTCAATGCTATAGCTACCGGAACAATAATCTTCATCTCCCTTTTCAAGAAT
The DNA here is from genome assembly GCA_951812645.1 of uncultured Candidatus Nitrosopumilus sp. Taxonomy (GTDB): domain Archaea; phylum Thermoproteota; class Nitrososphaeria; order Nitrososphaerales; family Nitrosopumilaceae; genus Nitrosopumilus. The sequence goes on along the minus strand of CATOSM010000002.1, from coordinate 111,017 downwards.
GCAGATGCGCCTTCCTTGACGGCATTGGAAATATCCATCATCTCTTTTGTTCCGGATGGTTGTTTGGTAATCCATGCAGCCAAGCCACCTGCAACCAAAAATGATGCAATACCTGCGATAAAAGGCAGAATTTCAGCTATTTCCATGCTATACCCGATTGCCAAAGCCTAGTAAATATAAATCAAATAGAGGCGATCTTACTTCTCTTTCGATATGGCGGAAAAGTTTTTCCCCCAAGTCCTTGTCTTACTAATTTGTTGAATCTTTTACCATGGGCAAGATAGGGAAATCTCATATGGATTAATTCGTGAACTATAGTATTCTCCAAGGTTTTTTCATCAGGTATTTTTCTCACGTTAATGAAAACAAGATTGTGTTGCAGATAAGATACCCCATAATATTTGTAGGCTGAAGTACGTCTGCCTTCAGTCTTTTCTTTTGGAGCATCTAAAACTTCCTTAGTAGTTAATAGAATCTGAGGTTCAGAAACTGAAAAATGACTAGAGTAAATGCCGACTTTTTCTAAAATTTGCAGTGTAAGATCAGGATCTAATTTCACAATTATGCCTGATAGAATCTGTGTTTATCTTGAAATGTCAATTGTTGTGCAAAGTTTAGTGTATTTTGATTTGGTAAATTATGAATTAACAGGGTCAGAGGTTTTAGTGTGGTAATCATCAATCATACAGCCACCGTCTCATCACGCCCCGATTATTCCATTAAATCAAGTAGCGTTTGTACTTTATTTCTAATTTCTGCAGTAACATCGACTATGACTAGTCCCTCATTTGGTTGGCCGTACAATACAACGGTATTTTCAGGAGCATGAACACATGCTGGAAGAACCAAAAGATCCTCCTCACCATTAACAAAAAGTCTCACAGGGGATTCCAGGGTGAAAGCTTTTTTGATAATAGAGATACTTGCAGGTGTGATTTCTGCTGCAGGATTATCTACAGTTAGTTCAGTGGCATTTTCTAATTTTGGGGCAATGCGTTTTTCTCTTTTTTCTTGACCGTCAACAATTTGTAATGAGGGAATTAAACCAAAGTCAGTCATTTTTTCTGTGGTTCTATCACCAACTGTAATTACATACGAGCCATCAGAGAGATACTTTTGGATGCCATTTTTATCAGCTTGACTATCAGGCAATAAAATTCCAAGGGGGATTTTCAGCTGGTCTCTTAGAGAATCAGGTAACTTCACAGGAATCAGGATTGGATGGTATTTGGTTCTGGAGCAGATTCTTCGCTAGAACTTTCAGATGCAATTTCATCTTGAAGTTTGGCTGCAATAATACTACATTGTGCGGCAATATTTTTTGCACTGATTCTAAATGCTTCTGCACTTGGAGAATCTGGATTTGTAATCATAATGGGTTTGCCTGAATCAGAGCCAGACATAATTCCGGAGTTGAGAGGAATTTCACCTAAGAATGGCATGTTAAATCTCTCACTGATCTTCTTGGCACCGCCTTCACCAAAGATGTAATGTTTGTCATCACAGTTTGGACAGATAAAATGACTCATGTTTTCAACTACGCCTATAATTGGAACGTTGAGTTTTTCAAACATTGAAACAGCTTTAACAGCTACGTCACTTGCAACGTCTTGAGGAGTTGTTACGACAAGAATTCCAGTAATGGGAATAGTTTGTGCAAGAGTTAATGGAATATCACCAGTACCGGGCGGGAGATCTACAATCAGGTAATCCAGTTCAGACCAGTTTGTATCAACTAGGAATTGTTTTAAAATTCCAGAAATGATTGGTCCGCGATAGATTGCTGCCTGGTTAGATTGATCAGCAAAGAAACCAAATGAGACTACTTTTAATCCGTTTGAATCAGCAGGCTGTAATTTATTACCCTCAACTTCCATAAAACCATCTTTCATTCCAAGCATTAATGGGATACTTGGACCGTAAATGTCAGCGTCTAACAGACCAACTTTTGCACCAGATTGAGACAATGCAAGGGCCAAGTTTAGTGAAACGGTAGACTTTCCAACTCCGCCCTTGCCACTTGCGACACCAATAATGTTTTTGACAGTTGCCATTCCAACATCATCATCAAGAGAACGCCCTTCCATTACTTTGGCAGTTACGTTCAAATCGAAATTTTTCAAGTCAGAAAGCTCAGCAATTGCTTTTCTAACATCATCTTCTATTTCGACATTGAATGGACATGCAGGAGTTGTTAGTTCTAAAGTAAATTTGAGATTGCCATCACTGAGTTCTAAATCTTTGATCATACCCATGGATACGATATCTTTTTTCAAATCTGGATCAATTACGGTACTGAGTTTTTCAAGAACTTGATCGATTCCAACCATTGCGTCAAAAAGTCAGTCTGCATTATTTAAACATAAGTTAGAGTCTGAAAAGAAATTTTCATTTATTTGAAAAATGTGCAAAAACTTTGGAAATTTATGCCTAAAATCACCTAAACATTCATAAATTGAAATTCGAGAAAAATGGTACATTTGTTTTCTATATCTACTCTAGTTGATGTTGTTAGAATTCCTCCAAGCTTGTTTGGTACCACACTCAAAAAGGCAGCAGTAAACATTCTCAAAGAAAAGTACGAGAGTATGATTAATGCTGATTTAGGATACATCATCATGATTTTAGATGCCAAAGTAGATGAGATGGGAAAGATGATTGCGGGAGACGGTGGAACATTCCACAAAGTCGAGTTTGAGGCTTTAACATTCTATCCAAAATTACAAGAAATTGTACAAGGAGAAATTGTAGACATTACAGACTTTGGTGCATTTGTAAGAATTGGTCCAACAGATGCATTGCTTCACTTATCACAAGTTATGGACGATTACCTAAAGAGCGATGTCAAATCAGGAATGATCTTAGCGAACCAAAGTGGCAGAACACTCAAAGTCGGCTCTGCACTTCGTGCAAGAATTACTGCAGTATCATTAGGCAAGGCTGCTGCAATGGGCAAGATTGGAATCACATGTAGACAGCCATTCCTAGGTGCGGGTGATTGGATTGCAGAAGAAATCAAGAAAGCCGGCGGTGGCAAAGAAGAGCCAGCAAAGGAAGAAAAAGCAGAGGCAAGTTAGAATGGCACGAGAAATGGCATGCCGCAAATGTAAACATGTAACAACTCTAAAAGTATGTCCAAATTGCAAATCATCAGACTTGACACCGGATTGGACAGGGGTTGTGCTAGTAGTAGACCCAACGAATTCCGAAATCTCAAAAACATTAGGCATTACTACAAAAGGCAAATACGCAATCAAAGTAACATAAAATCTTTAAAATCACTTTAACATTTCATCAATATATTGACACCCAATTCTAAAAGGCAGTTAGCGCAATTTCTTGCAGAAGATGTTGGAAAGGGCGATATTACCAGTAAACTGTTACCAAAGAAAAAAATCTCAGCTAGAGTTATTTCTAGAGAAACAGCCGTACTTGCAGGAGTGACGTATGCCAAAGAGATTTTCAAACTGAAAGGATGTAATGTCAGAATTTTGAAAAAAGACGGCTCCAAAATCAAACCAAATCAGAGTATAATGGCAGTAACAGGGGATGCAGGGGATATTTTGGCATGTGAGAGAACTGCATTGAACATATTGACAAGGATGAGCGGCATTGCAACTCAAACAAATGCACTGGTAAAAAAAATTCCAAAGAGAGTGAAATTGCATGCAACCAGAAAAACAGCGCCGGGACTAAGATATTTCGACAAGGAGGCAGTGGAGATAGGGGGAGGAAAGAAGCACAGGCTCAGATTAGACGAAATGGTCATGATTAAGGATAATCACATAGCAGTAGACGATTCATTGTTGTCGCTAATCAAAAAAGCAAAGAAAAAATACAAAAAATTTGAGGTTGAGGTTGAAAACACCTCCGATGCAATGCTAGCAGCAAAAGAAGGAGCAACCACTATTATGTTAGACAACTTTACACCAGGACAGATTAAAAAAACAGTTCAAGTGTTAAAACGTCAAAAACTGCGAAAGAATGTAATGCTAGAAGCATCCGGTGGAATCAATTCCAAAAATATTGCAAAGTATGGGCAAACGGGAGTGGATGTTATCTCAGTAGGAAGCATTACAAATTCAGCCAATGGGATTGACATGAGTTTGGAAATCTAGAAATCCAATTCATCCAATAATTTTGCAACAGACCTGTTTTTTGGATCTATCTCTTTGATTTTGTCACAGCATTGGACAACAAGTTTTGGCTCACCAAGTTTTTGATGAGAATACGCTTTTAGTAACAATACGTCAACATCATAAGTCCCAATGTCAAGAGCCTTGTCAAAATAAGAAATGGCAGTTTTGTATTTATTTTGAAGATAGTAAATTCCGCCCACAGTAAACAAGACATCATGATGACCAGGGACTTTTTGCAGGTATTCTGTGCCTGATTTTAAGGCCTCTGCATATTTTTTTTCCTTTACAAGTTTTTTTACTTCTTTTAATTTTTGAACGTTCTTTTTTCGCCGAGGATCTTTAGGCTCTCTTGAAAATAATCCAGTCATAATTAAACAGTTTAGCTAATTGCAAGCATCCTATCAATTGCTAAACGAGCTTTATCTGCAATTTCTTTAGGAACAGTGACGACATTTTTTTCGTCTACTAATGCTTCATACACTTTTTCAAGAGTTATCATTTTCATGTATTGACATTCTGCTTTTTCTGATGCAGGAATGAATGTTTTTTCAGGATTTTGTTTTCGCATACGATACAGTATCCCAGTTTCAGTGGCAACAACAAAGTTTTTTGCTTTTGATTTGTTGACGTGGTTCAGCATCCCTTCAGTGGAAAGTATGGACACTTTTTTGTCACCATAACTTCCATCTGCAACATCATACATCATCGGAGTAGTACAACTGCATTCAGGATGGATTACAAATTCAGCATCATGCATTGATTCCAATTTTTTTGTTACATCTTCAGGAGTAATTCCTGCATGTACGTGGCACTCTCCTGCCCAAATATGCATGTTTTTTCTACCAGTCATTTTTGCAACATAAGAACCCAAAAACATATCAGGTAAAAATAAAATTCCTTTATCGTCAGGGATTGCTTTTACAACATTTACAGCATTAGATGAAGTGCAACAGTAATCCAATTCTGCTTTAATTTCTGCAGTGGTATTGACATAACCAACTGCAATAGCATCAGGATGTTGTTTTTTCCAGTTTCTCAGTTCAGACACAGTTATTGAGTCAGATAAGGAGCATCCAGCCTCTAGATCGGGAAGTAGAACCCTCTTTTGAGGACTAATAATTGCAGCAGTTTCAGCCATAAAATTTACGCCACAGAAGAGAATTGTTTTTTGAGGAACCGTAGCTGCTTGTCTGGACAAGCCTAAAGAATCACCAGTGAAATCAGCAACATCCTGTACATCAGGAATTTCATAATTATGTGCTAAAATCACCACATCCTTTTCTTTTTTGAGTCTCAAAATTTCTTCTTTGAGTTCTGAGGCTTGTTGTACGAGCATAAACGATTAAAATTTCTGCAGATGTCCATTTAAAGAGAGGGAAACGGTCTATAATTCTCTGAAAAGCTAGCAAATGTGGCAATTATTGCCACATTACGTGCCAATCTTAACATCATCTGAACAATACCCCCTCAAAGTTTCAATTGCAGACAAGATTGCCAGTCTACTTGTTTTTGGATTTCTGACATCAGGATAGTTTTCAATTGTAAAAGTCATCTTTCCAAATTTTCCCTCAGCGACAATGTGATGAGTGTTTTTATCGGTGTTAGAATCTGCAATAATTTTTACGCCTGTTTTTTCACTGCCAATTCCAGACAAAGATAGCAGTGCTGCAACGTTGATGTTGGCAGGGAATAAAGATACAGCTTCTTTTGCAGTACCTTCAAAAATCATAGCGGGGGAATTGATTGAACCTAGATCAATGTCAAAAGTTTCAAAAAACTTTGCGCCCTTTAATGAATTTGGATGTTTGGTGGTAGTGATAGATAGTGATTCCAATTCATCTTTTACAGATTTCAAACCATCCAAGCCAGCAATTGCGCCAGAGGGAAGAAGAATGGTTTTTTTGAAATGTTCGCATGCATCAGATAAAATATCATAGATGGATTCATCCAATAATGCCCCGGCACTCATAATCATCAAATCACGTTTATTTTGTAAAACACTCAATCCAACATCTTGTACGGCATTTTGTGAGGCAGCCTCTACAACAATGTTAACAGGATGAGAAGATAGCAAATGGGAATTTTCAACAATTTCAGGCTTGTTGTTTAATTGTGAAACTAGTTTGAGGGCATTTTCTCTAGAACTATCAAAAACATGAGTCAAAGAACAGGGTATTTTTCCAGAATCAATTGCAAGTGCTATCTGGGTGCCTATAGCGCCACAACCTAGCAAACCGATTTTCTTCAATGATTAAGCAAGAGATCATCTCTTAATTAATTCTAGTCTATAGAGTAAGAACGGGACAGCATTGCAGATGATTTGTGCTAAATCTATTTAAGATAAAGAACACGATTTAGTGCAATATTGGATTTTGATAAGATGATCATAGGCACGGTATTTCTGTTATCCGTCTCAACGATTATTCCATCTGAGGCATATGCGATATCTCCAAGACAGCAGATGAAGCAGGGAGTACCAATTGAAAATATTCTTTGTAATGAAGGGCTGGAATTGGTTATTCGGAATAATGGATTTCCTGCCTGCGTAAAGCCACAGACAGCAGAAAAGATGCAAAAGCTAGGACTGCTGACAATACCAATAAAATTTACAGATGCAAATAAAATCGATAAGACAGTTCCAGCATCAACAGAAGAAATTGAAACAGTTCCAGCATCAAGTATGTCAATTGTAAATTTTTACATAACAGATCATGATTTGAACACTGCACATGGCGGAGTAGAGGTGATTCCGACAGCAGGATTATTTGAATTTACGATAAACGGAGTTCCAATTGCAGGTCCAGAAAACATGATAGAAACAGGACCCAACACAGGAAAGTTTTACATCAAACTAGAACTGCCAGAAACAATTAACGGAAAACCACCAAGTCAGGAAGATATTGTTTTAATAAAATATTTAGACGGGTCGGATCATTCAGGAGAAGAAAGAGTCATGGTAAAATCAGTGCCGTTAACTAAAACATTTGCACAAGTACAAACGTTGGGAGGGGGCTCAAGGATAGGTCATGAATTCACTGTCAGAATTTATGAACCAGACGCAAACAGAGACTCAAAAGATGAAGATAAAATTCCACTAGGCGAATTAGAATACAGAGGGGATGGTGGAATTAGGACAACATTGGCAAATCCAAAGTTTGGTGCAAATTCGGCATACCTTATAGAAACAGGACCAAATTCAAACACCTTTGAAGTTCAAATTAAAATTCCACGGCAACTAGACGGAAAGACAATCCATATTGGTGATGAGTATGAAATAAGATATGTGGATAAATCTACCCCATCAAATACAAATGAGAAAATAATCCTAAAAGGAAGAATAGGATAGAGATAGTGGATCAGTTTTGTCAAGATTCAGCATAACCTAAAGATTTTATTCAAACCTACAAAGTATTAGTGTGCTCAATACAGTTTACAAAGATGCAATCATCAACAGAGACAAAATGCTCTCAATCCTAAAAGGGCCAAAATTTGAGCAGATTTTACAAAAGGCACGTGATAATTGGATTGAATTTACGCCTTCAAAAGAGGAAGTAGTCATAGCAGGAATAGACAGTAGTTTCAACAACACCAAATTTCAAGGAATTGAGTTATGGGCAACTACAGCAGTATCAATAAAATCAGATGGAGAAATTCTAGTAGATTTGCATAAATCAGGACTTGGTGCTGCTGATGATATTTCAAGTGCTGCAAGTAAAATGGAGATAGAAGCTTGTGAAAAAACAGTGGATGAAGTAGACATGGTATTGATGGATGGTTCTTTACATTCTCAACTGATGACAAGACAAGCAGGTTTAGGATCAACAATTGTTAGAATAATGAAAAAGAAGAACAATGTTGTATTCATTGCAAAGACATCAAATACAAAAAAACAATTTGAAAATTTAGGATCACTTGCAGGAGATATTTTTTATTATAATCATGTTACAACCGATCCAGGATTTAGTAGAATTTTTGTAGAAAAAAAATATGGTTCAGATAAAATAATCTCATCGTCATTTGTAAGACTGAGTAGTTCAACTCCAATAATTAAATTAGAATTTTTGGGGGGAGATCACGATGAATCAAAGATCAAATCAACTATGAATAAATTATACAAAACCAGTGTAGGCGGATATCCATATGCACTAAAGCTTGCACATAATAACTGTAAAATATCTGATAAAGAACTTACAAAGATGGTTAGTTTGTTAGGATTAAGCAATGAAATTGGATCACGGGAGGTATTAGGTTGAGTTTAGGTTTTGTGATAGGCGAATCAAAACCAACATTTGTGACAGCAATAACATCAAGAGCATTATCAGTAGGAGAATATATCAAAATTGGTTCAGATGAAGGAGAAATACTAGGACTGGTAGAAAGATCCTCAGTATCAAGTGCTGCATTTACAGATGTTAAAAATTTTGATGAGGCATCAGAAAGCACAGAAATTGCAGAATTAAACAAGAGAGACAAAACATTCACAGTAAATGTTGGGATTTTAGGATTTTTAGCAAATTTAAGAAAAGGTCAATCAATCATACCTGCAATTCCACCAATTCCAGGAACAGAAATCACATTACCAAGTAAGGAGGATTTGGAAGAAATTTTCAGTCCAAAAAAAGAAGGATGGGTGAACATAGGAAACCTGTTACGAAACAAATCCATTGATGCCAAAGTGAATTTAGACAAAATAGTTTCAAGACATTTAGGAATTTTAGCAATGACGGGAATGGGTAAAAGTAACTTAGTATCATTGGTTACAAAACAAATCTCAAAATTAAAAGGCACTGTGATAATTTTTGATTATCACAATGACTACACAAGTTTGAACATTCCACGAATTAATGTAATTGATGCAAAAATAAATCCCAGATTGTTAGATGCAGATCAACTCTCAGAAGTATTGGAAATTAGAGATGGTGCAAATGTACAACAACGTGTTTTAAGGATGGCGTTTACAAAACACGTAAAAGAATCAAAAGAATTTTGGAGCAAATTAGAAAGTGAAATAGATTTTATTGTAAATTCAGAAGATAAAAGACTAAAAGAGATTAGAACATCGGCATACAGAATCCAAGACATAGTAGAGGAAGCACAAAGAAGATTTGAGGATATTTTAGATCCAGATATGGGAGATCCAATTAGTTTCATTAAAGAAGGTAGAACAAACATCTTAAACATATCAGAATTATCAGAAAAACAAGCAAATGTTGCAGTTGCATTTTATTTACAACAACTACTCAAAGATAGAAAAGATGCAAGTATTGCACGACATGGAAAAACAAAGAAAGAGAGAAATTTCAGATTTAATTCCCCAATATTTGTAATCATTGAAGAAGCCCATGTGTTTATTCCAAAAAATCATGACACTAGTGCAAAATATTGGGCCGCAAAAATTGCAAGAGAAGGTCGTAAATTTGGATTAGGGTTAGGAATAGTATCACAAAGACCACGCAGTGTAGACCTCAACGTACTCAGCCAGATGGGTTCATTTGCAATTATGAAGATAATACAAGAAGACGATCAAAGACAAATGGCCTCAGCTACAGAGTCTACCAGTCGTGAATTAATTGCTCAACTGACATCACTGAACGTGGGAGATGCAGTTCTAGTAGGACAGTGGACAAATCTTCCTTCATTGGTACATGTTGAGGAAGTCAAAGAAAAAATCATGGGAGGGGATCAAAGTGCAGTTAATGCATGGGCAAAAGCCGATAAAATGAAAGAAATTGCAGTAGAGTCAACACAAGGATTAGTACAGAAAGATTTGTTATTAGACTAATGTTATTTTCACATATTTCAGACACGCATTTGGGGCTAGTTCAATACGGTTCAGAAGAAAGAGCACAAGATGTCTATGATGTGTTTAATCAATCAATTGATACATCGATAAAAGATCATGTAGATTTCGTAATTTTTGCAGGAGATATTTTTCATGTTCCAAATCCAAATGGAACTGCAATTATTCAGATGGCCAATGGGTTAAAGAGATTAAAACAAAATAATATTGATTCGTTTTTTATTTTAGGAGAACATGATATTAGTAGAATTAGGACAACGCCAATACCATATGTATATCATAATTTAGGATTTTCAAAGTATATAGGTCAAGGAAATCCAATAGAGTACAAGGGAGTGATGTTAGCAGGATTCGATAAAATTAGAAAAGCAGAAATTCCGCAATATGAGGAAAAATTTGCAGCAACAGATAAAGATGTTCAAAATCATTCAGGACATAAAATTTTAATTTTACATCAGGGAATTACAGAGTTTAACAAATTTGCAGGAGAGATACAATCAACTGACTTGCCAAAGAATTTCACATATTATGCAATGGGACATCTTCATGATAAAGATGTGAAACGATTTAATCATCTTGGTGGTCCAATTGCATATCCAGGATCAATAGAGCTAACAAACAGTGAAGGAATTAAAGAAACACAAAAAGGATTTTTCGAGGTAGACATTTCAGGAAAAGAAGCAATACCAAATTGGATTGAGTTGGATGCTAGGCCTCAAATTTCATTTAAAACAGAATATCAAGAATTGTCAAAAACAATTGATGAGATTGCTGGAAAAATAACAGACTACAAAAAACAGCCCATAGTAGAAATAAAAATTCAAGGTGAGAATATAGAACCAGACCACATACAGGCCCAAATTGCAAGACTGAATTCACTGGTTTTGAGATGTTTTTGGAGAATCAGTACAAAACAGGTTTCAAATTCATCAGTATTCCTAGACAGACCAAATGTGATAGATGATGAAATGTACAAACTGTCAATTGATGCCCTAGGTTCAGAGCAATCAGCAAAATTTGCAATTAAAGAGTTACTTCCGGTTTTAGCATCAGGAGAAATTAAAGAAGCAACTCAGATAATTTTTGAAAACTTTGAAAAATTCAAAAAGGAGAAAAATACATGATCACATCTATTGAATTAGGAGACTTTTTAGCTCATACAAATACAAAATTAGAATTTGAAGATGGGGTCACAGTATTTGTAGGGGAAAACGGTGCAGGAAAATCAAGTATTATTGATGCAATAACATTTGCATTATTTGGTCAACATACAAGAAAATCAAACAGAGGGTTGATTAAACGAGGATCAAATCAAGGATTTTCAAAAATAAATTTTGCAATTAATGGCAAACAGTTTGAAGCAGTAAGAAAAATAGACAGTAAAGGAACGCTTGCGGCAAAATTTGCCGAAGTAGTTGAAAATGATCGGATAGAAATTGCTGCAGGAGAAAGAAAGCAATTTGGAGAATCAATGAGTCATGAAGTTGAAAAAGTAATCGGATTAGATTTTGAAAAATTGAAAATCGCATCTATTGTACAACAAGGACAATTAAATGCAATAATTGATGCAAAACCTAAGGAATTCAAAGAATTACTTAATGCGATAATTGGAATTGACAAGTTAGACATAGCATCAGAAGCAATGAAAACGGTAAACAAGGAATTCCGTGAAAAAATTAGAGATGATCTAGGATATGATGACACACATATTGAAATTTTATCCAGAGATTTAGAAAAATATCAAAATGAAATTACAGAATCAAAACCGCGAAGAGATGAATTGCAAACCATACAAACGTCATTACAAAAAGAAGTTGAAGAATTAAGGAAAAAAATAGAAATAGAAACACCAAAAATTGATAAAATTAATCAATTAGAATCAAGAAAAAAAGAACTACAAACATACGCAAGAGAAGCAATCTCAGAAATTCAAGAGGAGATAAAAGAAAATGAGCGTAAAATTCGTGACTGTGAAGGATGTTTTGAAGATGCATCATTAAGAGAGGATTTAGAATCAAAAATGAAAAAAGTAGAAGAGGCAATTAATGACACAGTAACGAAAATCCAAGAAAATACAAATCAGACAACATCATTAAAAGAGAAATTATCACTTGCATCCAAATTACAATTAAAAGACAACAAATGTCCAGTTTGTGATTCAAATGTGGATAAACTAAATCCATTATTTCAAGAAGAACACATACGACAAGAGATTTTAGAATTACAAAATCAAATTACATCAAAAGAAAAAGAAAGAGAAACGTATGAACAAAAAAGAAAAGAGTTTTCTGAAAAATTACAGAGATCACGAGATGCAGAAACAACATTGAGAGCTTATTCAATTAAGAGTAAGGAAGAATTAACTGAAATTCAAAAAAACACAGAAATTAAAAAAGAAAAATTGCCATCAACAGTAAATGGAAATTTAGAAGAAATAGCAACAATAGATTCACACGCAAAAATAATTTTTGATGGTATTTCAAAGTTAGAAATAGAAACAAAAGGATTTGATGAAGAAGAATTTGCCAATCTTAAAAAAGAAGTTAATGAAAAACAACTCGGCTTATCTCAAATAGATCAAGAGATGGGAGCAATTTTAGAAAAAATTACTAAATCTGAAGAACAAATAGATGTAATTGCAAAAACAATTGATGAACTAAAAATTGTGAAAGATTATGTAATTAATCTTAATGAAATTCAAACAAATATTTTCAGTAGAAATGGTCCGGTAGCAACTAGTCTTAGATCATGGGCATTAAACACGATATCTGCAAAAGCTTCAGAATATCTCACACTACTTAATACAAAAATTCAAAGAATTTTACTATCAGAAAAGGCAAGAGACATTTCAATAACATGTTATTCAAAAAAAGAGGTTTTAGAATTAGAATCGCTAAGCGGAGGAGAAAAAGTCAGCGTAGCATTAGCATTACGACTAGGAATGGCCAGTCTACTAGGTGCATCAAACCTCAATTTGATGATTCTAGATGAGCCTACAACACATCTAGATGCAGAAAGAAAGAAATCTCTAGTAGGTGTTTTATCTCAATTGTCAGATATTTCTAATTCAGATACAAGGATGCAGTTTTTGATAATTACACATGATGCAGAAATTTTTGAAGATTCAACAGTAGAACAGATTTACAAATTTGAATCATCTGAAGAAGGAAGCAAAGTTATTGCACTCTAGTTAACAGTAACAATACCAGTCATCCAAGGATGAACCATGCAGTAATAATCAAAAGTTCCTGCATCATCAAAAGTATATTCAAAGACACCGGCTGCCATGAATAAACTAGAATCAAAGACTCCGTCAGCACCTTCTGCAGCAGTACCACTTGTTACAGTGTGAGCAGCAGAATCATCATTGCTCCAAGAAACAGTTGCGCCAATAGCAACATCAATTTGATAAGGTAGATAGCATTCATCAGTTTCCTCACATCCTGGGACAGCAGATCCCGGAGGAAGTGAAACAATAGCAGACATTGGTAGCGATTCAGGTTCTGGTGTTGGTTCAGGTTCTGGTGTTGGTTCAGGTTCTGGTGTTGGTTCAGGTTCTGGTGTTGGTTCAGGTTCTGGTGTTGGTTCAGGTTCTGGTGTTGGTTCAGGTTCTACCATCACACATTTGCCCATGTAATCAAGTTCAACGTCAGCTGCATTCAACATACACGAATTCCCATATGTTTCACCATCAATACCACACATGGGTTCCCATTGCATAGTACATGCAACATCTTTTTCTTCAACCATTACAACACGGGGTTCAATGACATCAGTAGGATCCATAGAAATAAAACCGATAGAGATTGCGGCAAGAATTCCAACTATGCCTATAATTCCATAAGAAAAATTCATCTCATCCACCAGTTAACTTTGCAAACTTTTCGTTCTTACTTAACTTTTCCATAAATTCAATATTGGACAAGGCAACAACTGCAGATTCGACGACTGGAACCTCAGGATCTTTTAGTGCTTTTTCAAGGGATTCTTTTGCTTCTTTAGAACCGACTACGCCCAAAGCAATTGCAGCTTCGTGGCGTACAAACATGCTAGAATCATTAAGTGTGGCATCAGTCAAAGGCGGAATGGCACTAGGGTATGACATTTGTCCTAATGCAAATGCAGCTTCGTGACGTACCAGTTCATTTTCATCATTTTTCAAAACTTTGGCAATATGGGCAACTTTGTCTTCCCCTCCAAAGTCAACCAGGATGCAAGCGACTCTTGTTCTGACTACGTAATCGGGATGATCTAAAAGAGAAACAAAATATTCGACATCCTTTTGTTCATATTTTGATTCCATTTCTGCAAAAAGTGCCATTCTGTCTTCAGTGATTACATGCATTTTGTTTTGAGATTTTTTGTGTCCTATATTAGGTTACTTGAGAAAAAATCAAGAACCAGTTGAGATATGTATTTAATGGAAAAAAGTAGATAATTTTCAATGGGTGTAAAAATAGGCGAAAAGGCACCAAACTTCGTGGTGTCAGAATGGGTACAAGGGGCTCCGACAAACTTTGATCAGGAAAAAGATCACATTGTGCTGTTAGAAGTTTTCCAAGTAAATTGTCCAGGATGTTTTATGCATGCAATTCCAGAGGCAATCAACATTTACAACAAATACAGAGATGAGGGGGTTCGGGTGTTAGGTTTAGCAACAGCCTTTGAGGATTTTGATAAAAATACGTTAGATAATTTGAAAATGCTTGCAGAAACAGGAGAAGTGGTTGGGGAGACCAAGGATGTCCTATCATCACAGGGCCAACTACAAGAAGGAAACAAACTTTCATTTAAAATTCCGTTTCCATTAGCGATGGACAATCTCACAAAAACATCAGGGGAAACAAGCCAAGAAAAAATTATGGAGTTTATCTATCCTCAGGTTCCAGAATTTGACACACAGCCTGAAGGATACAAAAACCAAATCATAGAGAGAGTCAAAAGCTACATGAAATCAAAAGAATACTCTGCAGAAACGTTTGAAAGATTTGCCTTGCAGGGTACGCCGTCCATGATACTAGTTGATAGAAAGGGAATACTAAGAGACGTATCATTTGGACAATCAAGCCATGCAGAGGGGATGATTCAGAAATTACTTGGCGAGGATTAGGTTACCTGATTATTACAAGGGCTGCAGACAATGCGACAACTATTACAAATCCACTGACTAGGGCGATCTTTGCATTATCCATGTCATCTAGTAGTTTAAGAGGAGTTTCTTTTTTTAATTTTCACTGCAACAAATGCTGCAATGACTGCCAAAGAACCTGCCAGAATAACCCAATTAAAGGAATCATCAGATGTGTCTGTCTTTTTGATGGCCTTTTGTACGCCCATATCGACTTTGTCTTGAACAGTCAAACCCGAAAGATAAGTAGTCCCCACAATATCTAGTTTATTTTCACCAGAACCTGTGAAATTCAAAAGGATGAATGAAATTTCATCGTTGGAGTTAATCTGTGCAGGATGTTTTTGATCGTTTAGGTAAAACGTCAGATTCCCACCTACGAGATTGCGGGGGATTATAATTTCACTTAGATTATTTTCAAGGCCACCGGTAGCATAGAGAGTCAATTTTTTCTCATCTTTGCTAAACTCAAAATCAGATATAGCAAAATTGGAAACGGCCTTTATCCCAAAAGAATGGCCGCCAGTTTCAACCTCCATTCTGTGAACCAGTCCAGTTGCATCCGATAAGGGCTGACCATAAGCAGTAGTGAGAACAAAAAGCAATGTAAGAGATAGCAGAAACATTGTTTTCAATTTATGCAGTTCTAGGAATTCTCTTGGTTAGTTCTTTGTCCTGAGCAATTCTGGGATGATCTGGGTCTGCCAGGATAACTTCAAACCAATAATGCTTGCCGTCTTTATAGACAAAGTAGGAACCTAAAACTTTCATATTCGGATATCTTTGAGCGACTCTTCTATCGGCAACAGTCTTCATATCATCATCAGCTTTAATTCTGGTAACGCCAAGATGTTTTGGTCTTCTACCACCAGTTGGTCTTTGCTTTCTCATGCCACCAGTACCAACTCTCATTCTAACAACAACGATACCCTGTTTTGCCTTGTAGCCTAATCTCCTAGCCCTTTGCAATCTACTTGGCTTGCCAATACGAGTAACTGCACTTTGTTTACGCCATCCAACTACACGCTCACGTATTTCAGGAGAATTTTCTTTCCACAGTCTGATCCACGTTCGGTCTTGATAACTAGGCATATCGGGATTAGAAGAATCCCCTTTAATAACTGAAATGTTCAGAGAGTTTTAGATGCAATAAAGATGGTTTTTACAAGGTCTTCATTACTACGCTTAGTAACTGTATCACGGTTAGCATTATGGTAGTTTTGCAGGTGGGCTTTTCTTAGTTTAATCCCATAGCATCTGCACAATCTGCAAAAGTAT
The DNA here is from genome assembly GCA_951812645.1 of uncultured Candidatus Nitrosopumilus sp. Lineage (GTDB taxonomy): Archaea > Thermoproteota > Nitrososphaeria > Nitrososphaerales > Nitrosopumilaceae > Nitrosopumilus. Next base: position 94,672 of record CATOSM010000002.1, on the reverse strand, counting down.
GTGACCTGTCTTTCAGCCCTAGGCTTAGATTGATAATCATCAAAAGACATCATAGATTGTCGTGCCATAATCTATGTGTCAAAAAATTATATTTTAATGTTGTCATACACATGACATACTGTCAATAATCATATCCTTAAGTAATTAAACAAAGATAGGCTACTTGTCACAAAAAAGCCTAAGCAGCGCCAATCAATTAAAATTCTCCAGTGGGGCTTGGCAAGCCTCGCACTCGTAGAGTTTGTCTCCGCAGAAAACTCGACAAGTAAAATATCCTTCAAGTCATTAAAAAAGATTCCCCAGTATTTGGGATTTTTATTGAACATGAAGGAGTTTAAGAAGAGATGAAAGTTAAGGGGTTAATTTTATCAGTGATTTTTTTAGTTGGGATTTCAGCATTTCTGCCTCAAGCCCAAGCAGAACCAACAGTATCAATCATCATGGAAAAAACAACATACAGTTATTGTGAAAAATTATTTTACATAATTGAAGTGTCAGAAATAACAGGGGACTCGGCAATTATCCACATAAGTCATGAAGCAGGAAAGGGCAGCAGTGCGATTCCAATAGCAATTACAGAGTTACAAAATCCAATGCCATCTCTAATTCCGTTTGAACCAGAAATATTCCCGCTTGGGAAATACGCTATAGATGTACAATATTCCGGAGCTGCCACATTTGCAGAATTTGAATTAATTGAGTCAGATTCCATTTGCATTCCAGGACTGATGAAACCAATAGTGTCCAATTGGCTATCAGGAAATATTTCAGACGGATTTCTTTTAGATGCAATTCAAAAATATGTAGATACCAGGATAATCAGAATGCCATTTGATATAAACGAGGATAACGTATACAAAGTCAGCATTCCAACATGGATAAAGAACATAGGCTATTGGTGGATTCAAGGTGCAATATCAGATGATGATTTTTCTAATGCAGTGAACAATTTGTTGGAAAGAAATATCATAAAAATATCAGTTGGGGGAGAAGGTGAAATTTGAACAGATATTCAATCGTCACAATAATTGCAATAGTTGCAATCATAGCCCCATTTGCCAATTGGGCATTAACCGTTATTGGAATTCCACAGTTAGAATACAGATGGGATAGTCCAGGTGAATTTACATTTTTTGCGATGTCAAATCATGGGAAAATTGAATTTTGTAACACAGTGCCGTTTTGGATGAGTCTGGAGAAATTAGATGTTACGGTATTTTTTGAGGGCAACAACCTAGGAACATTTTCAACAAATCCAGTTACAATAAATCCATTGACATCAGCAGTACAAGAAGGAGTATTTTCATCTGATGAATTGTCAGCATCTCAGCATGTTTTCATGACATTAGATTTTGAATTCGATGGGGGGGATATCAGACTTGATCCTAATCAGCTTGTCGTAATAACTAGTACGAACACGCCTATTTTAGGAATAATTCCATATGCAACTAGTACACAAATTTCAGGATTTGACTTTGATCAGAAAATGAATTCTGAAGACTTGACTTGTGACTAGTTACTTTTGCTTGCTTTAGAGATTAATGCTAGAACAATTCCAACAGTTCCTGCTCCAACAAAGGCAATCATAAGACCCATCACCATATCCTTACCCAATCCTTTAACAGAGGTATCAGTTTGTTTTGGAGTTGAATCAAGAACACAGGCTCCATCTTTTAGAATAGTACCAGGACCACATATTTCATCTAGAACACAGGCTCCATCTTTTAGAATAGTACCAGGACCACATTGAGTTGGAGTAGTGCTGGTATTAGCTGCTGCGGCTTGTTCTGCTGCTGCGGCTTGTTCTGCTGCTGCGGCTTGTTCTGCTGCTGCGGCTTGTTCTGCTGCTGCGGCTTGTTCTGCTGCTGCGGCTTGTTCTGCTGCATCATCATCAACATCAGATACTTGAACTGGAGTTACAGTGCCAAAAGCAGAACCAATAATTTCTACTTCTTCAGTACCTGCAGGTAATTCAACACTCAAAGTTCTACTTTGATCATCAGTAATAGTTTCTGAAAAATTTGATTCGTCACCATCGGCTAAAATAATAAAGTCGTCATCTAATCCTTCAATAGTAGAATCAAAGAAAGAACGATCTAAAGTAATGTCCAATGTACCAGGAGATTCAGTGACATCAACAGTCAAGATCAATGAAACAGATTCAACATCAGGTTCAATATCAGATACGGTCATTCCAGCAACATCATATTCAACATCAAAAAAAGTACCATCAACATCTACAGACATTGTCTCAGCATAGACCAAAACAGATGAAATCATAGTGAACAGGACTAATCCAAGTGGGATTTTCAACAGAGAATTAAGATTAGGCAAATAGGTATGTTTTTCAGAATGCAATTCCTTTGCAGCCATATTATTCATTATAATATTTGACCTCAAAATGGGCGTTAAAAATGAAGAGACGATAATTAATCACGTAAAAGTCAAGCTTTTTTGCTTATTTTTAGATTTTACGCATAAATCTTCACCAAATAAAAAAATCAAATAATATCTTTTACAGGAATTTTCAGATAATCAGAAATTGCTTTAGTTAATTTTTTCCTTTTAATATTGTTTCTAGGTCCAAATACAATTAATCTAGCAATAGGATTTTCAGAAGAAATTGGAGGCAAGTCATTCAAGTCTACAGGAACGCCCTTATGTAAAACCAAGAATCACCTTTATCATATACAACTCATCCTAAAACCGATCATTTTGTAAATAATTCATGACAATCGGGATCCAAGAATGGCTCTGCTGATGCATCCTTCATGGTTCACAAAGAAATGTCAGATGTTCAATGGAACGGTTCTATCACATCTGCCAAAGCCTGCAAAAACTGGAAGGCCATGATGCAATGGCAGAAACACAACCAACTGAATATCGTTTGTCCTAACAACCGGCTGCAGGTGGGCAGACATGCCGGACAGATACGGTTCAAAATCCACCGCACATCTGAGATTCTCAGAGCTGCAGCAAAAGGGAACATGGAAAAGGATTCTATCAGAACTGATCAAATCCGCACACAGGCCGGGAAAAATCAACCTGCAAAAAATATCGGTTGATTCATCGTCAATTGCCACCAAAAAAGGGGGGACAAAACAGGATATGACGGGTTCAGGAAGATCATGGGCACAAAAATACACGCTGCAGTAGACGGGGCAGGACTGCCAATCCCAATCAGGGCCAGCCCTGCAAATGTCCATGACAGTACAAAATTCATCGATGTGTCAGAAGACATCTCAGAACTTGTAGATGACGGTTTGATACGGCAGATCATCTCAGCGTATGCCGACAGGGGATACGATGCGGCATACGTCAGAAACTATCTGAGATCCCATGGGATTGACTGTTGCATTCCATACAAAAGGAACTCAAGGAACGTTGCACAAAACAGGAATCAAAAACATCATGGCAAGGCAGGATTTGCCGTTGAGAGATTCCTTGTATGGCTCAGGTACGGGTTGAGAAGAACTGTGGCAAGGCATGAAAAGAAATGTTGGAATCAGCCGGGATTAGTCCTGCCTGGCATGCATCATGATGTATTGGAGAGTATTGGGATGGGTCGGTTATGTTTTTCCCAAGCGAGTCCGTAATGTATCATATTGCGGCATCATGGCAAAGAGGGAAAACATACTGCCGTACCTTGGGGCCATGCGGTCGGATTCCTAGCTGCAGGTTGCAGAATAGGTTACGGATTCTGTGATGGTGACATCGGCGCCCGTTGCAACGCGACTAAGGTCAAGCACAAAGCCGACCAGTGCAGGATCAGGGGATCCTGAGCCTGGAAGCGCGTTTGATCCGGTAAAGTTGGCAGCAGGAAAGTTGATGCCGGCCGAATCAGTTGGGATAGTGCTATAGGATGCCGAACTGGTGACATCAGTGCCGACCTTGGATACGGCACCAGAAAGGGCAGAGCCGTCAGGCTTTTGCCATCCGGTAGAGGTAAACTTTATTCCCCCAAGGTCCTGGTTGCCGGCATTTTTGATTTGGTTTGGTACAATACTGGACGTGGCGCCATATTTTGCGTCATCAAAGTCCATGATGTAGGTTCCAAGGGATATGGAGCACACGTCTGACACGTCAAGGTCTGCAATTGACTTTTGTACCGTCCCTGTTTTATCTACGAGTACCTGGAGTTCCGGATCATTATAGTATGGATTGTAATGTACGTCTCCGGACAATATTGCCGTAAAGTCAGGCGCTGCTGTCCCGTAATAGTTGTGGGTTGCAACCATCGGACCGAATGCCTGGTTGATGATATATCTGCCCCCTACACTGTCAAAGGTGTTGCGGGTAAACGTGTTTGTGCTGTCAGTCTTTGTTGTGGTATCAACTATAAGGATAGGATCTTGGGCATTTCCCAGTTGATTTGTAGTTACCCCACATGCCCCCGTACAGTAGACAATTCCGTTATTGCCTCCAGTGATGGTGTTGTTGCTAACGGTAACATGGGAGGAATCCTTGGCCCATAACAGAACGGCTCCCTCAGTGACGTCTTCTGGAACCCCATTAAGGTACTCTAATGCATTGTTTGCATTACGTATGTCATTGTCAAGAATCTGTATACGGCTGGCACCCAATGCAAGCTGAATTGCAAACGCAGGAACATTTGAGATTGTGTTGTTTTGCACCAGAATATCTCGAGTACCGGCCAAGTTTATTCCGGCAAATGTCGCAGTATCAATGGTGTTGCCGGTAATTCTGGAATCCTGCAGGCCGCCTAGGTTTGATCTATGATTACTAAAAACCATTGCAGTATACAGTTTACTGGCCTTTTGATCAAGAGTTAATCCATCAGCATAAAACGTTCCAATGTTCTTAAACACGTTGTCTGTCACATTCAGGTTTCGTATCAGAATGTCATTTCTATCGGCCGTCAATATTCCATGGCCTCTAGTGTCTGTAAACGTATTGTTGTGTATTGTTACATCAGATGCAGTTTTGCCAATGGTTATTGCATAGACTGACGTAGTATTCTTAAACGTGATACCCTGTATGGTGACATCATCAGAGTTTACATCAATCTTGGATGTTCCACTTAATATCACTTTTTGATTTGCGGCAGGCTCTATTGTCAGTGCTTTGTTAACAGTTATTGTACCTTCATCATAACTTCCAGCTGAGATGGATATGGTATCAGTTGGATCTGCATTTCCAATTGCAGACTGGATGGTAGGGTATGTATCACCATCATCACAAGCTGGTGTGTTAGGATCACCATCAGGACATCCCGGATTTACATTGACTGTGACAGCATATGCGGAAGGAACCGCAACCAGCACGGCCAGTGCCGCAACCATAAACATCGTATATTGTAAGGTGTTCAATTTTCTCATGGTATACCTGTGATCAGAGGGGTTAATAAACTGTTGGTTCCGCAGAGGCCGTTTGTTTTTGATCCAACTCCAATACATTCCATACCATGATCTGTCCGGGATGCATGTTTTGTCCCCGGTATGAAATCGTCTCATATCAGGATGTACCGTACAATGCCCGACACTGTCAGACGGTGCAGGATTCCACGCTGCACTCATTGTGAATCTGCCGGTTCTTGAAGTTTCACGAGAATGTACTGTGTTTGGCGATGGACAGATCCCAGACGGTCATCGGAGACTGCCCGAATGGCCGGTTTTGGGATCAGTTCTAAGTAAATTCTTACTATATGATGATCTTAAAAATAATCAAAATAACCGCTATGATTATTTTTTCATTCAAAACATAGTGACTTATTTTTAAAGTTCGGACAAAAATGATACTAAATTACACCACGAAGGATTTGGATAATCTTCTCAGCAATAACATTGGCAGCCAAGGATTGAGCCTCTTTTGTTTGAGCACCAATGTGAGGAGTCAAGATAACATTATCAAGTTCTGCCAGTTTAGTTCCAATTGCAGGTTCTTTTTCAAATACATCCAATGCAGCACCACCCAAGCTTCCATTTTTGAGTGCATCGTAAAGAGCATCTTCATCAACCACTCCACCTCTAGAGGTATTGATAATTTTTGCAGTCTTTTTCATGGTAGACATTTTTTCTGCATTCAAAAGATGATGAGTTGAATCTAAGAGTGGAACATGTATTGAAACGTAATCAGAACTTTGTAAAAGAGTATCCAAATCAGCTTTCATCAAACCGATTTCCTTTGAAAACTCCTCATCAATTGGCATCACATCATAACCGATGATATTCATGTTTAATGCTCGTGCCAATCGGCCTAATCTTTTACCAATATTTCCTAAACCAATAATACCCAAGTATTTTCCTCGGAGTTCTGTACCCTTTAGTTCTTTTTTGAGCCATTGTCCATTTTTTATTGCTCGATCGCCTCTTGCGGTTTGTCTTGCAAGAGACAGCATCAAACCTAAAACCAATTCTGCAACGGCATTCATAGCTCCCTCAGCTGCATTGATTACGCGGATATCTTTTGCTTTGGCCGCTTCTTGATCGACGTTGTCTAAACCTACACCAACACGTGCAATAATTTTACATTTATCAGCTTTTTCGATCATCTCTTTTGTAATAGTAGTTCTACTTCTAACAATCACAATATTGAAAGTTGAGATTTTTTCTAAAATTTGTTCTTTAGTGATCTCAGGTTCGTATGAAACTTTTAGGCCGTTGTCTACCAAAATCTTGTTCAAAATAGGATCTGCTTCATCACAAATCAATACAGAATCTTCAAATCCCATATCACAGGAAAATGACCAACGGAATATAACTCATTAAGAAAATAAAAAGAAAAAAGATGTTAAAAGATCAAGAAGTAAGGATTTCTGCCACTACAGGAATTACTTCCCATAATGCGACATAATCGCCACTTGCTTGCATTTCAGAAGCTACTTCATCAGTGTATAATCCGTGAATGTTGATTGCAGGATGTGCAATGCTGTTCATCCCCATTGGTGGGACTGCATCACTGGGATTGCCCAATGCATATGCATAAGATGCTACTGGTGCGGGGATAACTCCTTTCTCAACTAGAACTGGGTTCAAGCCGAACGGGTCACCTGCTACAAAGACTGTAGCTGCGCCAGTGTAAAGTGCTGCATAATCATGGTTTACTGCTGCGTATGCACCAGGTTCGTCAAAGACCAAGTCAACAATCATTCCTTGTGAGCCGCCGAGTAACCATGTTTCAGTTGCTGCGGATTGTACTCTGTTGCCCTGAACAACCCTATCCAAGATTTCTCCTACAATGTGGAAGAAAACTGGTTCGTTGCCTTGGTTTTCAACAAAGAGTCTCACGTGTTGATCAGTTTCAACAAACAAGAGTTGTGATTGGTATTGCTTGTGTTCAAGTCCGTTCCATGGTTGTACAACAAAGATGTTCTTGTTTACATCGCCCTTGACGAGTAAGTTATGAGCCATGTTTGGTACGTAACCAAATTGCATTCCGTTAACAACTGTTGCAGTATTTTGATGGCCAAACATTGCGCCGGCATCATAGTTGCCTTCAGGTGTCAGGTACAATTGATTGTACTGGAGCGTGAACTCTAACGCATCCGCATCATAGAATTTTCTGTCTAATTCGCCGCTTCCACTAGTCTTCTCTACCATCAGTTTCTTGTATCCATTAGCTGGATCAACGATTGCAATTCCGTACATGCCGGAAAGTACGTGTTGGTCCATGCCAATTAGTTTGACACCAGAACAATGGTATTTGAAAATACCAGCTGATTCAGCAATGTAACAGTACTGACTTGTTTCACCGGGATTGACTGATTCAAAGTTTCCTGATGACATTTGTGATGAGTGCATGTCGTTACCGTGTCCAGTAACTTCATCGTCTGGAATTGTAAGTGTCATTTTGACTACATCGCCCTGAGTGACTCTTAGTGTCGGTCCTGGGACTGTACCACTAAAGGTCATGGCATTGTATTCTTTTCCCCCCATAATTGGAAGAGTAACACTTTCACCAGTTAGTTGGAAATCATGTACGGTTCTACCGGATGATTCCAAAACACCACAATCAGTTTCTGCGAATGCTTCAGGCATTACAAGCCTTAAACCGCCCATTTGATGGATTTTTTCAATTACATCGACATCCATTTTGTTGATATCAAGTGATTGTCCAGCAATCTGGGTTTGTGTGTATGTGCTTCCGAATAAGGTTGCTCCCATTACAGCTACTGCTGCAACTGTAAAGAGCATACTAACACGCTTATTCATAACCCAACGACCTTGCAATTCCTATATAATAATTCCCATTATTGGCACCTCATTTTTTCAAAAGATCTGAAAAAGAATGAATAACGGGTGAAAATCAGTAAAGCCAGCATGAAATTCAGACTAGATCAAGATTCGCTTGGAAAAGTCAAAATCCCAGCCGACGCGTATTATGGAGCATTTACAGGAAGAGCGATCAGACAGTATAATGTAACGGGTAACAAAAGCCATGAAAATTTGACAAAGTCGTTTGTCATGATAAAACGCTCTGCAGCAGTTGCAAATATGAAGACCAAAGCAATCGATGCAAGACGTGGAAAGGCGATTGTTTCAGCTTGTGATAAAGTTCTGGCAGGAAAATATGTAGATCAGTTTGTTGTAGATATGATAAATTCTGGAGCAGGCACTGCATTTAACATGAATTCTAATGAAGTTATTTCTAATGTAGCATTAGAAGTATTGGACAAGAAAAAAGGCCAGTACGAATTCCTACATCCAAATGATCATGTCAACATGTCACAGTCAAGTAACGACACATATCCAACTGCAATGCATGTTGCAATTTTGATGAATCTCAACGATGCAATTCCAGCTATAGACATTTTGATAAAATCTCTATCCAAAAAAGCAGAACAATTCTCAGCGTTTAAGAAAATAGGAAGAACGCATCTTATGGATGCACTACCAGTTACATTAGGTAGTGAATTTGACGCATATGCCACGTCGGTTGCCAAAGCAAGAAAGGAAATCACCGGTGCACGAAAAGAATTGCAATACATTGCATTAGGAGGAACAGCCGTAGGTACTGGCGCCAATACGCCAAAGGGATATAGAAAGATTGCAATAGCGGAATTGGGAAAGATTGCAAAATTACCATTAAAGCCAGAAAAAGATATGCAGCATGGTTTGCAAAGTAAATTTGCAGTTGTAAATTTATCAAGTGCATTACGAAACTTGGCATTAGAAGTTGGAAAGATTGCAAATGACGTTAGACTGATGGCATCAGGTCCAATTGCAGGATTGGCAGAGCTTGGAATACCGGCAGTACATGCAGGTTCATCAATTATGCCCGGTAAAGTAAACCCGTCATTGGCTGAATGCATGAACATGGTTTGCTTTAACATAATTGGAAATGATACAACAGTATCATATGCAGCACAAGGCGGGCAGTTTGAACTAAATGTCATGTTACCTGGAATGCTAAAGTGCATGCTAGAGTCTACTGACATGATAAAGAATTTCTTCCCAATATTCTCTGCAAATCTAATTGATGGATTAACAGCAAACAGAGACAAGTTACGCGCAGATATTGAAAATAGCCCTGTAATTGTCACGTTGCTAACTCCAAAGATAGGATACCTAAAATCCGCAGAATTATTCAAAGAGTCACTAAAAACCGGAAAGACAATCAGAGAACTTGTTGTTTCAAAGAGACTGATGAGTAGCAAAGAGATAGATTCTCTATTTGGATAAACTATGGCAAGGATTTTTGTAGAAGCCTACGGATGCTCTGCTAGTTTTGCAGACTCGGAGATGATTTCAGGACTAATTCAAAATGGAGGACATGTTTTAGCAGACAGTCCCTCAGACTCTGATCTAAATATCGTAGTAACATGCTCAGTAAAAGACCCTACTGCAAACAAGATGATGTATAGAATTAATTCATTAAAATCAAAACCGCTCATAGTAGCAGGGTGTCTGCCTAAGGCAGAAAAAGAGACAGTTGAAAAATTCTCAGAAAATGCAAGCCTGCTTGGACCTAACTCATTAGGAAAAACACTGCAAGTGATTGATTCAACGTTAGCAGGTACAAAACAAATTGCCCTAGAAGATTCAGACTTGTCAAAAGTAGGGCTGCCCAAAGTCAGACTAAACCCAACAGTAGGAATCGTAGAGATTGCAAGCGGATGTTTAAGTGAATGCACGTTTTGCCAGACTAAATTATCAAAAGGAGATCTAGCAAGTTACAGATTAGGGGATATCGTAAGACAGGTTCGGGCAGAAATCAAAGAGGGGTGTAAAGAAGTGTGGTTAACATCTACAGATAACGGATGTTACGGATTTGATATTGGTACTGATTTACCATCACTGGTAAATGCAGTTTCAGAAATTCCAGAGGACTTTATGATAAGAGTAGGCATGATGAATCCGATGTACATGCCAAGAATCAGAGAAAATTTGGTCGAATCATTTGACAATGACAAAGTTTTCAAATTTTTACACATTCCAGTGCAAAGTGGAAGTGACAAAGTATTGCACGATATGAAGCGTGGACATACTGCTGGAACATATAGAGGGATTGTGAAAAAAGTAAAAGACAGATTTGAGGACTTTACTATTTCTACAGACATCATAGTAGGCTTTCCCTCGGAGACAGAGGAAGAATTTCAAAAAACAATAGCATTGTTAAAGGATACAAAGCCGGATTCAGTCAATCTATCAAAGTATAGTGTCAGACCAGGAACAGATGCTGCAGGACTAGAACAAATTGATGCGGCCGAAGTTAAACGAAGAAGTAAGATAATTTTTGAACAGATCAGCAAATTATCAATGGAGGGCAATCAAAAATGGATCGGTTGGAAAGGCAAAGTGCTCTTTGATGAGAAGACAGATGAGGGGATAAAGGGCAGAAATTTCGCGTACAAACCTATTGCAGTTGAGGATGAGGTCGAAATAGGTCAGTCACACATAGTTGAAATCACGGATGCAACCGTAAAAAGGCTGGTTGGTAAGATCGCAAGCTAATTTTTTTCGATCTAAAATTTGATTAAAAAAACGTAAGAAGGTTTTTTATCTAAATCAGGAAATAAGATCAGAAATGAGTTTCCAAGTTAAAGAGCCAATTTTGGTCATAGGCCTTGGTGGCGTAGGCTCAAAATTGGCAAAAGAAGCAAAGAATGTGCTAGATGCAGATTGTCTAACAATTAGCAATGACAAGAAAGATTTTTCATCGGATAATTCATCCATCCATATTTCAACAGGTTCGGTGATAAACCCATCAATTCCGTTAATCAGAGGCTCAACATACAAAGTCGCAGATGAAATAAAATCAAAAATCTCAGGCCATTCCACGGTAATCTTAATGAGTAATTTGGCAGGTAAAGCAGGCTCAGCCATGGCACCTGTAATATCAGAAATGTGTAAAGAAGCAGAAACAGGATTGGTTTCATTTGCAGTTATGCCTTTCAAATATGAAAAGGACAGAATTTTCAATTCGGGAATATCGCTAAAAAGAGTAAGAGAAAACTCTGAATGTACCGTTGTGCTTGATAATGATGCGTTACTAGAGAGCAACCCAGATCTTAGTCCTAAAGCATGCTATGAAATTGCAAATTCTGCAATGATGCACGTTGTAAAATCATTAGGCTCGTCAGAGATATCTAATGAAACACATGTTCTATCTACAAGCAAAAACAGTGAAAATATGGAGGACTCACTAAGGGATTCGCTCAAAATGCTATATGATAACGCCCCACCAAATTCAGTTAAGCGCTCAATGTTGTATGTTGTTGGAGGAAGTGATATCCCAGTAGGAGTGATTAATTCAATTACAAACATCACATCAGGAATCGTTAGTCAAAGTAATTCACAAATCGATATGAGCTCATCAGAAGAATCCAAGGTTGTAATGTTGTCATCAATTCAAGGAATGACAAAGTTTGACAATTACGATCCATTAGGAATGATTCCGCAAGAAGATACTCTAGATTGGTCAACTCCAGAATGCAGTATTGATTCTGAATTAGATTTCTATCAATTAGAATAAAATTATTTTTTAAAATTATAATTTTTTGAAAAGAATTAATCTTTCTTTGGTGCCTCTTTAGCAGGTTCTTCTTTCTTTGGTGCCTCTTTAGCAGGTTCTTCTTTCTTTGGTGCCTCTTTAGCAGGTTCTTCTACCTTACCAGAAACTTTTTTGGTTTCTTTTTCAGGAGTTACTTTAGATTCTACTTCATCATCATATCTAGAAACAAGAATGTATCCTTCATCGGTTTTACTCATTCTAACTCTAACTTTTCTCGGAGGATTTCTAACACCTTTTGCCCAAATTTCATGAGATAGATCTTCCTCGATTTTGATGGTCTCAACTTTCATGTGATGTTGAGCAAATTCTCTAATCATGTTAATTGCTCTAACAGCTCTGTGTTGAGATTGAGAAAGCTTTACTTTACCAAGATTAATTGTATAAACTCGCTCTAATTCTTGAGACATCTATCCTACCTCCACATCAGTTGATCTCCAAGCCCTACGTTTTGGATTTGTTCTAACACTTCTCTTAGTTTTTAGAATAATCCATGCAGGAACTGGCGATGTCTGTCTAGTCTTTTTGAGTAGACGGATTTTCCTTGGAGAGGACTTACGTGCAGCCATAGATTCTCAGGCACGAAGAGCTCTTTTTAAATCATGTGTTAGAATTGGCTGCGCTCAATGAAGGAAAAAAGCTCGTTTTATTGCATATGAGGATTGCAATACATGAATGAGAAAAACTCTGATGACATTTACCTCTCTAAAAAGAAGGTGGATCGTTACAGAAAAAGTTTGCTGAAATACAAAAATGGACAAATAGCTGTAAAGTTTCTAGACGCGTTAGCACTACAAAATGCCAGCTACATCAGGATGAGAGATTATGGATATACCAGTATGCGGCTTTTGAGTCGGAAAGATGACACTCTGATTGAAACTTGGACAAAAGAAGAAATCAAACAAATTGTGTCACAAATAGTTCAAGAAGATCTTTCTAACACAACAAAACGTGATCAATTAAGAGGTTTAAAGAGATTAGTTCATTTTGCAAAGACAGGAGACCTCATCGTAAAGGGGAGAAACAATGCTGAATATTGTGATGAAGTTACATGGATTACACCTGGGCAGTTCAGAGACAGATTTGAAAAAATAAGATCCAACGACCTTGTTACAAATGATGAGTTTATGGCAATGCTAAACGGTGTTAGAAAAACAAGTCACCACATCAAAAGAGACAGTGCTCTACTATACGTCTTGTATGAAGCATCACATAGACCAGCAGAACTTATGAACATGACAGTAGGAGATGTAGTCATCAAAGACAAGTGGTGTGTGATAAGCACTTACGGCAAGACAGGTCCAAAGCAATTAACAGTAGTTCCAAGTTTCAGACCGCTTTTGGAATGGCTAAGTGAACATCCAGAAAACGACAACCCTACGGCATATCTTTGGTTTGAGAACAACAAGACTGGAAGAATAAGTTACTCTCAACTACTGCGCATAGTAAGATAATCTGCAAAAGCAGGCGGAGTGAAAAAACATGTCTGGCCATATTTGCTAAGACATACATCTCTTACAAATGTAGAAAAGGCGTTTGGTTCTAAAATAACTGACATACATGGAAACTGGGTACATAGCTCCAACATGCGTTCAAGATACGTTCACTTGGCAAACTCAGATCAGGACAAGGCAATCAGAAAACGATATGGTCTTCTAACTGAGAAAGACGATATCGATTCTGGGTTTCTAAATCCAGTGGCTTGTCCTAGATGTATGAAAGACAATAGCTCAGACAAAAAACGATGTGCAAAATGTGGATTTATTTTGGATAACGAGATTGCCCAGAAGATAGTAGTAAAAGAGAATGCAAAGACAAAAGGGCTTCAAAGAAAAGTAACTAAGAAAGTAGATAATTTGGAATCACTGTTTGCAAAACAGCAAGAGTTGATAGCTCAACAGCAGCAAATCATCAACTCACTGATGAAGGAGAAAAAATAATCAGTTTTGTTTACTTGGTTTTTTTATGATCTTTTTTATGCTGTCAAGCTCCTTTTGTATCTCCTTGTTGTTTTTCTGGATTTGTTCTAGCAAATCAGATGATCTATTCATACCATTACATAGTGACAAAAAATAAAAAGCAAAACAAGTCGGAGTTTTTTAAAATTTAAAAGAAATTATGTAGATTCTGATAGAAAAGTAGAGTTCTTATCAATTTTGTTTTTTTCCAAGTTTTTCAAACAATCGTTTTAACAGTTTTATGTAATCCTCTATGGATTGTGTTTGCTCTTTCTTTGGTATGGAAACAAGTTCTTCATGTCCCATACAAGAAAAGATTTCAGTTTAGAATAAAGGCTAAATATCATAGTTAGATCGATCGGATCAGTCAAGGGTGACACAAGGACAAGCTCCCCGCTATTGTCCTCGTCTTAATTCCAAATCCCTTGACTGTTATTGTCATCATTCTTTGATACAAACACAATGAATGTACTTTTTGTTGTGTTAAGATCTTTTTTTGTACAGTTTTACTTTGTTGTTTTTGATTGAAACTCGATATCCTCGGTTCTCAAGTATCAGAATAACATTTTGTTTTTCTTCGTAGCTGGGATCTCTCAGATGCTCTAAAAGAACATCATCGCTTTGCTCAGGAAGATAATCATACTTGTTTTCGTTTTGTGATTCTGGTTTTTCATCATCATCTTGCAGAATTTCTTTTGCCTGTGTGGTAAGTTCATAGTATTTCTTTTTATTTGCTCTTTTGATTATTGCATTGTGTTTTAGATCAGTCTTTTTTGTTTTTGTTTCAGAATAGCCAGAAACAACTAGATGCTTTTGTTGCAGACTATTCATTGTCTGCAGTATTGTATTTGTTGATACAGGCATCTGACTCGTAATGTTTTGAGCAGTAGAAGAAGAGTCTCCCAACAATGCTAAAACTTGAGACTCTGTTTCAGAAAGATGTGTACTGGAATGACCTTTATCTTCTTCAGTCTCGTATGATTTTAGAATCAGTTCTTGGTCTAAGATCATTATATCATCAACTCGTCTTAAAACTAACCATTTGGACAATATTTGATGATCATTTGGATCCATGAACCATTAGTTTCCAAACTATACATGAAATTCACCGAAATAACGGACAGACAATGGGACATGATAGAGCCGTTGCTACCAAAACCTGCCGCCACAGGACGTCCAAGAAGCAATGACCGGATGGTTTTAAATGGAATCATCTGCGTGCCGGTTTCCGGATGCAGGTGGAGTGAGATGCCAAAGACATACGGTGATGACTCGACTGCCAACCTAAGGCTAAGAAAATGGCAGGAGTTTGGCATATGGAAAAAGATTTTGGGGCGTGCAATCAAATCCGCACACAGACAGGGAAAAATCAACCTGCAAAAAATATCGATTGATTCATCGTCAATTGCCGCCAAAAAAGGGGGGACAAAACAGGATATGACGGGTTCAGGAAGATCCTGGGCACAAAAATACACGTTGCAGTAGACGGGGCAGGACTGCCAATCCCAATCAGGGCCAGCCCTGCAAATGTCCATGACAGTACAAAATTCATCGATGTGTCAGAAGACATCTCAGAACTTGTAGATGACGGTTTGATGCGGCAGATCATCTCAGCGTATGCCGACAGGGGATACGATGCGGCATACGTCAGAAACTATCTGGAATGCCATGGGATTGACTGTTGCATTCCATACAAAAAGAACTCAAGGAACGTTGCACAAAACAGGAATCAAAGACATCATGGCAAGACAGGGTTTGTCGTAGAGCGGTTCTTTGCCTGGCTCAAGTGCGGACTTTACGGGACGGCAGTCAGATACGAAGG
This sequence comes from uncultured Candidatus Nitrosopumilus sp., assembly GCA_951812645.1. Classification (GTDB taxonomy): domain Archaea; phylum Thermoproteota; class Nitrososphaeria; order Nitrososphaerales; family Nitrosopumilaceae; genus Nitrosopumilus. The sequence continues at coordinate 78,922 of CATOSM010000002.1, read as the reverse complement.
GAACTGTGACAACTGTCTTGGATTTGTGTATCTGGCATGCGTCATGATGCATTGGAGGGTTTTAGGATAAGTTCTTGGACAAAAATGATATTGAGATAGTTGATCATACTAATCAAAAATTTAATGAAGGAATAAATCTAGATATTCTTGCTGTAGAGAAATCTTCAGATATTTTAGAATCTATAATTAAAGAAACAAAAGAGCCAACAATCCTACACAAAAACCAAGTGGTTCACAAGGGTAAAGTAATAATTTTAGAAAAGAATAGCAGGGATCTTATACATGAGTAAAATGGATAGATCTACTATTACAATTGGTATAGATTTAGGAACTACAAATTCATCTGTTGCTGTAAATGTTAACGGGAAGATAGAAATCATAAAAAAACCTGGTGGAGTAGGATACACTTCTTCAGTTTTTGGTTTTAATAAAACAGGAAATAAAATAGTTGGGCAAAAGGCATATGAATACCTGTACAAGTATGGTTCAAAAAATGAAGATAAAAATTTCAAAGCCGAAATAAAAAGATTGATGGGTACACCTGAAACTGTGTTTTTTGAAAGAGCTAAAACAAAAATGACTCCCGAAGAAATTTCGTCTGAAATTCTCAAGGAACTTAAAGAAGATATTCTTAGAAAGTATCCTGATTTTGATACTACTGCAGCTGTAATTACAATACCTGCTGCATTTTCTGTCTTACAATCAGAGGCAACTAAGAAGGCAGGAAATCTAGCAGGATTCAAACATGTAGTCTTGTTGCAAGAGCCTATTGCGGCTGCAGTATCATATGGTTTTCAGAATGCTAAAAATGAAAATTGGTTGATATATGATTTTGGAGGCGGCACATTTGATATTGCTCTCATATCTTCCAAAGATGGAATACTTTCTGTACTTGGTCATAATGGAGATAATTTTCTAGGTGGAAAAAACATTGATTGGGATATAGTGGATACCATAATTGTACCCAAAATTTTAGAAAAACACCAACTCACAAATTTCACAAGAAAGAATACAAAATATCAAAATATTTTCTCACATCTAAAATACAGTGCTGAATTAGCAAAAATTGAATTATCTCAATATGATAAAACAACAATCGAAATTGAGGATATTGGTAAAGATGACTCTGGAGAAGAAATATCATTCTCAATCGATATATCGCGTTCAGAACTTGAAAAATTAATCAAACCTACAATAGATCGAACTATTGAATTAACAAAAGACACATTGAAAGAATCTGGAATGAAAACAGAGTCAGTAAAAAAACTAATTCTGGTTGGTGGACCTACACAAATGTCATAGCTAAAAGAAAGACTTGAAAATGATCTAAAGATACAAGTTGATTCAACAGTAGATCCATTAACAGTTGTAGCACACGGTGCTTGCATATTTGCGATGAGTAAAGAAATTCCAAAAGAATTTTTATCAAATAAGACAAAAGATCTCAAAGGAGTAAATAATATCACTAAATTATTCTTCATTAACCTCTGATACTGAAGAATCAGTAACTGGAATTATCGAAGGTCTTAATGAATCAGATCAATACTACATTCAAATTCAATCAGATAGCGGTACGTTTACAGGAGCTAAAACAAAAATCAAACAAGGAAAATTCTATTATACAATCAATATAGAACCAAACAAACAAAACTTATTCTGGGTTTATGTGTTTGATCAGAAAGGAAACCCTGTTAAAATTTCTACAGATTCATTCTCAATTATTCATGGACTTTCAGTTTCTAGAGCCCCAATACCTCACTCAATTAATGTAGTCATTTCTAAAAGAGATATTTCATCTAATATTATTAAAGATGTTTGTGAAAATATTCTTGAAAAAGGATCCATTCTTCCCTTGAAAAAGACACTAGATATTTACAAAACATCACGAATACTCAAAAAAGGAGAAGATTCTTCACTGGATATTGATATTGATATTGTTGAAGGAGAATCTGAAATTCCAGACAGAAATACATTCCTATGTAAATTGGGAATCAAAGGAAAAGATTTACCTTATGATCTACCTGAAGGAACGCCAGTTGAATTAACTATAGAGTATAATGAGTCCAGAGAAGTCTTTGTTACTGCATATATCCCTTTAATAGATATGACACTCAATGCACGTAAAACAGAAAAAGATGAAGTGATAGATCCAGAAGCAATATCATCTGAATTAGAATCTCAAAGATGTAGAGCAAAAGAAACTATTGATAATTGCACTGTTGAGGAAAGTAAAAAAATTGATGATATTATTGCTTCAGTGGAAAAATGCGCTGTAAGTACTGATGAAGATGAGCAACGTAAAGCTGAGAAGCAATTAAAAGATCTCAAAATTTTATTAGATAAAAATGATGAAGAAAAAGCCATCTCTAAATTAATTAAAGAATATAATTCACGAGTTGAAAGTCTTCAAAAAATAATTCAAGAATATGCAAACCCTGAAGAGTTAGATGACATAACAAAACAATTTGAGAGCATACAATCAGATAGTGAAATGGCAATTAAATCTGAAAATAAAGTCATGATGATTCGGATAAATGAACAACTGGATAACTTGGAAAGTAAAATTCTATTTTCAAATTTAGGTTACTGTGTTGACTATTTTAGATATATTGTAAGTGTTGGAGAAAATGGAAACTTTACCAATGAACAAGAGGCATAATATTGTATTGCAAAAGGAATTGCAGCTATTGAAGCAGAAGATATTGATGAATTAAAACGATGGGCAGTAGAATTGAATAACCTATTGCCTTCTAAAGATCACCAGGATACTCATTCAGGTCTTACCAAGTGAAATTAGATGTCAAATTTAATAGCAAATAATGCATATCGTATTCTTGGATTAGATAGCAGTGCTAGTCAAAAAGATATCTTAAAAAGATCCAAAGAGATAATCAACAGGCTAAAAATTGATGATTATCCAGAATATGATTTGGATATTCATTTGCCGGATAAATTTAGAACTGAAGAATCTGTAAATGACGCATTAAAAAGACTCCAAAATATTAAGAACAATCTAAATGAATATTTTTTCTGGTTTAACATTTCTGATACTGTAGATGAGAATGCATTTGATTATTTGCAGTATGATGACGCTACATCATATGATGAGGCTATTTCAATCTGGAAAAATGCCTCAGATACTGAAAACTCAACAGGATTACTATCAACTCATCTTAAAACCCTGCAATACATCAAAAATGACGCAATGTTAACCAGCCCGAGATAGTTTGCCGCGTTTCTTTCACATCTGATTCCTGTTCTGTGAAACCCATTTTTCAGCCAGGCAAAGAACCGTTCCACTACAAACCTTGTCCTGTCGTAACTGTCCTTGTACGTATCATCATCTGCCGTCCTGCTGTTTTTTCTAAAGGGAATACACGGAATGATGTTTCTTGATCTTGCATAACTGCGGATTGACTTTGAATCGTATCCCTTGTCTGCATAGACTGAAACTATTCCATCATGGAATCATCTGCAAAATCTGAAATTGATTCCATCACATCTACAAATTTCGTACTGTCGTGAATGTCTGCAGGACTCATCACAGTTGATACTGGCAGGCCGGTACCGTCTACTGCAACATGTAATTTCGTGCCTGTAACTCTCTTGAATCCGTCAAATCCGATCACGTCGCCCCTTTTTTAGAGGGAATTGACGATGAATCAATCGATATTTTTTGCAGGTTGATTTTTCCCTGTCTGTGTGCGGATTTGATTGCACGTCCCAAAATCTTTTCCCATATGCCAAACTCCTGCCATTTTCTTAGCCTTAGGTTGGCAGTTGAGTCATCGCCGTATGTCTTTGGCATCTCACTCCACCTGCATCCGGAAACCGGCACGTAGATGATTCCATTTAAAACCATTCTGTCATTGCTTCTTGGACGTCCTGTCGCGGCAGGTTTTGGCAACAACGGTTCCATCATGCCCCGTTGTTTGTCTGTCATCTAGGTGAATTTCATGTACGGTTTGGAAACTAACAGTTCATGGATCCAAATGATCATCAAATACTGTCCAAAGGGCTAGTCTTAAGATGAGTTGGATATACAACGGCACATCAGAAAAGGACCTTGGAGCTCACTCCTTCCAATATAGAATTGACCTATTCAATATTGAAAGATACCTCAATACCACATCAGGCTCTACGGATGCCTTGCTGGTACGATATGACCCTGTATGCCAGAATTATCCCTACAACATGCTAGAGGACAATCACTGGTGGGCATATGGAAACAGGCCTGCAGTAGCACTTCATTATTTTGGCTCACAAGGTGGTGGACCTGATGATCCTTCAGGCATTCATGAACTTAGACGAAGCAAGCTAAACGGATTTGATTATTCAGGGTATGCATTTGATCCTGTCAACAAAATATTTCTCAATGAAACCATGACCTGGAACTCTGCCGAATCCATAATATTGCAAAGACTTGAGGACAGATGCAACAAAGAAGTAACTTTTGATTCAAGTTCTTTTCAAGCTGAACAAGAAAATACTGCAAGCAACAAAAAAGATTCTGCAATGTTTGTAAAATCTGGTTATGGCAAAATAATATTCAGCTATCCAATTCTAAGAACTATGCTAAAGGAAAGATCCCATGATGTAACAATAGACAATTCATTGCAATCAGTACACTTTGGAGGAAAAGAGATTTCAAACGTAACTGAATATGACTATGTCTATCCAAGAGTAAAATTTCACACATCAGTTAAAGTAATTGTAACTGATTCAGAAGGACAGAGAAACCAGATACCTGTATCAATTGTGATGAGTCCTCAATTTGAAAAAGGATCTGAATATACTCAAGACTATGTCTGCAAAAAGATATTTCATGATACACAAGATGTAGGATTTTCTGACATTACACTTGATGACATGTATGAAAAAGATGTAAACCAAAAGAATGGAACAGGGTATGTTAACTTGAAGTCAAGTCTCACATCAACATGGTTTCCAAACTATACAGAAACATTTTTTTCAAATTCAAACCATACATTTGGAAACAATTCTGCTTTTGAAAGTCCATACGAGGATGAGCTTGACATACCACTAAACTTTGGGTTTGGAGCACTCTCACCTTATGACATTGAAATTACAGATGATTGCCAAGTCTCATATCTTTGATGCCCAGACATTCCAGTTTTACTCTAATCATCTGTTTGTTGTAAATCTTGATCAGGACAACATTCTAAATGTAACAAGAGATGAGAACAACAAGAATCTAGTAATCATTAATCATGACGAAAACTTTGGTCCAATCGAGCAGATACTAGTTGATGGAAAAGAGTATGAAAGAAGATGCAAAACTGGCTGCAGCATTGTTCTTCCAAACAATGAATCAGTTACATTGGAGGCCTACAATATCTGGGGAGGAAGATCATCTATATCCTTGGATCCTATGGAATCAAAAGAAGAAAACATCAAGTTTGATGAATCTGACATAATCTGGTATGCCATACTGGGGCTCATTGCAGGAATAATTCTCTGGAGGGAATCAAACAGAATTCTCAGGTGGCTGGGACTTTCTACTGTTGACTAGAGCCACAGCGTTATGATTCTGTATATTTTATGTAACGATAATTCCTTATCGGGGAATTATCATGACACAAAGTATATTCTTGCATTTTTTAAGATAAGACAAATTTCTTGATTAATGCTTTAAGATATTCAGTTAATTCCTTTACAAATTTTTGAAATTCTTTCTCATTGATTTCTGTTAGTAACAGTTCTCTTTCTGCACCCCATTCGAATATGGTGCCTTTTTCTACCAGTTTCTCTTTTGCCTTCAGATTCTCTCTGTATTTGGAATAGAGGTTGAGGACGTGGTTTGTCTTTTTTATTACACATTTCTCAACATCTGTTGGTTTGATGCCCAGATCTTTTTGAATGAAAAAAACATCAAGAAAATCTCTTGCTTTGACCCCCTTTCTTGTAATCAATGCTCTAATCTTTTCACTCAGTATCTCTCTGATATCATAAACATCAAAAGGAATAGTTTTTGAATATTCCAAATATTCTGGGAATAGAGCTTGCTCTTCGTTATTGCCAGTAGCGAGACTTTTTAGTTGACCCATCTTGGGTTTTGTGCACATTTCTTCTACAAAATTTATCTGTATTTTTATGAAAAACCTTTTCTTCAAAACTACCGAATAATACCACATTTTGAATGTACACATTTTGTTGCTTCCACCAAGCTCTACGTAATCCGTGTTATCCTTTGAGCATTTGAAGTCTAGTCCTCTTGTTGATGAAATCTGTTCTAAAATTTTTCCTATCATGTTTATGGTTGATGATAATTCTTTTCTTATCTCCTTTGCAGTTTTGTCCTTGAACCTTGATGGATCCTTCCACGTAAAATCTGCATCTTCGGAGAATCTAAAGTAGCCTAGATGATGTTTTATCAGACATGTTCCGCCCTTGAAGAGAAAGTTGTTTGAAAAGAATTTGTCATCTGACAGGTCAGTTAGAATCTGGTGGAGGATCACATCCCTCTCTACCATATGCGTTCTTTCAATTCTGAGTGTTGAGGATAACTGAGTTACAAAATCTAAATTGATCATTTGGTAACAACCTCCGATGCAATCTTTGCAACCGTTTTTGGATAATTAGCAGAATATTCTCTTATTTTGTTTTTAGAAATATTTTCAGCCCAATCTGCTACATCCATAACGATCTTCTCCGCAGGCATACCATCATATGTTGAAAGATAGATAAAATCCAAAATAGTTTTTTCAGGATCAGAGTAACGATACATCTTTTCTTTCTTTATGCCAAAATTGAGTAACACTGGAGAAAGTTTCACAAACCTGAACTTGTTTCCTGCAATGTTGATTGGTTTTGACCGGAATATGGTGTCGCTAATCACCTCATCAATAGTAAAGTACTCATGTGTCATGTTGTTTAGCTTCAATGCAGTATGCAAACCAAAGTACCAGTTTTTTACTCCCTTTGACTCAAGTCCCTTGGCGACTAGTTCTAGGTGATTATACTTACTTGTGGTGCCAAGCTTAAACTCTTCAAGAGTCTTTACATAGAATATGCCTCTGAATATCCTTACTAGATACTTCATTTTTGTGAGATAATGTATGGCTGATTTGTGATCAATTTTGAATACTTTGCAGTACTCCTTTAGTTCCTCTGATGTGACAAACTCTTTTTTTTCCAGTCTCAGTTTGTCTACTATTATGCTTGTTTTCATCTTATATCACAACCTACCATAAAGTGGTATTTTGTTATATATATCATAATATACCTAAAAGTGGTACTTTGTGATATATGTTGCTACCTAGATCATCGATCCAATATCAGAAATAATGCATGTCTCAAGGACCAGTAAAGTTTTGCTCATCAATTAATGAATCTGTCTCATTAAGAAAATCAAGAAAAACTGCAAAGTCGATAATTTGCTCATCAGGATTATCATCTCCAAAGTGCTCGCTTAGAAACATTTCAAACAATTCTTCCAGATCTATCGCATCTAAATAATTGGCATCTATAGAGTTTAAATTATCTTCATGACTTGATGTCATGTTTAGTTCATTATTGTCTATGTAACTCGCATCAATATTCTCAAAGTTTTCATTTAACAAATCCTCTTCAAAATCATTTAGTGATTCAGCGAATTCATTTTGATTGGGAAATGTTTGCTGCGAAAAATCATCAAGAAAATTACTTGTATTGGTATGATTGACTAGATCAATTGTAAATTGCAGCGGAATGTTCTGGTGTGATATGGTAGGCTTGTAGATTACTGACTTGATGGGAAAAGGAAAATCCTCATTTATGTTAATGGTGCTTTGTTCAATTAGGTTGTATCCAAGAACAAAGGTATGAAATGGTCCTTCATTGTTAAACTCTATGACTTGTGTATTTTTAACAACAAGTTCAGTAGCTGGCGCTGTATATGTTGCAACCTTTCCCCATGACTTGCCTACTGCAAGTGGTTTTTGATCAAGTTCATTTGCAAATTTACCAATCCAGAATATGGTTCTTGAAACAGAGTCTGCATATGGAATGCTTGTTCCATCAGTTGTAATGTCAAATGTAGAACTTATCCTAAAACCCTCCAATGCATCATGACGCATGCCATATACACAAATCCAAGATAGTTGTCACAGTTCCCTTCGTATCTGACTGCCGTCCCGTAAAGTCCGCACTTGAGCCAGGCAAGGAACCGCTCTACGACAAACCCTGTCTTGCCATAATTTTTTTGATTCCTGTTTTGTGCAACGTTCCTTGAGTTCCTTTTGTATGGAATGCAACAGTCAATCCCATGGGATCTCAGATAGTCTCTGATGTATGCCGCATCGTATCCCCTGTCGGCATACACAGATGATCTCCCGTATCAAACCATCACCTACAAGTTCTGAGATGTTCTCTAGCACATCAATGAATTTCGTACTGTCATGGACATTTGCAGGGCTGGCCCTGATTGGGATTGGCAGTCCTGTCCTGTCTACTGCAACGTGAATCTTTGTGCCCAGGATCTTCCTGGACCCGTCATATCCTGTTTTGTCCCCCCTTTTTTGGCGGCAACTGACGATGAATCAATCGATATTTTTTGCAGGCTGATTTTTCCCTGCCTGTGTGCGGATTTGATCAGTCCTGACAGAATCCTTTTCCATATTCCCTTTTGCTGCAGCTCTGAGAATCTCAGATGCGCGGTGGATTTTGAACCGTATCTGTCCGGCATGTCTGCCCACCTGCAGCCGGTTGTTAGGACAAACAATATTCCGTTGACTGTGTTTCTGTCATTGCATCCTGGCCTGCCAGTTTTTGCAGGCTTTGGCAGATGTGATGCAACCGTGTTCCATTGAATGTCTGACATTTCCTTGTGAATCATGAAGGATACATCGGCAGGGTCATTCTTGGATCCCGATTGTCATGAATTATTTACAAAATGATCGGTTTTAGGATGAGTTGGTAGTTGCAGATATCTGAAAGATAGAGTACGTTTTCTTGTCTTGATGATCCATTACAGCTTGGATTATCCACACATCTCCATGTGGGCTCTTCAAGATGTCAACAAACTCTAGACTAATTTGATAGCAATGATCAGGAGATTCAGGAATAATGAGAATCATGTCACAAATTTTGTAGGTGAACTGATCACCAGGGGTTAGTCCTTTTCCGAGATGCCATGTTGCAGATTTTCCCTTTCTGTCAATCAGGTCAACTAACTGAATATCGCTTTGTTTTGTATCACCAAACTGATCTAACTGTGATGATGCCGTCTGAAATTCAATAAAGGATGTAGTCATTCCAAAAAGAACTAGCAAAATTGTTCCTACTCTGAATGCATTGTTCTTGTATTCCAACAAAAAATATGAAATGATTCCTTTTAAGCGACAAATCCTTTCGTACTGGTTTTGGGTTCTAAATCGATTAAAACAAGTTGGCTTGAGCTAAGACCATATCAAAGCTTCCAAGATGATTGGCATCTAAGGAAAATTCTTGCAAAAGTAAGCGATGTTGCATTTTTCTTTTACAGAAAAGAAGACAGAACAAAAATCATCATTAGAACCAACGACTCTGAAAAAAGCCTCTTTGCAAAGATTAATCAGATAGAAGCAGTTGAAATCCCAGAACCGGAATTTGTTTTTCCACATGTAAAAAGACTGAAACTGAAAAGACACTATGCAATTCCAATAGTACTGCAGGAGCAACGAAGCCAACTCTACAATGTACTAGAACAGATCCACAAAGAAGAATGTCTTGTAGCATGTTATGCAAAAAAGGATCCATACGGAGCTGCATCTATGTGGAGCTGGATTTCAAGCAAGGAATCAAAGTCAGACCAAGGAAAGATTGGTCCTCAGCTGCAAAACTTTATCCAAATTGCAAAACAAAAAGCAAAAGATGCAGAGTTTTACCAGTGCGAGATATTTTTTGCAGTACAGGACAAAAAGACTTTTGATCTTTTGAAGATGACAGTTCCAGAAGGAATCAGCAGAACAAAGATTATTTCGCAGAAGAAATTTTCATTAAGAAAGTGTTGTAATGTCAAAAACAAATTTCCATTTACAACATTTCATCCCAAAAAACCAATTGTATCATCAAAAACATTTCCAATACTGAGTGGAATCGAACTACTAAGTATTGTTTCTCTACCTGAGGATGTCACAAGACTGCGAATTTCATTAGGATCATACGTTCCATATTCCCAAGGACCGCAGCAACCAATTGACGATGCTGACATCTAGTTTTTTAGATTTGTCTCCTTAAGTGGAATTTCTTTTTTATTGATATGGCAAGCCCTTTTGTTGCAGCTGGCATAGCATTGTTAGGAATAGTGGTAATGGGTGCAATCCTGAGTGCTTCTGCTAATCAAATGCAATTTTCAGTGACTGCAGCAGATTCTATTGCAATCCAAAACGACAAGGTCAAAGAAAACATCAAGGTCACGCTGAACCCAGACGGTCAACTAAACATCAAAAATGACTGGGGCAAGACTACGAGAATAAAAGAGATCAGAGTTGTTGATGATGGCGGAAACATTGTCTTGCGTGAGGTCCTAGATGCAGAGATTAGCTCATTTAGAACCTCAAGTCTTGATGACTCAATTGCATCGGCACTCTCCCAAAAAGTAAACTCCTTGTCCTAGAACTTTACTCCTTAAACCAATTTTTTTCTTGTATTGCAATGAGAAAAAAACTATACATTGCAATTGCATGGATGATTGTCTTTACAGGATCATGGATGCCATCAGCTGATGCACAGCAGATTCAGATTGTCACAGACCTTGGTAATGTCTTTGTAGCAGAACAAACATCTGAAGAGTCCAACAACAACGGACAGGGAAGCGGTGGCGTGTTTGGGAGTAGTGGAACATTTCGTACGCTTGATCTTGCAGGCCAGGTAATCCAAGGACAGGGAATAACTGGAACGGCAGATTCCCTCAAAAGTTACACTGAAGTTGATCCTCCCTCTGATTTTGTAGCAGTAGTGTTAGATGATGATAAATCTGTTGCAGTAACAATACCGGAATTTAGCAAAAAATACAAGTACAAATCAGATTCTCTGATTGATGTAACTTCTCAAACTTCAAACATATTGGGATATTCTGCATCAAAAGTTCTTAGCGGCAAACCATCTGTGTCTATGACCAATAACGGAATCGTCATCTCTGGGACTGGAAAAATTCTACTAAAGATAAATGATTTACAAAACCAACAGGTAAGGCTTTCTGGTACTGTAACATCTGGAAATCAATTAAAGGTCTTGGAGACAGAGATTGATTTAACCAAGGTACAATATGATAATTCAAGAGGATTCCTGCTTCATCACTGCAGGTGTAACCCAACACCATCAAGCCTTGATGTGCTGGTAAGCGCCGATGCATCCAGTTCTGATGTCACAGGAATCTTTGAGTACAAACAGAGCTGGAGCGCAGAGTACTATCACGGCAAATGCTGCAAGGGAAGAAAAGGGATAAGCAGCCAGAGCACCCAGACAGTTACCTCTGATCTTGTAACTACAAAAGACAGCCAAGGCGACTTTAGAGTTATCGGAGATAATACCGACGCTCAATCTGCAAAAATTAGTTTGCCATCTGGGGGAAAATTGTTTCGTGTAAACTATAACACAGTATCTGACTTTCAACACTGGGTATACGATAAAAACGGTGGGCCAGTCGTAATGGGTGTTACAGCGAACTTTGAAAAATTCCACACTGTTCATGACTCCAGAATCACATACATAACTGCCCAACTGAATGGAGGAATCATAACAATCAAGGGTGAGACCTTTGATCCAAATGTTGATGTGATGTTTGAGGTGTCCGGACTAGAGCCAAACATGCCCTACGAGGTTGTAAAGAATAATCTTGTTGGAACAAGAGGAATGACATCTCCGTCTGGGTAGATAAGCCTGACTGCAAACTCTGTGGATTTGCTAAATGACATATCTCCAGGTAGCATCTTGAAGATATATCCAGACTCTATGTCGTATCGCGGAAGCTTTAGCACTATAATCTTTGATACAATAAATGACAAAACTCTTCACATCGATGATGGGCATGATAGGGCATACACTGCATTTGCATATGTCAGGCTGCCATTTTCAGTTGATGCCCAAATTGACAAAGTATCAGTAGGAAATACTGCAATTCCATACCTTGATGGAAATTACCAAGCAGGTGATGCTATTTTTATCCCAATACTTCCAAACACTGACAAAATCACAATGAGTGTAAATGGAATCAGTGCAACCATACGACTGCAGGATCTTCCTGATGTTACAGGAGGAAAGCCAATACCACCAGTGACTGCAGACAATTCTGACTTTAATGCCGATGGAAGTCTTGCAAGCATAGCTGCTGATGCAGGAAGTGCAGCCTTTGCAGTGGCAACTGATCAGGGACAAATGTATGCAATGGTGACATTGAGTGTCTCAGGAAACTCTGCATTCTCGCAAGACGTATCACTGCACTTTACACCCAATCCCCCTCCTCCACCACCAAGAGACCCACTGAGTGTGTATGTTGATGTGTACAAAAATGGCGAGCTTGTAAAAAGTGAGATGGTGTACTCAACTCATCTTAAAACCCTGCAATACGTCAAAAATGACGCAATGTTGACCAGCCAGGGATAGTTTCCTGCGTTTCTTTCATGTCTTGTTCTGTGAAACCCGTTTTTCAGCCAGGCAAAGAACCTCTCCACTACGAATCTTGTCCTGTCGTAACTGTCCTTGCCTGCATCATCATCTGCCGTCCTGCTGTTTTTTCTAAAGGGAATGCACGGAATGATGTTTCTTGATCTTGCATAACTGCGGATTGGTTTTGAACCGTATCCCCTGTCTGCATAGACTGAAACTATCTGTTCCATCATGGAATCATCTGCAAAATCCAAAATTGATTCCATCACATCTGCGAATTTCGTACTGTCGTGAATGTTTGCAGGGCTCATTACAATCGATACTGGCAGGCCGGTACCGTCCACTGCAACGTGTAATTTCGTGCCTGTGACTCTTGAACCCGTCAAATCCGATCACGTCGCCCCTTTTTTGGAGGGAATTGACGATGAATCAATCGATATTTTTTCCAGGCTGGTTTTTCCCTGTCTGTGTGCGGATTTGATTGCACGCCCCAAAATCTTTTTCCATATGCCAAACTCCTGCTATTTTCTTAGCCTTAGGTTGGCAGTCGAGTCATCACCGTATGTCTTTGGCATCTCACTCCACCTGCATCCGGAAACCGGCACGTAGATGATTCCATTTAAAACCATCCGGTCATTGCTTCTTGGACGTCCTGTGGCGGCAGGTTTTGGTAGCAACGGCTCTATCATATCCCATTGTCTGTCTGTTATTTCGGTGAATTTCATGTACAGTTTGGAAACTAATGGTTCATGGATCCAAATGATCATCAAATATTGTCCAAACGGTTAGTTTTAAGATAAGTTGATTGTATAATGAAAAAAAGACACACCATAAAAAAACATTCATCAGAAGAACATATCAAAAAGGAAATACCTGCATGATTTCAATTCCAATTGAGATTGCAAGAAAATTAGAAATTCATTCTAACACAAGTTTTGTAACTCAACTAATTGACGGAATGATAATCTACAAACCAATTGACACGAGTAAGTTCAAAACGTATTCCAAAAAATATTGAAGAAAGACAAAGTGAAAGTAATTCTAAAGAAATTGCAATCACACCATCGCCACAACATCAAGGATCCATAAAAGAAAATAATGATGATTCACAGGAATTGTTAAAAATTGTAGAAGAGCCAAAACAAATTATCAACGATGCAGATATTGATGTTACAGGGGCAGAAGAAATTTAGAATAGTGATTCCCACTCTAATACAAATGTCTGAACTAAAAGTTTGATGCTCTCATTTTGACAAACGTTTGAACATGCTATCCTAATCCCATGCGTAACTGGAATTCTTCTAAAGACAACTTACTACCCTAGTACGGTCGATGTGAAATATTCTTCCAATTCATGTTAAATGAACAATTTACCAATTTTCAGCATAGAACTTGAGCGTACTTTGTATATCTTTTAGTTCTGTATCGCTTTTGGTCAATTCTTGCAATTTGTCATTTTGTACATCATTATAACGAGTCTTTGCGATTCTATTCAAATCCTCGTTATCTTGTTCTCGATTTGCCCTAAATTTTGATACAATCAAGGTTTCCAGACTCATAGCATTTACAGTATTTCCTTTTTTGTCAATAGGTATAGCCTGAGCATTATCAATTATTGTCTGTAATGGAATATCATTTAGATCACGTAAACTGTACATATCAATTTTATATCCTCTAGGGGTATACTTTTTCTCTTTTCCATTTTCTTGTACTATTCTATAGTGTTTTTCTAGTAACTCCTCATTTGATACTTCATTTGCAATTACAAAATCAATATCTTGTGATTGACGAAATTCATTTGTTTGTAAAATTACTGCAACTGCCCCAACAAATGTTACTAGCCCTAAATCGTTTGTAATATTAAGCGCCTCACGAATTATAGGTTTCATTTAATTTTCCTTAGGTAAGTCATCTTGAACTTTAATTATGGTTTCAATTGGAAATCGTGCCTTTACATCTATTGTGTCGCTGTATAACAATTGAATTGCTACTGCATCTAATACACTTCGTCCTCCATTTGCAAGACAATCTAAAAACACTCGTTCTACTTTGTTATTCAATGATCCTATCTTTGGCAATAATACAACACGTCCTTTTTTTCCTTCACTGAAATTGTTTTCTTTTAAAAAAGTAGCTACTTTTTCTACATCATCTACATATACAAACAGATCACGTGGAAACTGAAATTTAGTCATACTCCATGCTTGATAATCTAGTGTAATCATTGCTGATTCAGGTTTGTGATTTGAAACAAAATTGATATCTGCGTTATTATAAGAACGTCCAAATCGTCTTGCTTGTTTTAATGACATTAACGAGGGAATTAATTTTTTTAATACATTTAGTGGTTGAGACACAACTTCTTTTTTGATAGAAAACTTTCCACGATTGTATGTTGCAAGACCTAATGGAAGCAGTGATTTGATTCTTCTGTGAGCAGTCTTTGTTGATTCGTCAATTGATTTGAGATTCTTTAGAGTATAGACAGGTCTAGGTGGTAATTCCTGAGCAAATAACAATGCAGGTGCAGCCTTTTCTAGAAGCCCTGTTGATTCTTCCATCATCATGTATTGTTATTTAATCTTGACTTATATATATAATATAGACAAAGTTATCTATTCCCTTATATACTGGGTAATGGTGGTAGGGGACAGGCATGATATATTATGGTTATTGGCACTGCTTGTTTTGGATAAGATTGTAAAATTTAGGAATCAATAAATTTGAGGATCCAGTAGAAATTGCGCAGCAATTTCTACATATTACCTCATCCAAATTCTAGTAAAAAAATCAATTTTTGAAGCAGAAAAAGCATTGTTTAATGATGAACCAGTTAAGGCATGACAGATTGTGAATTTTGCCAGGCCAGACCTTGGCGAATGTAAATTTGAATTGAGTGGGAAACCACATCCATTTGAAACATCGTTTTTTCAATTGACTGCAGTTGTTAGTTTTATTGCAAGTATGGTATCTTTGAGCATAGTGATAAAGGAAAATATTTTGCAAAAAAGAAACAATAGAAAATTAAAATAAATCGTGACTTTCTGAAGATTAGTTGCTTCCTTTTTTCTATAGATAGATAAATTACTGCTCAAACCTATTTTCCAAAACTCATTTTTTAGTTAGACATAATCAAATTATTTTTGATCAGACACTACATACTCGTAGATGAAAATGAGCACCATTTCTCCTTGCCCATGTCCTTAGAACATGATGTTGGGCACTCTTTTTCAACAGACTCTGGAGTTTCCCACTCAATGATTTGCACATCTCGACTTTTTTTGCAATGATATCTGGTCTTCTACAATCTCCGTCTATGCACAAAGTTTGTGGTTTTGAATATCCAGAAATATCTGCACATATCTTGTAGCCGTTGGCCACGTATTGTGCTGCACTTCTCGACACTGCTGTGTCATGACATGATTGTGGATATTTGGTCCTTTTTGCCATGATGAACAGATCTTGTGCTTTCTAACAAGTAAGTTTTGACATACAGTAATGATCTAGATTTATTCGAGTCGTTTGCTCAGTAGTTTGGTGCCATTTTTAAAAAAATCATCATGCATGAAATAGAGTGTTTTTGGAGATGTATTAATCTGAATTATTGTAGTGGGTTTATTTTTTGCAGCATCTTTCAGAGATGAGCCTATTGTCCAGCATTTGTTATCTGTGAAGACGTATCTGTCATGTATTTGAGTGCTGGTTGCTATCTCAAGTGACCGTTTCTTGGAAAGCTTTCTCCCCACATCCAAGAATGCACCCTGAGGTTGTTTGGTCAATATT
Source organism: uncultured Candidatus Nitrosopumilus sp. (assembly GCA_951812645.1). Classification (GTDB taxonomy): domain Archaea; phylum Thermoproteota; class Nitrososphaeria; order Nitrososphaerales; family Nitrosopumilaceae; genus Nitrosopumilus. Next base: position 62,551 of record CATOSM010000002.1, on the reverse strand, counting down.
CTCACATTGGCGTCAATTGGGATATGTTCTACGAAGAGAGCGAACAGGGATTCGTCAACCCAAGGATCAACAATAAAGACCTCATTTTTTGCATTTTTCATCATATTCAAGATATCTTTGTAAAAATCATGCTCATCATCAGGTGTGTATACCGTCTCTTTGTTATGATTGGCAGAGTCCTTGCCTATCAGTTCTTTTGAAAGGTTAACCTCATCTAAGAATTCCTTTATCTTAATTTCGTGCCATCGAAGATTCTCAAGGTATTTCTGATCTTGAGCAGACAGATAACTGGAATTATTTTCATCATAGAAAGCATGCAGGTTACGATAAAAATTACCGCCTTCTAGGTTGAACTGCAACACTCGCTGATCTCCATCCTCAAAACCCAATTTCAATAGATTTCTTAATTTCTTTGAGATTTCAAGTAGGCCCATTTCACCTGTACCGTTAGGCTTTTCTTTCAGCGGATTCAGATTTGCAAGTAATTCTTCCAACTTTGATATCATCAGAGTGGGTTCTACTACTAGCTTTCCTCTGTTAGATGACTGTTGTTTTTGAATTTCAGAGTTTCTTTCAAAGTCTTTTGGTGTCATGTATTGAGAGGTGTTTGTTATCATTCCATCCATCATTCTGTTGTCACTATCCTTCTTTTGAGATTCGTAATTGTTTAAGAAGGAATGGAATTCTGTGAGGTACCTTTCACCATCAGGGTCAAGCCTAAAGATTTTTTCTCCTTCTGTTATGAAGAATTTTTCAACTTCACTTTTAAAATCCAAGCACATTTGACGTTTACCATATTCCCAATCAAAATCAGGTGCCTCTGGATCAAGAGAGAGGAGATTATCAGAGGGTTGCCAGTCAAGAGAGGACAAGTTACGCAAGGGGGAATTTTTGAGAATTTTTTGTATCTTGCCACACAACTTCAAGTATCTGGAATTAATTTGTTCACTGGTAGAAATCACATAACCGCCAAAATAGATTTCCGACATTCGTACAACCAGACCATAATAAATTCGAAGTAGATAGAGCTCTTTGTGGTATTTTGCATCTTCAGGTACTTTTGGTAAACAAAATAAGACATACAACTCATCCTAAAACCGATCATTTTGTAAATAATTCATGACAATCGGGATCCAAGAATGACCCTGCTGACGTATCCTTCATGATTCACAAAGAAATGTCAGACACTCAATGGAAGACGGTTGCATCACATCTCCCAAAGCCTGCAAAAACCGGAAGGCCAAGATGCAATGACAGAAACACAACCAACTGAATATCGTTTGTCCTAACAACCGGCTGCAGGCGGGCAGACATGCCAAACAGATACGGTTCAAAATCCACCGCACATCTGAGATTCTCAGAGCTGCAGCAAAAGGGAACATGGAAAAGGATTCTGTCAGGACTGATAAAATCCGCACACAGACAGGGAAAAATCAGCCTGCAAAAAATATCGATTGATTCATCGTCAGTTGCCGCCAAAAAAGGGGGGACAAAATAGGATATGACGGGTTCAGGAAGATCCTGGGCACAAAGATTCACGTTGCAGTAGACAGGACAGGACTGCCAATCCCAATCAGGGCCAGCCCTGCAAATGTCCATGACAGTACGAAATTCATTGATGTGTTGGAAAACACCTCAGAACTTGTAGATGATGGTTTGATACGGCAGATCATCTCAGTGTATGCCGACAGGGGATACGATGCGGCATACATCAGAGACTATCTGAGATCCCATGGGATTGACTGTTGCATTCCATACAAAAGGAACTCAAGGAACGTTGCACAGAACAGGAATCAAAGACATTATGGCAAGACAGGGTTTGTCGTAGAACGTTTCCTTGCATGGCTCAAGTGCGGACCTCACGGGACGGCAGTCAGATAGGAGGGGAACTGTGACAACTGTCTCGGGTTTGTGTATCTGGCATGCGTCATGATGTATTGGAGGGTTTTAGGATAAGTTCTTCATATTTTGAAAATAGCTAAAATCACAACCAATGTATAAACAAAAATTTTGGCGTTATTTGTTCATAGAGAGCCTTAAATACAACGAGCTCTTTAAATGAATCTCAGGATTTCAGGCAATCTTGAATCTGTTTTAATATTCTAGCGGATGCACCCCAAACAATTTGGTCCTGATATTCAAAAGTATACATTTCTTGAATAAGGTTATGAGAAGGATCTGGATCTCTTGCTTCAGTTTTTAAAAAAGATTCTAGAGGAATATGAAAAATTTTTTTGACTTCAGAATTTGCAGAAAGTTCAGAGATATAATTTACAATGGAAACAAAAGGTAAAATCAAAAATCCAGAGTTTAATGTTACAACAGGATCCAGTTGACCAATCACTTGTTCCCTAGATATATTCAAACCAATCTCTTCACTTGTTTCGCGTAATGCAGTTTCCAAGAGGTCTGCATCGTCAGAATCAAATTTTCCGCCAGGAAAAGAAATCTCACCTGCATGGAATCTCATAGATTTTGGTTTTTCAGTCATTAGAACGACTGGATCTTTTCCATACATCACAGCAAGAATTGATGCCAGACGATATTTTCCATCGGAATTAATCACAGGGTTAATAGAGGTAGAGAGTTTTGATTTTAATTCATCTAAGAGCATTGCAGGTCTGTCCTACTATTCCATATGGGTTTTAGTATTCAAAGGTTTTAACCAAGGACGAAAGAATTGAAAATATGACAATAAGGTATGAAGCTAATCCTCCCAAAATTCTACCAGACGTAAATACGGATGAATCAATTCAAAAATTTGTAGATAGAATAAAAATCATTTCAAAAAAATGTAATGCCATACACTTGACAGAAAATGTATTAGGATTCCAAAGAGTTTCCCCAGTAGAAGCTGGAAAAATAATTAAAAAAGAAATTCCAGATTTACCAATTACTGTTAGTTTAAGAGTCAGAGATAAGAGTGAGAATGAAATTTCGGAATTTGTAGGGAAATGCATCAAGAGGGGGTTTTCAGGTATTTTGATACTAATGGGGGATCCTTCACAGACAAATAAGCCAGATTCAGGACAGGTTCCAAGTTCAGTAGCAAAGAGATTGAAAGAACAAAGAATGGATTCAAAAATTGACCTGTATCTTTCAATATCAAACAAGCCTAATTTTTCCAAAATTGCAAAAAAGCTAGATGCAAAACCGGCAGGATTTATGACACAGGTGATTCAAAATGCAGAACAGGTTCAAAAACTATCAGATAATCTCAAAGGATTTTCCATAATTCCAATTCTGCTATATCCTTCACCTAAAAATAAAAAATCTGCAGAATTTTTGAATTTGGATTTAGCGTCATATGCTCAAGAATTTGAAGGGTTGCTGCACAAAACACATGAGATAACAGGAGATGTGTTGGTTACGTCACCCAGTGATTTTAGCGGAGTAAATGAATTCTTAGAGAAGCTATCCAGTCAAAGAACAAAATATTTTGCTTCAGGGTGATGAATCACAATAGCTGCAGTGGATTGTTCAGGCATTATCTGGCCAGATTCAGTCAAAGCCATTCCAGATTTTTCAGGATGCAATAACCTCCACACCAAATGGTGTTGAGACACGTCAGGACAGCTGGGAAAACCCCAACTATATCTCAAACCGCCTTTCTCCAAATTTAGTTCGGATTTTATTTTACGATTGACCCATTCAGCTAGTGCCTCTGCAACTTCTACAGCTAATCCATGAAGATAGTATGCATCAGCATACTTGTCCTCTTTATTCCATTGTTCTATGATTTCAGATACCTTGTTTCCAACGGTCACAGATTGAAATGCAACGACGTCTTCGTCTCCAAAATAATCAGTCAAACACAAATGATCAGGTTTTGTGGAACGGGGAAATTCTAATTCTACATCATCACCGTCAAGATTTTCAACTAGTAATTTCCTATCTCTGTTATGACATTTGAAATAACCATAAACGACTTGAGGTTCAAAGAGCCTGTCTCTAATTATTCGAATTTTCCATTCAGACAGCAATTGCTCGTGTTCTGCTTCAGAGTCTGAACCAGCTTTACCCCTTAATCCCCAAGATAGTTTGAATAGGGATTTTTTGTCAATCATAGTCCAAACTTCAGACATGTTGATTTGATCTAATTTTAAGCGGACTGGCTCGCCAAGCTTATCAACGACAGGGGATTGAACGGGTTTTATCCCACTTTTTGGAAGAGTGTCAGGATCAATGGTTTCGGCAGATTTTTCTTTCCAGTTCTCTAGTTTTTCTTTCCAATCAGCCAAAAGTTTTGGCTTATCATCAGAAATCAAAGCATCCATTGTTTTGAGGCCTTCAAACATCGTATTACAGTAAAAGACACCGGGGGTATAGATTCCATCTTCTTTTGCAATTCGGTTGATGTAGTTACTATTGATTGCGGCACCGCCGCACAGGATAGGAATAGTCATGTTGTTTTTTCTTGCATGCTCGACAAAGAACTTCATTTGTTTTGAAGTTGATACAAGTAATGCAGACAGACCTACAGCATCAGGTTTTGTCTCGTCAATTGTTTCAAGGAATTTTTGTAATGGAACTTGTTTTCCCAAATCATGTACAGCGTATCCATTATTTTGAAAGATTGTTTTTACAAGGTTTTTACCAATATCGTGAACGTCTCCATAAACAGTACCTAAAACAAGTACACCCTTACTAGTCCCTTCTTCTTTGACTAGATATTTTTCAAGTTCGCCAACAGCTGCTTTCATGCATTCGGCAGATTTTAAGACAAATGGAAGAATTAATTCCCCTGCACCAAATTTGTCACCTACCTCCTTCATAGCAGGAAGCAAATCCTCATTGAGTGTCTTAATCGCAGCGTCATGGGTGATTTCCTTTGGAGCGTCAAGTGACAGAACACCTGCATCCTCTTTGATTATGTCATTTTTCTCAAGTTTCTCTGCAATTGCAGAAACTACATCGTTTTGGATCCCGTCTTTGAGTCGATTTACAATTCTGAAATTGGAGCGTTTTCCTGCAGGCCAAGAGGGGTCAGCATCTACTTTCTTTGAAGCGGTGCTGTTTTGAGGACCCGCATTTTCAAAATAGGCGATTAGATCAGACAGAGCGTTTGCATGAGTATTGAAAATCAAATCTTCTGCTAGTTTTCGCTCTTTCTCATCTATTTCTCCATACGGAATAATTTCTTTAGCATTAACAATTGCAGTGTCAAGACCGGCTTTTACTGCATGATACAAAAATACAGAATTTAGAGTTTTTCTAGCATGGGGGGCCAGACCAAAACTGATGTTACTTAGGCCCAGAGTAGTAAAACAATTAGGGAATTTTTCTTTGACTAGACGAATTCCTTCCAGAGTATTTCTACCTGCATCGAGAAACTCGTCTTCTCCAGTTGCCAAAGTGAATGTAAGAACGTCAAAAATGAATTGTTCGATTTTTAATCCATATTTTTTTCCAGTCTCAAACAATAATTCAGCAGTATCAACTTTTTGTTGAGGGGTTTTTGCCATGCCGTCAGGACCAATACATAATGCGATAGAAGGTAACCCGTATTTTGCCATCAGAGGTGCAAGTTTTTCAAATCTACTTCCGTCACCTTCAAGATTGATGGAGTTGATTATTGGCCTGCCAGGAATTTGTGTAACAGATGCTTCAATCACCTGAGGATCTGTAGAATCAATTACGAGAGGTGCGTCGATTTCTAAACTTAATCGCTTAACTAAATTTAACATAAATTCATGTTCATCTGCACGCTCAGTTGTAGCAACACAGACATCAAGGCAGTGAGCTCCATCTTCAACCTGAGTTCTTGCCAAATCTACCAGGCCTTCATAATCATCGGCAAGTACCATTTTTTTGGCCTTACGAGAACCTTGAGTATTGATTCTTTCTCCAATGATTAGCGGTGCAGGAATTTGTTTCAGATCCACTGCCTTTAATGCCGAACTCACTCTAGGAACTGTCAATGCCATAAAATCACATCTGTTTTTCTAAATACTTAGCCCTCTATAGAGTTGGCTTTTTCGTCAATTACTTTTCTCAAGGCTCGAATATGTCCAGGATTTGTCCCACAGCAGCCACCAATAATTCTGACCTTTTTGTAATTATCAAGAAAATCACCCAACGCGGCACCCATCTTTTCAGGAGTCATTTTGTAAACTGCTTGACCGCCATCATTTTCAGGCATTCCAGCATTTGGAACTACCAAGACATCGTGATCATTTTGTTCATCAAGCCATTGTACGCTAGGAGTCATCTCAATTGGACCAGTGGAGCAATTCAATCCAAATACGTCAATACCCATATCAGAAACAGTTGTGTATGCAGCCTGGATGTTTGTTCCAAGTAGCATCTTTCCATATTGATCCAAGGTAGCATTTGCGATGATTGGTACTTTCTTTCCAGTTTTTTGAATGGCATTATGACATGCCTCAATCACCAATTTTACCTCAAGAATATCCTGACTTGTTTCAGCAAGTAATGCGTCAACCCCTCCAAGGATCAGTCCTTCTGCCTGTAACTCGAACGCTTCTCGAATTTCATCAAGAGGTTTTTGGCCCAAATCAGGATCGTTTGAGCTTGGAAGATATCCGGTGGGACCCATAGAGCCAATCACGTACCGAGGTTTGTCAGCATACTCATCGCATACCTCAGATGCGAGTGTTGCAATTTTTTTGTTAAAGTCAATGGTTTGATCACCAAAACCATACTCGTCAAGCTTGATTTTGTTTGAACCAAAAGAATTAGTTTCTATGCAATCAGAGCCGGCATCAAGGTAATTCCTATGAATTTCTTTAATCCATTCAGGATGAGTCATTACCAATCCATCATTAAAACCGTCCCGGTTATTTGGAAAGTCTCCAGGTTTAGGATCATGCCTTTGAATTTCAGTGCCCATTGCACCATCAAAGAGTAAAATTCTATTCTTCATAGCATCAAGAAAGGGCTCCTTTTCGGTCAATTTAATTTGGAGATATTCTTGGAGAGTTTAACTCTTTTCAGAAAAAACCACAAAAAGATGGGATATTCATACGTATATTGAAATTAGGTCATGGAGCACTTATGTACATTTATGGAAAAGTTACATGTTAACAACCTTGTTCGTAGTGCCACCTTTTTCCAGCATGCCGGAATTTCCATAGTTTTCGTTTTCATGCCGATAATTGCAAGGGGAGTTACAGAGTCAATTTTTGAGATTGGTCTGCTGGTAGCATCATTTAGTTTTGCACAGATTTTATCTGAAATCTATTTTGGGCGTCATTCAGATAAGAAAGGAACCAGGCTCAAATTTATCAGAATCGGCTTCATAGGATGTGCCATTGCCTTTGGATTACATTATTTTGCAGAGGATCTGAGCATGTTTTTCCTAGTAAGAATTGCGGCAGGAGTAGCAAGTGGAATCATGATTCCTGCGATGATTGCATATACGTATGAGGCAAATGTCGACAAAAAAAGAGCAGCTACGGTAATCTCATTTCATGCATTAGGATGGTTAGCTGGAATTGCAGCGGCAGGATTGGCAAATGATTTAAAATTAATTTTTCTAATTAGTGCGGCATCATTTATTGTAGGTTTAATCTGTACGATGAAACTACCAAATCCAGAACAAGAGAAAGAAGTAGAGCCAGGAACTACAAAAAAAGTAATTTCAAAAAACAAGTTTCTCTTTTTGTCTTTACTACTAAGACATGTTGGGGCTGCTGCAGTATGGACTATTCTTCCAATAATGATTGTGGAGAGATTGGGAGGAGATCTTTATCACATTTCAATTGTATATGTGGCAAATACGTTGACTGCGTTTATTTTGATGAATGTTATGGCAAGTAAAATTCATCTTTCAAATATAACCAAATTCAAAATAGGTGTTGGAAGTACAACATTTGTCTTTGTAGGATTGGCTTTTGTTACAGAGTGGTGGATGGCAATGCCGTTTATGTCACTAGTAGGTGCCACGTGGGCATTTTTGTTTATTGGCGGAAATTTCCATCTGATGGATAACAATCCACGCTCTACATCAACTGGAATATTCAGTTCAACGTTATCTATTGCCGCAGTTATTGGTCCAGTAATAGCAGGAGCCATTGCATACATGTTTGACTATGTTGCAGTGATGTATTTTGCAGTTGGAATAATCATTTGTGCATTTATTGTCTCACTAAAAATAAGAAAATAAAAAGTAAGAATGCAAGTATTAAGATATCACTGCAATTCCAATTTTTTGCTTATTTCATCTGCAATTTCTTGACTAGATTCCAATTCCAAAATAATTTTAGAGTAAAAATTAGCCTTTAGCACCAAAACAAGAAAGTTATTTTCGCGTCTTTTGACATAACAAAACTGTTTTTGAGTGCCATCAAGAAAAGTTCCCAATTCAATCAATTTAGGAAAATTGATTCCCGCAATCTTGAACCCTACAACTTCATGTAGAGATTCAGAAAAAGCAGATACAATATTCTCATATGGAATATGAAAAGATGATTTTGCAGCACCAATTTTTTCTAAAATACCAAGATTGATTCTTAGATGGTCATCAAACAGAATTATTTTCGTTTTTTAGGTGGCCTAAGGGAAAATTTGTTCCCCTTCAAGATATGTAAACAACACTTTGGTTTCTCCAATTTGATCCGCAGGAATTTCAAAAATATTCTGATCAACAATGATCAAATCTGCAAATTTTCCAAGCCAATTCCTTTCTGTTTGTTCACTAGAACATTCTTGGAAATATGAAATTAATTCTTCATGATTAGAATCATATAGTCAACTCATCCTAAAACCGATCATTTTGTAAATAATTCATGACAATCGGGATCCAAGAATGACCCTGCTGACGTATCCTTCATGATTCACAAGGAAATGTCAGACACTCAATGGAACACGGTTGCATCACATCTGCCAAAGCCTGCAAAAACCGGAAGGCCAGGATGCAATGACAGAAACACAGTCAACGGAATGTTGTTTGTCCTAACAACCGGCTGCAGGTGGGCAGACATGCCGGACAGATACGGTTCAAAATCCACCGCGCATCTGAGATTCTCAGAGCTGCAGCAAAAGGGAATATGGAAAAGGATTCTGTCAGGACTGATCAAATCCGCACACAGGCAGGGAAAAATCAGCCTGCAAAAAATATCGATTGATTCATCGTCAGTTGCCGCCAAAAAAGGGGGGACAAAATAGGATATGACGGGTTCAGGAAGATCCTGGGCACAAAGATTCACGTTGCAGTAGACAGGACAGGACTGCCAATCCCAATCAGGGCCAGCCCTGCAAATGTCCATGACAGTACGAAATTCATTGATGTGCTAGAGAACATCTCAGAACTTGCAGATGATGGTTTGATACGGGAGATCATCTGTGTATGCCGACAGGGGATACGATGCGGCATACATCAGAGACTATCTGAGATCCCATGGGATTGACTGTTGCATTCCATACAAAAGGAACTCAAGGAACGTTGCACAAAACAGGAATCAAAAAAATTATGGCAAGACAGGGTTTGTCGTAGAGCGGTTCCTTGCCTGGCTCAAGTGCGGACTTTACGGGACGGCAGTCAGATACGAAGGGAACTGTGACAACTGTCTCGGGTTTGTGTATCTGGCATGCGTCATGATGTATTGGAGGGTTTTAGGATAAGTTGATCATATTTTTGACATTAGAATATTCCTTCAGATCACATCAAAACAAACAGCCGTCACCGAATGCCTCATATTTGACATTAAATTAACTTCTCAAATATCAAGTTCCCAAATTAATTCCAGATGGCATCATAGAAGATCCTGCAGAATACAAAATAATGACTGAGGAAATGATAGCATCGTACCAACAACGAAATTCATCAGAGTCGTAACCCCAGTTTTTTGCATCCTCAGAGTGGCCCTCCTGCATATGCGCTAGAGACGAGAAAAGTTATCGAAATCAAAACAATAAAAAATATTGTTAAAGCTTTATTCATTTGTTATTTCATTGTAGGCAACAATAAAGGAGTCTATGATCAAAACGAGTTTCTTAAACCATGTTGAGACTATCTCAGACCCCAGCGAGACATTACTTTGTTTTCAAGTTTCTTGAAAATTACACCATCAATTGCCAAACCGATTGCCATAATTACTACCATTATTCCAATGATCTGGGATACGTCGTTTAGAGAACGTCCAGCATTAAGCAAAAATCCCAATCCCAAGAAAGAAAATAGTATCTCAGCGCCAATTACACCCCTCCAGGCAAAAGCCCAGCCTTGTTTAAAGCCAGAGATCATGTATGGAAATGCTGCAGGAATCAACACAGATGCAATTAGCTGACTGCCCTTAGCACCCATGTTTCTCGCAGCCTCAATAAAGTGAGGATCTATGTTTTTGACTCCTGTGTAGGTGTTTATTGTAACTGCAAAGATTGCGCCAATGGCAGTGACAAAAATAATTCCCCCATCAGTTAATCCAAACCAGAGTATCCCTAATGGAACCCAAGCTATTGAAGGAATTGATTGTAATCCCAAAACCAAAGAGCCCACTGTTTGATTGACAAGTTCAATTCGAGCCATAACGATTCCAAGTACAATACCACCGCCAATTGCAATTCCTAAACCGATAGATAGTCTCCACATGCTGGTTGCAATCCCATAAAACAGACTGCCATCAGATGCACCATATGCTAAATCTTCAGCTACTTCATAGGGAGAAGGGAAGACATTGCCAGGCCATATTCCAGACATAGAAATGATTTGCCATACAGCAACAATGCCAATGTAAAAACCAATTCGATGAGGAGTGTAGTTTTTTGCCATGATTATCACCCTTTGTTTTTCTTTACCTCAGGCCGAAGTTCTGTCAGAATATCCTGTTGAAATTTAAGTAAAGATTCGTCTTCAGTAATTCTAGGTCTTGGAAAATTATTATCAACCTCTTTTTTAATTATGGATGGACGATTACTGAAAATTGCCACTTTAGTTCCCAGAACTGCAGCTTCTGAAACACTATGGGTTACAAACAAAATAGTTTTCTTTGTTTTTTCCCAAATCAATTGCATTTCAACTAGCAACAGATCACGAGTTTGTGCATCAAGGGCGGCAAATGGTTCATCCATTAGCAATACATCAGGATCCATTACAAGAGCTCTAGCAATAGCTACACGCTGTTTCATTCCAGTGGAAAGCTGATAGGTGTAGGAATCAGCAAATTTGGTCAGCTGCATCATGTCTAGATATCTGTGAGATATCTTGGCACGTTCTTCCTTTGGAATACCTGCCATCTCCAATCCAAATTCCACATTGTCTTGAACTTTTAGCCAAGGAAACAGAGCTCCTTCTTGAAATACCATGATTCTTTCAGGACCAGTTTCAGTAACATTATGGCCATCAAAGAGAATTTGTCCTTCATCTGGTTTTTCCAAACCTGCAACTATACGCAAAAAGGTAGATTTGCCACATCCAGAAGGACCCACCAAGCACACAAAATCTCCTGCTTCAACCTTGAGATTAATGCCTCCAAGTGCCTTGAGTTTATGAGAATCATGGCTAAAATATTTTACAATGTTTTTTGCCTCTAATTTGGTCATGTCAGACCATCTCCTTTAACTGGATTTGTGCCAAAGTAGTAAAAAATACCAGACAAATCATATCCGTTTCTTCCAAGGTATCCCAGAGAGTCTGCCTTTTCAGCAAAGGAATGAACCGAGTTTGGAATTGGATCTGCGGTTATAACAAGATTAGATAAAGCAACATCTACAACGTCGTCAGACAAAGACTGTCCTAGATGGGAATTTAGAAAATTATTAAAAACGATTCTAGTTTCAACAGGATTTTGATTGATCCATAGAACAGTCTCATGATGAGAATCCAGCAGTGCAGATACAATGGCAGGGTTTTTTTCCACATAATCTGCATTTGCAATTAAGACAACAGATGCAAATTCTTGATCGGGCCACAGATCTTCTTCATGGAACAGTCTCTTTCCATTTAGTTCAGATTCCAAAATGGTAGCCCAAGGTTCTGCAACCCAAGCCCCGTCAATATCACCTTTAACAAATAATGTATAGATATCGGGATTTGGAATGTTGTAAACCACTACAGAGCCACCTTTTTCAGCAGGTTTCAAACCATTTTCAGAAAGATAATGCCGCAAAGATACATCCTGCGTGTTACCAATTTGAGGGGCGGCAATTTTTTTTCCAGAAAAATCAGAAGCGGCAGCTATTTGAGAATCAGGATGTACGATGAAACTTGCACCGCCACTTGCAGCACCTGCAAGAATCTTCACATTTTCATTTTCTGAATTTAAAAATCCGCTAATTGCAGGGCCGGGTCCAACATAAGCTAAGTCCACAGAACTTGCAAAGAGAGATTCTATTGCTTGAGGGCCACTGTCAAAGACCCTAGTTTCAATTGTTACTGTATCGCCAAGGCTATTTTGGAAAAACCCTTTCTCCATTCCAACTATCGGTATAGCATGTCCTATGTTTGGAAAGTATGCAATTCGAAGATCAGGATCATGAGTATCAAAACTAGAAGTATATCCAACTCCCAATGCAGACAATAGAACGATTCCAACCATACTAGCATGAATCATCGATCTAGTTTTCATAAAACAGCGTTATATCTGGCGGTTAAATAATCATCGAATTTTAGCTCAAGCTAGTCAGAAATTTTTTAAAAATAATTTATTTCGAGCCTAACACAAAAGATAAATTCCAAAACACGACGGAAAATATGTTTTATGGCTCAAAAAGGAATTCTGGCGTTCTCCGGAGGACTAGACACATCAGTTGTTGTGAAGTATCTTCAAGATGAACATGACATGGATGTCATCACAGTAACTGTGGATGTCGGACAAGGAGATGATTGGAAAAAAATTGCTGCAAAAGCAAAAAAACTCGGAGTAAAAAAACATTACAACATTGATGCAAGAAAAGAATTTGTCAAAGATTACATTTTTCCATCAATCAAAGCAAATGCCCTTTATCAAAAAAAATATTGTTTGGCAACAGCGCTTGCCAGGCCGTTAATTGCAGAAAAAGTTTTGGAGATTGCAAGGAAGGAAAAGGTTACTTCGCTTGCACATGGTTGCTCAGGTAAAGGAAATGATCAAGTGAGATTTGACATAACGTTACGCTCTGGTTCTGATCTTCCAATTATTGCTCCAATTAGAGACAAAAACTTGGATAGAGACACAGAATTAAAATTTGCAAAAAAACACGGGATTGAAATTGACACAGTAGCAAAGAAATTCAGCGTTGATCAAAACTTATGGGGACGCGCAATTGAAGGGGGAGTATTAGAAGATCCATATAGTGAGCCGCCTGATGATGCATTCATTTGGGTTAAAACAAGAAATTTGCCAGATAAGCCATCGTATTTGGAAATTAAATTCAACAAAGGAATGCCAGTAGGTGTTGATGGGAAATCTATGGAACCGCTGAAACTAATTGAATACATCAGCAAAAAAGCAGGCAACGCTGGCGTTGGCATAGTAGACCATATTGAAGACAGAGTGGTCGGAATCAAATCTCGCGAAGTATATGAAACTCCAGCGGCAACCTGTCTAATTGAGGCACATGCAGATTTAGAAAAAATGGTTCACACCAAACATCAAAACAAATTCAAATCAATGATTGATGATGAGTGGTCATATTTGGCATATTCGGGACTTTGGCAAGATCCCCTAAAGGCAGATCTGGACGGATTCATTGAGAATGCACAAAAACCAGTTTCCGGAACAGTGAGACTAAAGATGTACAAAGGAAGTCTCAGAGTAGTTGGAAGAAAGTCCAATAACTCATTGTATAGTCACGATATTGCGACTTACGGAGCAGAATCAACATTTGATCAAAGGCTAGCTAGAGGATTCGTCGAATTATGGGGAATGCAATCAACAGAAGCTAATAAATTACAAAAGAAAAGGTCAACAAAAACATGAACTGCCCAGAATGTGATGCAACACTAAACATCCCAGGCGATGCCTCAGTAGGGGAAATTGTCTCCTGTCCTGATTGCGGAGCTGACTTTGAAATCGCAAAAAAAGACGGATCAAATGTCGAGCTTAAGCAAGCAGAAACCGTAGGCGAAGACTGGGGAGAGTAATGTCAAAAGTCTGCATTGTGTTTGACCGCTTAAGAGCGGAAGAGAAAATGCTTCAAAAAGAAGCATCCGAATTAGGACACGATGCGTTAATGCTAGATGCTAAAATCACTCAAATTAACACAGACAGCAAAAAAGAAGATTTTGATTTGGGAGATGTTGTTTTAGAAAGATGTGTCAGCTATTTTAGGGGATTGCACTTTACTGCAAGTCTAGAATTTATGGATATTCCGGTATTGAATAAATTTGATGTTGCAAGTATTTGTGGAAATAAAATGTTCATGACATTACTTTTGAAAAAGAACAGCATACCAACACCAAAAACATATTTCTCGTTTTCAAGTCAAAGTGCCGCAGAGAATCTAGAAAAAGTAGGATTTCCACTAGTTATCAAACCAGTGATTGGAAGTTGGGGAAGGGGAGTCATGCCACTAAGAGACAGAGACACAATGGAAGCAGTTTTTGAGATTAGAGACATTACCGATAGTCCACATGACAGAATATACTATCTGCAAGAATTAGTAGAAAGGCCGCCAAGAGACATCAGAGTGGTCACGGTAGGAGATGAGCCTGTTGCTGCAATGTATAGAAAGTCATCAGGAGGATTTAAGACAAATATTGCACTCGGAGCAGATCCAGAACTTTGTAAGATCACAAAAGAGATGGAAGATATGGCATCCAAAGCATCCAAAGCTATGGGGGGAGGAATTTTGGGCGTTGATATGATGGAAGACGACAAAAACGGGTTGGTTGTACACGAGGTAAACAACACAGTGGAATTCAAAGGATTGGCAAGAGTTGCACAGCGAAATATACCAAAAGAAATGGTAGAATATGCGCTAAACTACGTTAGGAAATAAATTATACTCCATTGCGAGGAGGTTTATCATGAAAGTAGGTGTTGTTGGGGCATCAGGATATGTAGGCGGGGAGACACTTCGTCTTTTAGTCAACCATCCAGAAGTAGAGATCACTACAGTTACATCAAGGCAGCATGTGGGAGAATATTTGCACAGGGTGCAACCAAGTTTGAAGGGATTTACCGATCTTAAATTTAGCGAATTAGATTATGACAGATTAACAGATCAGTGTGATCTTGTATTTACAGCAGTTCCACACGGCACTGCGACAGAAATTGTCAAAGCACTGTATGATAGAGGCATCAAAATCATCGACTTGAGTGCAGACTATAGATTGCACAATCAAGACGCATATGACAAATGGTACGGATGGGAACACCCGCATCCAGACTATTTAGAAAAATCAGTTTTCGGTGTGCCAGAATTACACAGAGAGCAAATTAAAAATGCACAGCTGGTTTCTTGTCCAGGATGTATGGCAGTAACATCAATGTTAGCATTGGCGCCATTGATTCGAAATGATCTTATTGACACAGACCATATCGTGGTAGATTCAAAAATTGGTTCGTCAGGTGCCGGTTCGGGTTCAGGAACTGCACATGCAATGAGAGCAGGAGTGATCAGACCATACAAACCAGCAAAACACAGGCACACGGGCGAGATCGAACAAGAACTTGGTGAAATCGCAGGAAAGAAAATCCACGTATCAATGAGCCCGCATGCAGTGGACGTAGTTCGTGGAATTTTATGCACCAATCACACATTCATGAAAAAAGATATCGGAGAAAAAGAATTGTGGAAACTATATCGTGAAACTTATGGTGAAGAAAGATTTGTCAGGTTAATTAGGGATAAAAAAGGATTATACAAATTCCCAGATCCAAAATTCTTAGTTGGTTCGAACTTTTGTGACATCGGATTTGATTTGGATGAGGATAACAATAGGTTAATTGCATTATCTGCGTCAGATAACCTGATGAAAGGTGCAGCAGGTTCTGCCATTCAAAACATGAATGTAATGTCTGGTTTTGATGAAATGGACGGACTAAGATACACGCCACTAACTCCGGTTTAGAGATGATCACAATCAAAATTGGCGGAAGCGTAGTAGATGATTTACATCCATCAACGATTTCAGATATCAAAAAAGTGGCAGAAAGTGAGGGAATCATCATTGTTCACGGAGGAGGAAAGGAGGTTACCAAAGTATGCAAACAGCTTGGAAAAGAACCAAAATTTGTAACATCCCCAAGTGGGATCAAGAGCAGATACACAGACAAAGAAACTGCAGAAATTTTTACAATGGTAATGTCAGGAAGAATCAACAAGGCAATTGTTCAAATGCTTCAGAAAAATGGCATCGATGCAATTGGCCTTTCTGGAGCAGATGCCAGAGTCATAGAGGCAGACAGAAAAAAGAAACTCCTCATAGTAAATGAAAAAGGTAGAAAGCAAGCAATTGATGGCGGATATACGGGTAAAATTAGAAAAGTTAACTCAAAATTCATCAACTCACTCTTAGAACATGGTCTAACACCGGTTATTTCGCCCATAGCAATGAGTGAAGAGTCAGAATTTCTCAATATTGACGGGGATAGAGCAGCAGCATATGTTGCAGGCAAAGTGGGATGTGATAAAGTATTGTTCATTACAAACGTTGACGGATTATTGATTGATGATAAAGTTGTTCCAAAATTAACACTGGCAGAAGCAAGAGATATTAGACCAAAAATAGGTCCCGGAATGGAAAAAAAAATTTTAGCGTCAACTGAAGCATTAGACATGGGCGTGACACAGGCACTGATTGGCAATGGTCAAAAAGAAAATCCGATTTCAGCGGCTATTGCACACGATAATTGTACGGTGATTGAACGTGAGTGAAGACCAATTCATGGGAAACCTATACCAAAGATTTCCAGTAACAGTTGAAAAAGGGGCAGGAGCTCACGTATGGGATGTGGAAGGAAAAGAATACGTTGATTGCATGGGAGGGTATGGAGTAGCCTTAGTAGGCCATAAAAATCAAAGGGTTAATGATTCAATCAAAGAACAGATCGACAAAATCATTACGGTTCATAGCTCGTTATACAATAAAACAAGGGAAGAATTTCTAACTACCCTAATTGGATTAGCTCCCAAAGGACTAACACAGGTGCATCTAAACAACAGCGGTGCAGAGGCAATTGAGGCTGCAATCAAATTTGCAAGAAAGTTTACAGGTAAAAAAGGAATGGTTGCGATGAAAGGATCCTATCACGGTAAATCATTTGGAGCATTGTCATTAACATTTAATCCAAAATATAGAAAGGCATTTGCCCCATTGGTTGAAAAGGTTTCTTTTGCATCATATGGAGATATAGAATCATTGCGTTCTGTGGTTGACGGCGATACTGCATTTGTAATTTTAGAACCAATTCAAGGGGAAAGCGGGATTATTGTTGCACCGGAAGGATTTTTACAAGAAGTTAGAAAACTTTGTGACGAAAAAGGAATTGTGCTAATTTTTGACGAAATACAGGCTGGTTTGGGAAGAACTGGACGATTGTGGGCTTGTGAGCATTGGAATACTGCACCGGACATACTCTGTCTTGCAAAAGGAATTGCAGGAGGTGTGCCAATGGGGGCGACACTTGTAAGGCCAGACATATTGGCTTCAATAAGCAAGGGAGAGCACTCATCAACGTTTGGCGGAAACCCAATATCATGTGCGGCAGGAACTGCAGCTCTTAAAGCAATTACAGAAGACGGATTAATTGAAAATTCAGAAAAAATGGGAAAGTTATTCAGAGAAGGATTGGAAGGATTAAAAGAAAAGCATACAATGATTAGAGAAGTTCGGGGCAAGGGTCTCATGATAGGAATCG
Organism: uncultured Candidatus Nitrosopumilus sp.; assembly: GCA_951812645.1. Classification (GTDB taxonomy): domain Archaea; phylum Thermoproteota; class Nitrososphaeria; order Nitrososphaerales; family Nitrosopumilaceae; genus Nitrosopumilus. Next base: position 44,807 of record CATOSM010000002.1, on the reverse strand, counting down.
AGATGAAGTTTGAAGTCAGAGATATTTTGATGGGATTGATTAAAAAAGGAGTTTTGATGCTCTACTCTGGAAGGAACGTACTCAGAATTCTTCCTCCACTGGTAATATCAGATGATGACGTAACAAAAGTTTTAGATGCTTTGGATTCTGTACTAACTGAGGAGGAGGAAAAAAGGAATGTACAAGGATAAAGTAGACGAAAAAATTATCGGATACCTAAAAGAGGATTCCAGAGAGTCGTTTGTAGACATGGGTAAGAAATTAGAATTATCAGAGTCAGCAGTGAGAAGGCGCGTAAAAAATTTGGTGGACGGTGGGACTATAAAAAAATTTACTTTGGAATTAGGAGAAGAGAACACAACTAGTGCGATTGTTTTGGTTTCAGTGGATTCAGCAACAGACACATCCAAAGTGTCATTAAAACTTGCAAAACTAGAAGGTGTCAAAACAGTCTATGAGATTACAGGACAATATGACATTGCAACGATAATGAGTGCGACAAACATTGCAGAGATTAACAGTGGTATTGACGCCCTAAGAAAAATTCCCGGAGTAGTAGATACCAACACGGTAATTATTTTGAGAAAAATAATCTAGATGCGACTTTCGTTTCAAATTTTAATTTTCAAACGAATTTAGGATCACTTTTACCTTTTTCAAACGAACCCAGTACGAATATGTTTATATCGTCAATTTTAGGGAGCGATATTAGCAATGAGAGATCCGAATCACTATGCCAATCTGTACAATGCATATGACAAAAGTCCAGAGAAAATTAGAATTTTAGATAGTACCCTAAGAGAAGGAGAACAGCATCCAGGCGTTTCATTTACAAATAAGCAAAGAATCCAAATTGCGTGGATGCTAGATTATTTTGGCGTTGATCAAATTGAAATTTCGCCAGTTGTATCTAATGATCATAAAGAAGCTGCTAAAACAATCATCAAGCAAGGATTAAACGCAGACATTGTTTCTCACGGACGTGCACTCAAAGAAGACATAGATATCTCATTGGATTGTGATGCCAAATGGTGTGCGGCATATTTAGGAATATCAGACATTCATCTAAGGGACAAATTAAGAATTTCAAAAGAAGATGCACTTGACAGGGCAGTCGAAACTGTAGAATATGCAAAATCACATGGATTGAAAATCAGATTTACGGTAGAAGATGGAAGCAGAGCAGAACCTGAATTTTTGCTCAAAGTGTGTAAAGCCATTGAAGAAGTCGGAGTAGACAGAATCAGTCTTCCGGATACAGTGGGAATTCTGCGTCCAATTGGAATGTATAATTTTGTTAAAAAAGTGCGAGAAGTTGTAGACGTGCCACTGGATGCTCATGTTCACAATGACATAGGGTTTGCAGTTGCAAATGCGTTCTCAGCATGCGATGCAGGAGTTGATCAAATCCACACAACGATTGATGGCATCGGAGAAAGAACGGGAATACCGCCACTTGCAGAAGTTGCAGTAGCATTAACATATCTTTACAAATCTCCAAACGATTTCAGATTGGATATGCTGCTAGATTTATCCAGGTTGATTGAGGAATACACGTCAATCAAGCCATATGACTCAAAGCCAATTGTAGGTACGTCAGCTTACAAACACAAGGCAGGAACGCACCTTGCAGCAATTCTCAGAAATCCAGCAGCCTATGAGCCAATCCCACCAAGGGCAGTCGGAAATAGAAGAAGAATCGTCTTCGGCGAACTTGCAGGAAAGACAGGTGCCGCATATCTGATGTCACTTTTAGGACTGGAGAAAGATGACGAAGGGGCAAAGGCAGTTGCTGCGGGACTAAAGGGTCTCAGGATGGGTGATCTAATAGAGATCCCTCTAGAAGACAGGCTTGAAAAAAAGATAATTAATGATAAATAAAGAGGAGCAATGAAGAGAAAACATGTCAAAATGTGAAGAATGTGATGCCGATATTTCCATACCAGGTGATGCGCTTGAAGGAGAAATCGTAACATGTCCGGAATGTGGCGCAAGTTTTGAATTAGCAAAAGGTTCAGACGGTTTCGATCTAAGGCCAGCTCAAACAGTTGGCGAGGATTGGGGACAGTGAATCCTGACGTTACCATTCTTTACGATTCCATCCGTTGGGAAGAAAAAGCCCTACTGGAAGCAGGTAAAAAAAACAACATCGACATCCAGATGGTCGATTGTAAAAAATTGGCAATAGATTTAGAAAAAAGACCAGACGGTTATGGGGTGGTTATTCAGAGATGTGTGAGTTACTATAGAAACTTGCATTCAACTGCAGCTCTTGAAGGAATCGGAGTCAAGGTAATCAACTGTCTCAACACAGGAGTTTATGCCGGAAATAAATTATTCACGCATGTGCTATTAAAAAAAGCAGGAGTTCCAACACCAGATGCAACAGTAGCGTTTTCAAAAGATGCAGCCTTGGAGGCATTGGATTCACAGGGATACCCAAGGGTGATCAAGCCAACAGTCGGAAGTTGGGGAAGGTTAATTTCAAAATTAAACGGCAGGGATGCAGCTGAAGGAATCATTGAGAGTAGAGAAAACATGTATCCTATCTATCAAGTGCATTATCTAGAAGAATTTGTAAAAAGGCCGCCAAGAGACATAAGAGCAATCATGGTAGGGGACAAAATAGTCGCAGCGATTTATCGTTCGTCAGAACATTGGAAAACAAACATGGCACTTGGAGGAACGGCTGAACCATGCAAAGTCACTCCAGAAATGGAGGAGATGTGTATCAAGGCAAAACGTGCAATTGAAGGCGACATCGTAGGTGTGGATTTGATGGAAAGTGATGAGAAAGGACTGGTGGTACACGAGGTAAACAATACAACAGAATACAAAAACACCGTAAGAGTATGCGAGGTTGACATTCCTTCTTTGATGCTAGACTATGCAATGAATGTGGAAAAGTAAGAATTGGATACTCACTTTACAGTTACGCCGAGATTTGCAGTAAAGATGCTAGAGAAAGCACTGAGACTGTACACGCCATCACTTGGTGAAAAACCAATGGCAGAATTTCTGGCAGACAAATGTGATGATTTAGGTTTTGAAGATATTCGAATTGATGAAGTGGGAAATGTGATGGCAAAGAAAGGCTCAGGTTCGCCAAAAATTATGTTATGTGGGCATATGGATGTAGTTCCAGGCAAGGTCAAAGTGAGAAAAGAGGGAGATTCGCTGTATGGCAGGGGTGCATCAGATGCTAAAGCGCCATTAATGGCAATGTTGTTTGCTGCAGCGTCAATTCAAAACAATAGCGGTACAATAATTTTCGTTGGAGCAGTTGATGAAGAAGGGAACGCAACTGGAATAAAAAATTTGGCAAAAAAGAAAATGGATGTCGATTATGCGGTTTTCGGGGAGCCAAGTGGAATAAAACAGGTTACAATTGCATACAAAGGACGGCTGGCAATAAATCTCAAAATCAGTGTCCCAGATAGCTCTCATGCGAGTGCGCCATGGTTATCAAAGAATGCAATTTTGGAATCAATGATTTTTGCGAGAGAATTAAAAGACAAACTAGAAGCAAACCAAGAAGACAGAACAAAAGGAATGTCGATTACTGCAACTATGACAGAAGTCAGGGGTGGCACCAGCCACAATGTCACGCCCAAAGATTGTGAAACAACTTTCGATATCAGAATTCCAGTAGATATGGATTGTAAATCAATTGAGCAGAAAATTGCAACCCTAGTTAAAGAGATATCTCAAGAAAGAGGAGTTGAAGCGTTTTATTCTATTTTAGATGAAACCGAACCATTTGAGGCAGCACATAATTCACCATTAGTTAGAGCATTTACACTGGGGATCAGAGAAGTCGAAGAGGCAGCTCCGGCGTTAATCAGAAAAACAGGTACTGGCGACATGAATGTTCTTGGAAATCAATGGGAAATTCCAGTTGTAACTTATGGGCCAGGAGACCCACATGAAGCACACACAGTTGACGAAAAAGTATCCGTGGATGAATATCTCCGAGGGATAGAAATCCTCAAGAAAACACTACAGCACTTAAAAAGACTTCATGATAAAAAAATGAAATAATGCTTTGGTTTGTAGGCTTGGGAATTTCAGGATTCAAATCAATCCCCAATGAAGCATTGGATGTTTTATCAAAAGCAGATATCGCATATTTGGAACAGTTTACCAGTCCAATAGGAAAATCAGACTTGTTAAAAATCAAAAAAGCAACAAAAGGGGAATTCAAGCTTGCAAAAAGATGGCTAGTTGAAGACGGTAATGAGATTTTAAAAAATGCAAAGAAAAAGAAGGTGGTGTTATTGGCATACGGGGATCCTTACATTGCAACAACGCACGTTGAATTAAGAGCAAGAGCGGTTGAAGACAAAATTAAAACACGTTCGATTCATGCATCCTCATCACTTACATCGATGGTGGGGGAATGCGGTTTGCATTTTTACAAAGTTGGAAGAATTGCAACGATAATGAGTGAAACGAAATCGTTAACTACGCCATACTATGTAATTTACAAAAACATTATTGAGGGCAATCACACAGTGCTTCTTTTAGAATACAACCAGGACAAAGACTTTTTCTTGGACCCCAAAGATGCATTAAACGGACTTTTAGAAACAGAAAAAGGCCAGATAAGAAATGTCATCAGTACATCAACATATGCAATTGTTGCATCAAGAATAGGGTTCAAAGATCAAAGTATAATCTCAGGCAAAATATCAAGTTTAAAAAAAATTGGCTTTGGAAAGCCGCCACATGCAGTGATAGTTCCGGGAAGATTGCACTTTACTGAATCTGACGCATTGAAACTGTTTGGTCAGTGTATTGATGAACCATTTGACAATGCAGAGAAAACAAAAAAGATATCCAATCAAATGATGAAAAAATATGTTCCAATGGTAAGGGAAGCACTGGAAGAAGTCATCCCGCTGTACAGGGGACAAAAAGAATTCCAGATAATCTTAGAAAATGCAGAATTGTATGTTAAAGACGCGGAAAAATTTCTTCAAGACGGTCAAGACGAGGTGGCAGTATTGAGTATAGGATATGCGGATGGTCTTGTTGACGCGTTAAGATTGGCAAAAGGCCTTGACCCAAAGATGTAGATTTTGGCGATGAATTAAAGAGGGGGTCGAAAATAGAAAAAGCATTGCAACAAAGTGAAAAATCCATGCTATCCACCATGTACGTATGTCAGATTGAAGGAAAAGAAGCATTTCCAGCAATAAAAGAAAAAATTTCGCTTTCAGAGGATGCAATTAATTCGAAAATTGATGAACTAATCGAAGATCAGCTGGTTAATGATGACAGATCCACTCTAACTGAAAGTGGAAGGAGTTCATTATCGGTAGTGTTAGCTGGGGGAGTTTTTGACATCATTCATCCCGGACACATCCACACGCTCAACGCAGCAAAAGATCTAGGCGATGTGCTAGTTGTCGTAGTTGCAACTGACAATACTGCTGTAAAAATGAAAAAAAGACGACCACTCCACACGCAAGAGCAAAGGCAAGAATTAGTCAGCTCGTTATCAACAGTAGATCTTTGCTTGATTGGACAGGAAGACGATATTTTCAAAACAGTTAACCGTGTAAAACCCCAAATCATTGCATTAGGCTATGATCAAGTTCATCAGGAAAAGTTCATCACAGAAGGGTGTAAAAAAATAAGGCTTGATGCAAAAGTTGCAAGGTTACAATCACCAATTCCAGAAAGCTCTAGCTCCAAAATTCAAAAAGAATACGGCAAATCAATTCACGGAATTTAGGAATTTATTGGAATTTTGACTGAGATTTTGGAACCGTCCTTTAGTTTTGCTGTTTTTCTCAAAGAAGATTTTGAGATCAGTTCCATTATGGAATCATCGTGATGAGTGCGTTCAAGAATGATTAATTCGCAGCTTGTAGAACTGTTTAGTTTTGCACGAAAGCATTTTACCCAACCGTAAGTTCTCGTTCCATCAGAAAAACTCTTAATTTTGACACCCTCCAAAGTTTCAAACTGCTTAATTGCTTCTTGATGGATTTTTTGATCTAATCTCACATTAAGAGTTCCAGGATAAGGCACATAGCCAATTTTAGTTCGAAATTGCTTTGTGTATCCTTTTAATCCCATATAGTATGCACCCTCACCCATTCCAGAAACCAGCGTACCCTTCAATTCAACATGGGATGGGGAAGAATCCAGACTTTTTTGCAATATGGAGGATAATTTCACCATTTCAGAATAGCCTTTCGAAGTAATCTTGACTGAGATGTTTCGCCCGCTGATTATTCTTTCAATGAATTGATTCTGTTCTAATTCAACGAGATGTTTGGACGCTGCTTGTTGTGATTTTTTGATATTTTTTCCCAAGGAAGAGGTGGTGATAGAAACATGGTTGTGTTTGGCACCTTTTGAAAGTAGGTATGAGAGGGTTGGAATATGTTGGATTTTTAGTTCAGGCATCTATTCTAAGATACGCCCAAATCACCAAATGTTTTGAGCGTCATTCCGTCAGGGTTTGACAATTTTGCAACTCTGTGTCCAATTACACATTCAACACCGGCATTTTTGGCGCCTTCTAAAAGTCTTTGAGTGATAATTCCGTCTAATAGCAAATACTTGATTCCAGATTGGGAAGATAGCTTGCTTACAACCTCGCTAATAGGAACTTTGAAAATCTCATTTTGATCACCGTCTAATGCAACTGCTTCAAGAGTCTCATTGAGGTTGGGAAATACTTTTGCTGCCATTTCTGCAACAGGCTTATCATCCTCACTTTTTAGTTGAGGTGCAGGTTTTCCATCTCTAATTTCATCAGCAACAGGTTTTAGAATTTCGTCAATTCTTTGAGGAGTCAGCTCTTCAACTTCAACGCCGTTGTCTGCTTGAAGCTCATAATCCAGAGTAACTACAGATTTGAGTTCTTTGAGAATGAATCCGCCTGCCCTATCACCGTCAAGGAATGCAACGACAGTGTCCTTTTTGTTACATAATTCTTTGATGGATTCGTCAATTTTTGCACCTTCTATTGCAAGCACATTATCATATCCTGCCCTTAGAAGATTAATGACATCAGCTCTTCCTTCAACTAGAATTAGCCAGCTAGAACCAAAGGCTCCGGAGCTGCAAGTTAGTTTTGATGGACCATATGTAGATAATTTTGCGCCATCGCCTTGATGAACGTCATTTAGCATACTTTCGCCTTCACTGACAGTTTTAGTTGCCCATTTTTGCTTGATTTCTTTTGCACGTTTTACAATATCATCTTTCTTTGCAGCCCGTACATCATCAATTGCTTCTAATTTGAATGCACAGTCAAACGGACCAACTTTGTCAATACTCTCAATGCCTGCGGCAATTAATGCACAGGTATCAATGTCAGTACTCATCGGGATTAATGCGTCACCGTTAGTAGTATTAGAGGTAGATTTTGCATTGACCTCTATACGGCCCACTTTAGAAACCCGTTGCAGCTCATTCAAATTCATCTCAGGACCTAACAGACCTTCTGTCTGTCCAAAGATGGCTCCGATTATATCTGCTCTTTCAACAAGTCCATCGACTTCATAGGAAAGCTTAACGTGATACTTGACAATTCCTGATTGAGGCATAAACTATTCATCTCCTTTATTATCATAATCTGACTTTCTACCTGTGATATATGAGGGTATCGCAAAAATTTGTGTCAAAAATATGGGATTTTTCAAGAATATGCTCACAATAGCAAAGGCTAGGAAATGACCTAAAAATGAAAAATAATGAACCTTTGTTTACTCTGTGCTAAATGAGTGACCACATGAACAGGATTTTGTAACATTTGGATTGTTAATTTTGAATCCAGAGCCCATTAGGCTTTCAACATAGTCTACGTTTGCACCTTGCAAATGATCAACGCTGTAGCTATCAACTAGAAGTTTGACGCCATTTTCTTCCAAGACAATGTCATCTTCTTCTGGTGCTTTTTCAAATCCCATTCCATAGGATAAACCAGAACAGCCTCCACCTTGGACATATACTCTAAGGTATTCAGGAGATTCTGCTTCTTCCTTCATGAATTCATGGATTTTTTCAGCAGCTTTTGCGGTAACTGTGACCATTTTTTGTGTTTGCTCAGTTGCCATTATAAACAAAAAAGACGCTTCAAATTATAATAATCTTTTCCCACCATACAAGGTAGGAATTAAGAAAACTGGCACGTTTTGAGCACAATCAAAACAATTCCTAGTGATCTGCAATATGCTTGGCTGAGTCACTAGAAGTGATTATTGCGACTGCCTTGTCATCATCAATTACAGGCAGTTTTCTAACATTTCTAGACACTGGATCAGATGCAGTCCATGGATCAGAGTTTGGATCTATTGAAATCAGAGAAGACATCATTCGTTCGGTAGGAAGCATCAATGGGATAAGAATGAGCCGTGATCTTAATTGCAAAATCCCTATCAGTGACAATTCCGACAGTGACATTATTTTCCAAAACAACAATTGCGCCAACGCCAGTGTCATCCATCATTTTTGCAGCATCGGTTGCAGTTACAGTAGAATCAACGGACACGGCAGAATTGGTCGTCACTTGTTTAACCGCCGTTTTTTGCTGGATGGATTCCAGGGGAATTCATTGAACATTATTATGAAAAGAGATATTTCAAAGGATTAATTGAATTTCAATTTTGACAATCATGTTCGTTAAAATCAGAACCCTACGAGGCAGACAAGATCACAGTAACATCAGCAGTTTGGAATTTTAGATCCTCATCAGGCAAGAAACCATGGAAAACTTGAGATAGGAGTTGTTCTGTAAGAACATGCCACATCAATCCTGAATCATGTTGGATAAGAAATGAATGCATGCCGCCTTACACACGATGATCAGGATTCGTACCAGATGCTTTCATGTAACCTTCAAGAATTTCTATGCAACGTTTCAAATCATAGCCACAGTCAAGGTATCATTTCAGAATCAGAATCTCTTGATGCAATTGAATTTTTAATTAAAGTGGAGCGATTGTGATCGAATCAACATGTGAGGGGATTGCAGAGGCTAAAGAAGCACAAGTATTCGTTCCTAACGGGAATTTTGATGTGTCAGGTAGTGATTTTACCAACCATTGAATCTAGAAATTACCACAGACACCAAAGTTGCATCAACTCATCCTAAAACCGATCATTTTGTAAACAATTCATGACAATCGGGATCTAAGAATGACCCTGCTGACGTATCTTTCATGATTCACAAAGAAATGTCAGACACTCAATGGAAGACGGTTGCATCACATCTCCCAAAGCCTGCAAAAACCGGAAGGCCAGGATGCAATGACAGAAACACAATCAACGGAATATTGTTTGTCCTAACAACCGGCTGCAGGTGGGCAGACATGCCGGACAGATACGGTTCAAAATCCACCGCGCATCTGAGATTCTCAGAGCTGCGGCAAAAGGGAATATGGAAAAGGATTCTGTCAGGACTGATAAAATCCGCACACAGGCAGGGAAAAACCAGCCTGGAAAAATATCGATTGATTCATCGTCAATTGCCGCCAAAAAAGGGGGGACAAAACAGGATATGACGGGTTCAGGAAGATCCTGGGCACAAAGATTCACGCTGCAGTAGACGGGACAGGACTGCCAATCCCAATCAGGTCCAGCCCTGCAAATGTCCATGACAGTACGAAATTCATTGATGTGTTGGAGAACATCTCAGAACCTGCAGGTGACGGTTTGATACGGGAGATCATCTCAGCGTATGCCGACAGGGGATACGATGCGGCATACATCAGAGACTATCTGAGATCCCATGGGATTGACCGTTGCATTCCATACAAAAGGAACTCAAGGAACGTTGCACAAAACAGGAATCAAAAGCATTATGGCAAGACAAGGTTTGTCGTAGAGCGGTTCCTTGCCTGGCCCAGGTGCGGGCTTCACGGGACGGCAGTCAGGTACGAAAGGAACTGTGACAACTGTCTTGGATTTGTGTATCTGGCATGCGTCATGATGTATTGGAGGGTTTTAGGATAAGTTCATGGATAAATGAAGGTTAAGTTCCACACGATATCCAAAGTCAAGACAAATTTGGAAACGTAACCGGTTTGTTCAACAGCGCTCCACTAAATACAGGAGATAGATTTGAATTTACCTTTGAAGAATCTGTAGCATGCAATTACTATTGTTCGTTTCACCCATGGAGGGTTGGAGTAGTTACAGGCAATACCCCAGCTTGATTTTTCAACAAGTAAAATAAGAAAAAATTAGAAATAGCTATTTCTTTGACTTGTTAACAAATGCGGTCATTCGCTCTTCTCTATCAGGATGTGTAAAGCAGTTTCTCCAAGCAAGTAGTTCCAGTGCAAGGCCAGTATCAAGATCTGCATTTCTGCCTTTGTTGATTGCGACTTTGGACATCAGAACGCCCATTGTGGAGTTTTTAGTGATTTGTCGGGCCACTTTCAAGGCTTCCTCTTGTAATGATGCAAGAGGAACGACTTGATTTACAAGACCAATTTCTTTGGCCTCGTCGGCTTTGACCATCTTACCTGTGTAAACAAGTTCTTTTGCTTTTGCTATTCCCACGATTCTCATCAATCTTTGTGTGCCACCCCATCCAGGAGGGACGCCGATTGTTACTTCTGGTTGACCCAGTCTAGCAGTATCAGATGCTATTCTAATATCACAAGACATTGCAAGTTCGCAACCTCCACCCAAGGCAAAACCATTAACTGCTGCAATAGTTGGTTGTTTTACCAATTCAACAGTTGCAGTAACTAGTTGCCCAGTTTTTGCATATTCGACTGATTCGTCTGCAGAGATTTTTGACATGTATTCAATATCTGCGCCAGCAGAAAATGCCTTTTCTCCCTCACCAGTCAAAATGATAACTTTGACATCGTCATTATGGTTTAGTTCCTCAAAAGTTTTGATCAGTTCTTTTGCAACATCGGTATTCATGGCATTAAGTTTGTCAGGTCTGTTGATTTTGACGGTACAAATGCCATCAGAAGTAGATGTGGTAACTAGTGACATAATGATTTGCCAAGAGATATGGGAATTAAATGTTATCTATTTTTTAGGGATTTTGCCCCATTGGGCTAATGCAGAGGCAGCTGCAACCCAGGTTCTTAGGTCCTGGTATACTGGGACATTGTGTTTTTCAATTAATTTTATCATTTTTTCTGTGTATGGACCACCATTTCCGCCAGCCAGGAGAGGCTTCTTTCTTTTCTTTTGGAAATCAGCCAGATGTTTGACAATTGTTTCTTCAAGAGGATCGTCTTGGAAGACAAACCATGGCATTGCAATATCGACATTCCTGTCATCCATGAATTGCTGAATTACAAATCTGTAATCTTCAGCAGTTGCACCGCCACCAACATCTGCAGGATTACCATTGTGGATGGGTACTGCAGGTGGGAAATGAGCCTTCATTTTTTTGACGTTTTGCGGAGATAGTCTTCCAATAGCAAGACCGAATTTTTCCAATTGATCAATTCCGCCAATCATCGGACCTGCACCATTACTGGTCATTGCAACTTTGTTGCCCTTTGCAGGGGGCTGCCATGCTAATGCCTTTAAGACACCAGCTAATTCCTGATAACTTTCAACGGAAATGATTCCTGCCTGCTTGAATGCACCCATAATAATTGCGTTTGAGCCTCCAAGAGAGCCTGTGTGAGATGCGGCCTGTTTTGCACCAGCGGCAGTTCTACCGCTCTTCCAAATGACAATTGGTTTCTTCTTTTCTTTCATTACACGTTTTGCAGCATTGATGAATTTTCTACCATCGCCAAATCCCTCAACGTACAATCCAATTACTTTGGTTTGAGGATCATTTGCAGCATACCAAATCATGTCTGCCTCATCGACATCGGAACGATTACCGAAACTGATCATCTTGGACAATCCAAACACATCAGCAGATTCCAACATGCTGATTCCCATAGTACCGCTTTGTGAGAAGAATGCAACAGGGCCCAATTTTGAGCGAACCATTCTTTCTTGTCCTTGGAATGCACAATCAAGGCGATTTGCAGCATTAAACATTCCAATACAATTAGGGCCAATAATTCTGATTTTGTGTTTTTTGGATAATCTTGCCACTTCAGATTCATAATTGGCTCTTTCTCCACCAAGTTCTTTTCCTCCACCAGAAACGATTACTACACTACGCACGCCTTTCTTTGCACAGTCTTCTAGGACAGGCGGAGTCATTGACAGATCAACAGATACCACAACCAAGTCAACTTTACCAGGAATCGCTGCAACTGAAGGATAGCATTTTTGTCCAAAGATTTTATCAGCCTTTGGATTTATTGGATAAACTACACCTTTGAAATCATAATTTACCAAACTGTCTAAAATAGAGTTACCGATTTTTCCAGGAGTTGCAGATGCGCCAACCAATGCTACGGACTTTGGAGTAAAGAAGGTCTCCATATTGTCTTTGTTTGGTTTTGCTCTGGAGATGGAATTTTTCTTGATTTCTTTATTTAGAATAATTTTTGCGTCAACTACAAAATGAGATTTTGGATATACGATCACGGGATTAAAGTCGATGCTGTTGATATAATCTGCATTTTCTACGCCTAATTTTCCAATGTTTGCCAACATCCTTGCAACCATGTTAGTATCAATTGGAGCGCTACCCCTGAAACCTTTGAGAAGTTTTGAACCCTTTAGTTCGTTTAGCATAGATTTTGCATCAGAAATAGTAATCGGAAGCATTCTAAATGCGACGTCTTTCATTACTTCAGTCATGATTCCGCCAAGACCAACCATGATGATTGGGCCGAATTGTGAATCGTTTTGAATGCCTACAATTAGTTCAACGCCTTTTGGAACCATCTTTTCCAAAAGAATTCCTTTAACAGTAACGCCTTTCTTTTTAGAAAGTCTGCCATACATATCATTGAATGTTTTTTTGACATCGGCAACATTGTCTAATCCAACTTTAACGCCACCAACATCAGTTTTGTGTAAAATTTGTGGCGATACAACTTTCATTACAAGTGGGAATCCAATCTTCTTTGCTCGTTTTGCTGCTTCTTCAGCAGAAGTAACTAAAGCATAAGGAGGTACTTTAACACCATAAGTTTTGAGAATAGATTTTGATGATTCTTCAGTGATTACTTTATGATCAGTGTCAATTATTTCGTCAAAAATTTTCTTAACTGCAGTCATAGTTCGAACGATAAAGTCAAAACTCAGTATATTAATCTTCAAGAACCCTATAACTTTAGAATGCGATCAGTGCAAATATTCTATAATTTAGATAGGTGATTTCTATAAAGTTAATTTGTTAAAATTTGTACACTTTCTTTAAATAAAAAATTTCAAGTTTGAACAAATAAATCTAAAATTGTGCGTTGAAAATGGAGTTTGTTAGTTAACATATTATTGTAAAAAGGATGTCAACAAAAGAAGAATATACATTATTTCAAAGATGCATATTATTACAATTATTTAATTCCCCTGAATCATGGCTCAAATGCGGGCTTTATAGAATTGCAGCAGGATACGAAAGGAACTGGGAATCATCATGGATTAGTCCTGCCTGGCATGCATGATGTATTGGAATGAGTCGGTTATGTTTTTCCCGAGTCCGTAATGTATCCTATTATGGGATCGGCACCATGGCAAAGAATGACTGCCGTTGCGGCAATGCCGCCGTACCTTGGGGCCATGAAGTCGGATTCCTAGCTGCAGGTTGCAGAGTACGTTACGGATTCCGTGATGGTGACATCGGCACCCGTTGCAACGCCGGTAAGGTCAAGCACAAAGCCGACCCGTGCAGAGTCGGAGGAACTTGGGCCTGGAAGCGCGTTTGATCCGGTAAAGTTGCGATTGTCAAAGTTGATGCCGGCCGGAGCAGTGGTGATGGGGGCATAGGATGCCGAACTGGTGACATCGGTGCCGACCCTGGATACGGCATCAGGAAGGGCAGAGCCGTCAGGCTTTTCCCATCCGGTAGAGGTAAACTTTATTGCATCAAGATCCCGGTTGCCGGCATTTTTGATTTGGTTTTCTACAATACTGGACGTGGCGCCGTATTTTGCGTCTGCAAAGTCCATGATGTAGCTTCCAAGGGATATGGAACACACCGGTGATACGTCAAGCTGTGCAGTTGACTTTTGTACCGGCCCCTTGCCGTCATCTACCAGCACCCTGCGTTCCGGATCATTATAGTAGGGATTGTAGCGTATGTCGCCGTCCAATATTTTTGTAAAGTCAGGCTCTGCCTCTCCGTGATAGTTGTTGGTTGCAACCAGCGTGCCAAGTGCCGTATTGACAATGTCAAAGCCCTTTACGTTGTCAAAGGTGTTATGGGTAAACGTGTTTGTCCTGTCGGTATCCCGTGTTGCATTGAGTGCGTCCAAATTATTTCTGGCATCTGCCAAAAGACGCAGATTTACTCCCTTACATATTCCTCCACAATAGACAAGCCCGTTGTTGCCGCCAGAGATGGTGTTGTTGCTAAAGACAATGTTGGTCAGGCCGCCTGCCGTCCAAAAGACAACGGCTCCTCCCTTGCGTTCGTCTTCAGGGACTTGGTTATGCCCTACTGCGGAGTTTGCGTTATGTATGCGATTGTCGAGGATCTTTATATTGTCGCCGCCTAATGCAACTTGAATTCCATTTGCAGGAACGTTTGAGATTGTGTTGTTTTGCACCAGGATATTTTTGGCATTGCCCAGGCCTATCCCGTAACCTGTCGTAGTATCAATGGTGTTGCCGATAATTTTGGAATTGTTTATTCCCAAGGCCGGGCCTGCATGGTTACCAACAAGGTGTATTGCAGTAAAGTTTTTTTCGGCCCTCCAAGGATGATGTGGCGCAGTAAATGTTCCAATGTTCTTAAACACATTGTCTGACACGGTCAGGTTTTCCATTGGTAATGGAGTTTGCGGCCTTAGTTCGATTCTTATTCCGTGTCCGTTGGTATCCCTAAACGTGTTGTTGTGTATTGTTACGTCAGACAGGCCGTTGGCAAGGGTAATTACAGGTGCAGGGGTATCGGTGCTAGGCACATTTTTTGTGGTATTCTTAAAGGTAATGCCTTTTATGGTAACATCATCGGAAGATATTCTGAGATTGACCGGTCCGCTAAAGGTCACCCTGTCGCTTGCAGATGCAGACTGGATTGTCAACGGCTTGCTGATTACTATTTGGTTACGATCCTTATCATAAGTTCCATTTAGGATGGATATGGTATCACCCGGTTGTGCGTTTCTAATTGCGGGCATTAGCCAGATATATTTTCCGTCATCAGGAGCCCGACATGTTCCATTGGCCTCGTTCTTGTTGGGACATGATGCATCCAGGACAAGCGTGGCAGCATATGCGGAAGGCACCGTAATCAGGATGGTCAGTGCGGCAACCATAAATATCGTATATTGTAAGGCGGTCAATTTTTTCATGGAATACATGTGATCAGTGGGGTTAATAAACCGTTGGTTCCGCAGAGGCCGTTTGTTTTTGGCCCAGCTGCGGGTGCATTCCGGCCTGATCTGTCCGGGATTGCGGGTTTTGCCCCGGCCAGAAATGTCTTGGATTGCTTGGCTTGTCAATTTCCACGGTAACTGAAGTTACAAGCATCCCAGCCTTTTTCGTGTTATTTGTGTAGTGTTTGATGCATCTTTTCAAATGTTTCCTGTGTCACGCTATTCGTATCTAAGATTGATAATTGTAGAATGATTCACGCCTGATGGGACGGCACACTTTCATCAAGCTTTTTCTGTCTGAATAATTTGAGAAGATGATTGCTGCTTTTTTGATCCGAATCGAGCACTTTCCCATCTACCGATAATAGATTAACTGCTAAATTGGTTCAGTGGTATTTCGTGTTGCTTTTGCAAATTCAGAATTTGATTTTTCGGTTTATTCTTTTTTTCAGTCTTTTAATTTTTGTTGTAAATCTGCCATTAATTCTGCTAAATGCTCAGCATGTTCCTCATTGCTAATGTCAAGGATCACACGTGTTATTGATTTTGTGCGTTCTTCTTTTGTCAAAGTATCACAAACCATTTCCATAAAAAGAGTCTTTATCTGAGATGTTATTTCTTCAAACTTTGAAGTCTCAGGGGATTTTTTCATAGTAAAAAAAGAAAAAAGATTCTGTAACAATAGCAGGTTATCAGTTGTTTCACAATTATGTTCAACTCATCCCAATACTCTCCAATACATCGTGATGCGTGCCAAGTAGACCAATCCCGGATAGTCTGCATAGGCTGTCACAATCTGATTAATTGCGTCACCATCTAAAAAATCCGAAACTGATTCGATGGCATCAGCAAATTTTGTGCTGTCATGAATGCTTGCAGGGCTGCACGCAATTGAGATTGGCAATCCGCTGCTCTCTACTGCGGCATGAATCTTTGTGCGCGGAATCTTCCTGAACCCGCCATATCCTGTCACGTTGCCCGTTTTTGTATGGATGGATGATGAATCAACGGATATCTTTTGGAGGCGGGTTTTGCCTTGTCTGTGTGCAGATTTTATCAGTTCAGACAGAATCCTCTTCCAGACTCCTCTCTTCTGCAGATCCTGGAACCCTCTCTGTGCTGATGGTTTGGAACCGTACTGTGCAGGCAGGTCAGCCCACCTGCAACCGGTAGCCAGTGCAAATATGATTGCGTTGATTGCGGTTCTGCCGTCACCTCCTGGCCTTCCATTTCTTGCAGGTTTTGGCAGATGCGGTACAATGACATTCCGTTGCGAGTCTTTTGGTTCTTGAAATTTCATGAAAGCGTGCTGTGTTTGGCGACGAACAGGTCCGAATGGTCATCGGAAACTGCCCGAATGGTCGGTCTTGGGATCAGTTCTTCACAGCATCCATGGATTCAGCTTTGATTAATCTCTCTTTAGTCTCTTTCCGATATTCTGCAGTTTCAGTTTTCATCAAAAATACATGGAAAGTTGTAACGGATTAACCTATTGGTTTATTCAAAACAGGGAATTATTTTGAAGTGGTCATGGCCAGATGCCTTTTTGGTTAAAGGCTTCAAGAACTCTTTCAACAGCCAATACCATCGTTGCCTTTCTCATATCGATTTTGTGCCTTTTACTGAGTGCATATGCGTCTCTGAATCCCTTAGTGATGTTGGCCTCCATCTTGCTTGCAACCTCGTCGAATGTCCAATAGTATCCCATGTTATTCTGAACCCATTCCAGATAGGATATGCACACCCCGCCGGAATTTGCCAAGATATCAGGAACGACAAGAATTTTCTTTTTCATAATAATTGGGTCTGCTTGAGGCAAAGTTGGACCATTTGCAGCCTCTGCAATAATTTTACACTGTAGTTTATCTGCAATTTTTGCACTGATTTGATTTTCTAATGCGCCTGGAACTAAGACATCACATTTCATGGTGAGTAATTCCTCGGTAGAGATTTTTTTGCTGCCAGGGAAGCCAAGAACGGAGTCTTTCTTTTGTTTGTGATCCAAAATTGCAGATACTTTGGCACTTTTTGGAATTGAGATTGAGCCTTTAGAGTCACTAACACCGATAATTTTTGCGCCCATTTTTTCCAAGTATTCTCCTGCAAATGTCGAGGCATTTCCAAACCCTTGTAAAACTACTTTTGCGCCTTTTAATTTAATTTTCAAAGTCTTTGCAGCCTCTCTAACTGTATATGCCGTACCCAATCCGGTTGCGACATTTCTGGCAAGTGAGCCGCCCATTGAAATTGGTTTGCCGGTAATTACTCCCGGAGAATATTTGTTGCCGTTTAATTTACTAAACGTATCCATGATTTGTGTCATCTCTCTGCCAGTAGTGTAGACATCAGGTGCCGGAATGTCTTTTTCAGGACCAATGATTTCAGAAATTTTGTATGCAAATTGTCTTGTCAATCTCTCCATTTCACCATCACTGAGTTTTTCGGTTTTTGGATTAACATAGATTGCACCCTTGCCGCCACCTAGTGGGACATCTACAATTGCGCATTTCCATGTCATCCATGAAGATAAAGCCATGACTTCACGTTCCATGTATTCAACCCCGCCTTCAGGATTAAAGTAACGAATACCACCTTTGTATGGGCCGCGGTCATTGTTATGCTGACTTCTAAAACCTGTGAAGACCCTAATTTTTCCGTTATCCATTTTAACTGGGATTTTCACCCTCAAAACTTTATTTGGCATTGCCAGATATTCACGCAATTCTTTGTCTTTGATTCCCAGTATATCACATGCGTCATTGACTTGCTTGGTTGCATTTGCAAAAGGATCATTTTTGACCAAGATGATTTTGAAAACGAGATATATTATATTAAGTTTAGTTCAAAATTTCAGATCGGAGATTCCAAAATCCAATTACATGTAAACTTTGGTGTGATTCATTTTTCTATCTAATTTGTCAATTGCCTCATCAAGTGCACCCATGTTAATTTCAAGGAAATTGGACAAGTGAAAAATTGCCCCGTACTTTTCTCCAATTTTTGAAACCATGTTGTTTTTCTCAAGTACTTGCATGTGATGCTGAACTGCTTTGTAATCAAGCTCCAGTTCTTTGGCCAATTGATGTGTATTGTATGGCTGCTCTAAAAGATGGATGATTATTCGTAATCGTGTAAACCCCCCTCGAGTACTAGTAAACAGGTACAGCAGTAGTTTTCGTGTCTGCCTGTCAGTCTTTCTTGCTTTAGAATTCTGTTTTGATCTAATGATTTCTTTGAATTCCAAGAGTTGGTTAGCCATATTTGTTAAGTTCGATAAGCCAATTTTGCTTAAAACCCTATTTCCAAATCCCACCCAAATTTAGGCAGGACAATCCGTATGTAGACTGAATTTTGAGGCATCGCCCTTTCACAGGCGTGATATGTGGGATGGCATACAGTTCAGGCAAGACCAAAAAGGAAGCAGAAACAGATTATCTAAAAGCGGTGGAATTGCATTTATCAGTAATTAAAGAAAAGGCAATTGGCACAATAAGAAATTGAGCAAACTTTAGCCAATTTCAGGAAGATCACTGATCAAGATATCATGTAGCAGATTTGGTTTTAGGGCAGTACGGCAAAAAGGCAGCCATATTACACTAACAGATGAAACAACATATGGCATAGTACCGTTAAAGGAAATTCGAGTTGGTTTGCTTGGGACAGTATCAGATGATTGTGATACTCAAGAGAAGGGTATTTTACAAAGGTTTGAGTGTTTTTGTAGGTAAAAAATTCAGAGCGTTATTGCATAGATACCGGACTAAAAAACTATGCAATGTATCAAGATAATGTGATGAAAATTAGACCGATTTGATATGCTGTTTTTTATGGATTAATCATTCGCAATCCCTAAATTGTTACATCATAAAGGGACAGCATTATGACAAGTCTTTAATGTCAAAAACAAGAATTCATGCAGTCAAGCGCCAAGAAATGCAAGGGTCAAGACCTACAAGTTGTGGCTTTGTGAAGCAGAAAAAGAGGGGACATGATCACGTCATGATTCTCACAGAAAATACCAAAAAACAAAATGCCAGCGGATGTAAAATCTGCAAACATCATTTTCTTTCTTTTTGAAATGATTGATTTTGTGCAATTTTTTGTTAAAAATTTAATTTACGGACAAAAGATCAACCCCTCTTTACAAAGCATGATTTTACGCACGAAATCGATTTGGCAAACCGGGGTTTTAGCTTTTACTCATGTCATAAAAAGATCACGCAACTCTAGACAAGCTAGCTTGGTGGCGTACTATTGCGTTGTCCGATTAGGCACGATCGTTATGCCCCTCTCTTTTTTGATGATTTTTGGAAAAATGACTCTGTGGTCGGTATGTGTGGAGTGTTTTTGGGATTTAGCTGTTATGTGCAAATGTTAAACCTCATCTAAATTTGCTGAAAAATAGAAAAAAGGCCACTCAAAGGCGAACGAGTTCACATGTCAAGTACAACTAGCACATCACCATAATTAAATGCCATATGGACAGAATGGAAATTAACCGTTTCACTTGACAGAATAAAAACAAAACTAGTTTTATTGCGTAGATTCCTCCAATATCAAATCGTTACCCTTTTGTTCAATCATCATTGTTGCAGCAGCTGTGTTTCATGATGCAGTAGTTGGGATAATTCAATGTTGTAAGGGATATAAAATTCAAGTTATGATTTATAATTTGGTGATTGATGCTGCGTTGCAACAAGAGAGGAATTAGAACTGTCGGATAGTATCTTTTGAGAATGAATATGTAAAGCAGAATTGGGAAACAGAGTTGAATTTTATAAAAATTTAAGATTTTGGTGATTGTAAACCTGTTTTTAATTTCTAAATAGATTCTCAAAACTACGCCTAAAAGCTAAACCACTTGAAAATTAAAAATTAGAAAAGCAAGATAGTTTCAAAAAGAATTACAGTTATTTGGCCGCAAAAAACCTTTGAGGATTGTGTTTTTGTTGGAGTGGGCCGCTGTTTTCAGTGCCACTTTTTGCATTGTTTTACATACGGTCTGATTCGCTTATGTTTTCATCTCCCGCAATTCCATAAACTCATACGGTGCGACATATCGTAAAGACGAGCGAATCCCGGAATGGTCATAATCAATTCGTGCTTTTTCTAAAATAACCTCAGCCTCCTGATAGTTTGCAAACTCATGAGACAGCAGATACTCTTTTTTCAATGTCTTATGAAACGATTCTACTACCTTTGAGTAATGCCATTTACACTTTGAGACTCAGGATTTATTTGTGAATTTGATGCTATCTCTGGAGGACAGTCATTCATTAATGTGACAAACACATCCTTGTGCAAAGGCGAATTCCTCACTTTACAGCACTGCAAAAGGCAGCAACAGGATTGAGTGACATACTGCCGTACCTTGGGGCCGTGCGGTCTGATTCCTAGCTGCAGGTTGCAGAATAGTTTACGGATTCCGTGACGGTGACACCGGCGCCCGTTGCAACACGTGTAAGGTCAAGCACAAAGCCGACCCGTGCAGGATCAGGGGATCCTGGGACTGGAAACGCGTTTGATCCGATAAAGTCGGCATCATCAAAGTTGACGCCGGCAGGAGCAGTGGTGATGGGCGTATAGGATGTCGCATTGCCGACATCGGTGCCGACCCTGGATACGGCACCGGAAAGGGCAGTGCCGTCAGGCTTTAGCCATCCGGTAGAGGTGAACTTTATTTCCCCAAGGTCCTGGTTGCCGGCATTTTTGATCTGGTTTTCCACAATGCCAGACGTGGCGCCGTACTTTGCGTCTGCAAAGTCAATGACGTAGCTTCCAAGGGATATGGAGCACACGTCTGAGACGTCAAGGTCCGCAGTTGCCTTTTGTACCGTCCCCGTGCCGTCATCTACCAGCACCTTGAATTCCGGATCACCATAGTAGGGATTGTAGCGTATATTACCAAACAATATTGCCGTAAAATCAGGCTTTGCTTCTCCGTAATAGTTGTGCGTTGCAATAAGGACATAGTCTGCAATGGCGTTGATGATGTGCTTTTCGCGCAGGTCAACAAACCTGTTGTCTTTGGTTTGGTTTACGGTAGTGGGAGTATTGTGGTTCTGTAACGTCTTAGAGACCAACCAGTAATTGTTCCATCATTGTTTTGTTTTCCCTCAAATCCAAAATTTGCAGCAAATCTTTTCTTGCAGTCCTTACACTTGAATATCCGCAAGTTACCTGATTTGTTTTTCTTGATTCCTTTCCTGATTATTTTTCCTGAATCACAGAATTTGCATAACTGCAATTTGGAACGTTCCATGATTCTAAAAGCGTCATCTCTGCTACACCTGTGTTCTTCAGTACCAGAACAAATTTTGAGAAGATTAAAACACAGTTTTGGATTTTGGCGTATTATTGCAGACACATTGTGTAAAACAAGTTTTTTATTTTCTTCATTGTGTTTTGCATATCTAGTTAGAAAGATTTGAATTCTTTTTACACTGCTAAGCCAAACCGTCAGGGCCCCAGTTGCATGATGTCTGAGATTTTTTCATCAGAATTTGCATACGAAATTGACAAGTCAAAAAACCCTTTTGGAATTTTTGTCTTGTGAGACCCTGTAAAGTGCACATGCGTATGAAACCTGTTCGTTCACAGCGGGTTTTTTGTTTGTATCATAGTCCAGAGTTTTTGTGGCTCTGTGTTTCCCATCCCTCCAGGTATCCATCCCAGCGTTAATGCAGCTTTGTACTCATCTAGCTGTTCCTAGTTTTTCAAGCTTACTGTTTCAGGAGGCGTCTTCATAAAGTTTTTCCAGATTGGAAATATCATGCCCAAACGTGTCTGTCTTTGATAACCCTACAGCCATCTCAGAAAAATTGCTGCTTGCCTCTGCATAATTTGTAAAATTTTTTCCCATGAAGAAACTAAAGCACGGTTCATGCTGTAGCGTTACATCTATTGTTTTGAGCATGTCTTTTGGTTCTGTAATTTCACATGCCTTCAGATATTCTAAAATTTCTTCATCATCATGTTTTCGCTGTTCTTTTAATTCCGCAACAATTTCGTTGGCTTGTTTTTTGGTAGACAGTTATTCTTCCTCCAGGTATTCTTGTATCCTCTCAATCATCTTGGGGTTCAGACTGACTTCCAATCCATATCCTGTAGGTTTTGATAAGATCAGATTCTCTTTGATCAGTGACACTCCCATTCTGTCTACTTTTTTAAAACCCTGTTTTCCGGTATCTCTTTGTGTAAATCCTTTCTTGAGATTCTCAAATGAGGTATGACTGGCACCCCAATTTCCACGTCTGTAGAGTTTTCGTATGATTCTACCTTTAATTTCATCATCGGTTAGCATATGTTCGCTTACAATACCTTTGTCAGTTCACATTTAAATACATTTAAAATCATATTATTGCCATGGAAGACCAATCACTACTCCTACAGTACATGGGGGATACCCCTAAACTAAGAATAATAGACTTCTTTCTTGATAACAAAGAGAGCGACTATTCTAAAAAAGAGATTATAGAATACACAGGTATTTCTAAAACAACATTTTACAAGGTCTGGGATGGAATTTTAGAGTTTGGGTTTCTAAAAACTACAAGAAAGTATGGCAAAGCACAACTGTATGCATTGAATCCAGAGTCTACACTTATTCAGAAGTTCAAAGATCTGGATAATGAGATTGGGAAGCAGGCCATGCAAAGGGCAATCGAAGATCCTATCCCTGCTTTGTAAAACTTGTCATAGTATAGGAGGGGTGTAGTATGGACCTGAAAGCAACGTTGTACAAAAGTAGAAGGAATCAAACGTTAGAACAGATCCTAATTTTGTCGAATCCTCGCTCAAAAAACTCACTGAGCAAAAAAAGATGAAATGTACAACAATCGAGACGGCAGATATGACTGAAGCTGGATTGACAAAAGCGTACACAGACGCACTACTTCCATCAGTTTTCCACAAATACAGAATAAGGACAGTTTTTGGAACTAATCGGAATAGTGGATGCTTTTTTGGCAAAGAACAACCGACACTTTTGTCAGGAGACATCCGGGGAATTTATCCAGACGAAAGGGAGGGGAAGAAGGTTTTGATCGAAACATTTCTTTCAAATTTATCTGAGACGATGGAATTGTTTTCATTTGAAAACACGGAAGATATTAGAGTCTCTAAATCACACATTCACATTTGATGACTGCACAATATTATCAAATGGTACAGACACTTGATGCGATATTGCAGAAAGCCAGCAACCTTCATGGATTGCAAGCATTGTATTCTGTTGCAAAAAAAAGTGCAAACAGAAAAAGAAGATGTAAATTTTGTAGAATCACTTGCCAAACCTTTCTTTGATCAGTACTTGGGAAAGCAGCTACTGACATCCTCCAAACAGCATTCTGATTTTACTCCCCTAAAGGAATCAACGGTAATAATCCCAAAGACACATTTGAGAATCTCAATTGTTATGATTGTGTTTGTATGATTGACTGAACGGTTATTCCTTAGCATTACATTTGCAGTAATCCACGCGTTAAACAAAATTAAGGGATGGAAAGAATGCAGAAACCTGACAGGCGGATTGACATTCCATCACGATCATCTCAGTGTATGCCGACAAGGGATACGATGCGGCATGCATCAGAAACTATCCGAGATCCCATGGGATTGACTGTTGCATTCCATACAAAAGGAACTCAAGGAACGTTGCACAAAACAGGAATCAAAAAAATTATGGCAAGACAAGGTTTGTCGTAGAGCGGTTCTTTGCCTGGCTCAAGTGCGGGCTTCACAGGACGGCAGTCAGATGCGAGAGGAACTGTGACAACTGTCTTGGGTTTGTGCATCTGGCATGCGTCATGATGTATTGGAGGGTTTTAGGATAAGTTGACAATAACATATCAGAATGCAACGGGTGACAAAAAATGTTGGGGAGGCCCTGCTAACTGCAGGAACCTGCAAATGATATTATTTCACGTATCTGACTGTCCGGTCCGGTTGCCTTGCCTGTCAGGTCAAGGGTGAACTGCAAATTCAGCTTTTCATCGGTGTCCGGTGCCGGAAGGTTGGCATTCATGTCAACTCCGTTAGCGTTGGTGCTTAGCAAGTCCAAAAAGTTGCCGACAAGTATGTCAGCCACTGTGGTCTTTGCCCCAGCTACCGGATTGTCTTTCTCATCAAGCCATCCGTCTGTCTGTATCTTCACGCCGGTAAGTACTATATCACCGGTGTTGAGCACGGCATTGTTCTCTGCTGAGGATTCTGCTCCCCATGCGGCATCATCAAAGTACAGGTTGTACCTTTCAAGGCCGATTGAGCAGATGTCGGTCCGCTGTACGTCAGCAAGTGACTGCTGCTTGGCAGGCCCCATTGCGCGAATCTCACCTCCGACATAGTCGGCATAGTACGGCGAATACTGTACCGGTCCGCTTAAGGCGGCGGCAAAGTCAGGCGAATCCCCGTAATAGTTCAGAGGGGCTGGAAGCACATAATTTACAACGGCATTGATAATATCAAATCCTCGGACATTGTCAAACGTGTTCTTTGTTATCTTGGCAGTAGGCTTGCCTGAATATGAAGAAGTGTCAGGCTCGAATGTTGTTGCATGGCAATCCCCATCACATAGAATTATACCGTGTCTGCTGTCTCTGATAATATTATTCTCTACCAGAGTATCAAGCGAGGATGAAAGGCTGATTGCACCCTTTAGATTGTCTGCAATTAAGGCACCGCCTCGATGTGTTGAATTGGCAAAGGTTGCATTGATTATGGTGTTGCCGGATATCGTATTGTTGACACTGTCGATTTTCGCAATCTGGATTCCGTTCTTTGGCACATCCTTAATTAGATTATCCTTCACCAAAATGGTAGAAGAGTCAACAAGGTTTATTCCGGACCAGGTTGTCTTGTCAATCGTGTTTCCTGATATTTCAGAGTTGGCAAGCCACGTAAAGATTATCGCAGTCATGTCATGCTGTGAGGCCTTGTCGCCATTTGCAAACAGCGGCTTTTTACCATCAGGTGCATTGTACCCGATATGCTCAAAGGTATTGCCAATTATGTTAACCGATAGCGGATTACCAGAGCTGCCAACGCCTGTTATGCCATATCTGTGCGTATTGTTGACGTAGTTGTTCTCAACAACAATGTTGGATCTGGTCGGATCGACAAATATTCCATGCGATCTCGCATCTACAATCTCGATTCCCTGAACCTTTACATTGTCTGCGTTTATCCGGATTCCGGTGCCGTTAAAAATCACGTCATCCTGGGCATGGTCGCCATTTGTAGACTTTAGTGTGATAGGTTTGTTTAGTACAATGTAATCATTCACACTGTCAAGATATCTGCCATCGGCGATGACTATGACATCGCCTCGATTTGCGGCCGTAAATGCCGTACGAGGATTCTTGAATGTCGTTCCGTCATTACATCTGCCATCATCATCGTCATCCTGACATGATGCATCCACATTGACTGTGGCTGCATACGCGGAAGGTACCGCAATCAGTATGGTCAGTGTTGCAATCATAAATATTGCATATTGTATAGTCGTCAATTTTGTCATTGATACCCAGTTATCATGGTTCTTAATAAACTAATTTATGGAATTAGAGTGATTAGTCAAACACTAAATTACATAGGATATGACATTATCAATACAGGTATATTTTAGTTTGATTTGTTTTATTATTGTGTGACATATGCAGATACTAGTGTTTCTTGGGTTTGCTATGAGAACGGCAGTTTTTGCACCATGACTGCAGTATTGTTTTGCCACGAAATATGCGATACCCAAAGACAAACTCTATATCATCATCATATACCCTAATGCCACATTTTGGGCAGGACTTTGTCTTTTTCAATGCATGTATTAGGATGTAGTTTATGAAAAACATGATCAGAAATACTGATATCCTATGAGGTAATCTTTTATGATCATGCCGATGGACGGCACTTTTTGCACCGGGCCTGATTACTTTTCTGCCTCTACTACTGTGTTTCATAGCATGTTTTTTCGCTAAAAGATAACGAAAATAATCTCATATGGATCAAAAATCAACAGTTGTTTTTATTAGAATTTCCTATTGTGCCGTAATTCAATAAAAAATTAGTTATGAAACAAAGCACCATGACGTACTGTAGTTATTTGTATTTAATGCATAATTGTAGAGGTCAGGATTGTGTCATTGCAGTGTGGACCCGTCGGGAGTTGAACCCAAATCCCCTAGTTTTCAGGTAGGTTAGGCCAGCGCGCTAATCTCTTTTTTCTGTTTTCAAACTACATACATTGTAGAACAAATAACGATCTGATCAGGCCTGACATCCCAATTGATGGATCTGCAAATGATTCAGAAAATGAAATCATTCTGGCAATTGACAGTGCAGGAATCAGGGTTGCAAGCAGGGGTGAATTGATGAGACAGAAATGGCACATGAGAGAAGGACTTCTAAAAATCCGTGCTGGTGCCGATGTTAAAGCCAAGAAAACAGTCTCACTCAGAATTGCCGATGTTCATCCCATGATGCTGTACGTCTGCCAGAATTAGTAGGGCAGGCATTGTGCAAATCAAATGTAACCAAGGTTCCAGCTGATGGCGCATATGATTCAGAAAATAATTCCCCATGTCTGTATTACGATACCAATGTACGGCCTGCAATCAAGGTTGGAAAGACATCATCAATCAAGACAAAATGCCACCTTGTGAGGCTTCTTTTGATATAAGAGCGATAACTAGTTGGAAAGACATCATCAATCAAGACAAAATGCCACCTTGTGAGGCTTCTTTTGATATAAGAGCGATAACTAGTTGGAAAGACATCATCAATCAAGACAAAATGCCACCCCAGGAAAGAAATGAGTTCCAGCTCAAATTTTCAATTATGAGTGTGGAAGCACGGCGTGAGCCATGGGGACCATTGGATTGCTGAATGTGTGTTTTCGGCGCCTAAGGGAATGTTTGGTGAGCATGCCATGTCTCACAAGAAAAAATACCTGATAAGGGAATTGGAATTAAAGGTGCGGCTGTACAGTCTGCTTGCAGGTGTTTGAGGAAATGAGATCAAATCAGGGCCAGTTGGAAGTGATTTGTTCAACAGAGTATAACTACAGAAAGGGTAATTGAGAGTAAAGATCTCAGCCGATAACACGCAGTGTCTTGACAGATGGGCAAAGACGGAAATGAGAGAAAACCTCGAATGGCAATATGTCCGCCCGTTCCTTTCAATGTGCCAAAGGATTTTTTACGCGGGATCCTATCTCTGCGGTAAGGCAGTCATGGTTTTATTTAAAGAGTCTACATGGCAATTACCCTTAAATTGACTGAGAATGAACTCGTGATATTATGATGGCATCACGCGGTTATGATATGACACCTACCATGTATTCGCCAGACGGCAGAATTTACCAAGTCGAATATGCTATTGAGACAGTAAAAAGAGGAACGTTGGCCATAGGGGTTGCCACTAAACAAGGGGTTATCATGGCAGTTGAAGAAAAACCCAGGACTTTACAAACTAGCAACATTACACAGAAAATTTTCCAAGTCGATTACCATATAGGAGTTGCAGCGGCAGGATACATTCCGGATGCACGTGTTCAAGTAGATGGCGCACGATTCTTTTCACAAGGAAATAGAATGACCTATGACGAATCTGTCGAAGTCGCAACAGTTGCAAAACATCTAGCAGATCAAGCCCATCAATTTACACAGTATGGAGGAGTTCGTCCAAATGGAGTATCGATGATTATTGCAGGAATTGATCAGAAAGGAGAATCAATCTATGTTACGGATCCTAGCGGAACGTATGTTCAATTTGCAGCAGTCGCAATCGGGGCAGGCTCTGATGACGTGAATTCGTTTTTAGAAAAACATTACAAGGAAGATTTGGGTTTGGAGGATGCAGCGTCATTGGCTATTGCGGCAGTTAATCTAAAGGCAGAGGCAAAAGACGGAGTCAACAACATAAAGATGGCAAAAGTTACAGCTGAATCCAAAGTGTTTGAAAAAGTTTCAGAGTCTGATTTGAAAAATTATTCTCAAAATGCACCAAAGTTTGCACCAGAATAGAATCTTTGGTTTGAAAGGCATTCAGGCAGGCATACTGAGACGATAGATAATGGGTTTAGGAAGTTACTGGGGAGAAGTAATGGAAGTACTTCGGGAAATAATTCCAATTTATGACAAAGTTAATTCGATTATCTCGTTAGGCAAAGACAAAGAACATCGCAACAGGGGAATCTCACAAAGGGTGTTTCCTGGAAATAAAATTCTAGATGCAGGCTCGGGTTTTGGCAACATGTCAAAGACTGCAATGGAACTAACAGATAATCAGATATCAGTTACGCTGTATGACCCGCTGGTCCCAATGTTAAAAAACACAGGTGCATTTTTTGAAAGGACTCCAGACATGGCAAATGGAGTTTTTGAGCACATTCCATTCAAAGAAGGAGAGTTTGATGCCGTCCTATGTGGCTATTCTTTGAGAGACGCAATCAATTTGAGAATCGCAATTTCTGAAATTCACAGGGTGCTAAAAAAAGGTGGAAGATTTGTGATAGTAGACTTGGGAAAACCGGACGAGGCATTTTTCAGAGCTGGTGCGTCGTTTTACCTAAGATGCATTCTCCCAATTCTCGCATTTGCTGCAGGCGGAAGACTGGGATTAAAATTTGGAACGTTGTACGGGACCTACAAAAGATGGCCGCAGAATAAAAAACTAGAAAAATTGATTTTGGAAAAATTCTCAAGAGCGGAGTTTGAGAAAGATCTTATGGGCGGGGCCATAATGGTTGCCGCATACAAATGAACAGGGTTCTGATACTAGTCAACGTTACTGGTTTGATCATAGGGACATCATATGGATTACACGGGCCAATTCTGCCAGTATTTGCAAAAAATATCATTGGTGCGTCATATTCTGAATTAGGGTTAATCGGATTGACTAATTTTATTCCCTACATGTTTATTCCGCTTTTTGTGGGAATTCTTCTTGACAGGATTAACAATGGTTATTTGATTGCGGCGGGGGCCGCAGTTAACTCAGCATCGGTGTATCTGCTATCAATTGCGCAGTCAGTTCCAGAAATAATGGGATTTAGGATAATGACAGGTGTTGCACATGCATTTTTCTGGCCACCTTGTGAATCCATCATATCAAATGAAAGTTCAGAGAAAAACAGAGTAAAAAACATCTCGTGGTTTACAATGTTTTTTGTAGTTGGATTTATGGCAGGACCATTACTTGGTTCGGCATTGTTTGAAGGGGCAGATATTACGTATAGAATTCTGTTCCAAATTGCGGCGTTTATTCTTGCAGCAGCAATAGTCTTCTCACTTGCGGCATCACGAAAAAGTGTGAAAAAACGCAGTGAGCGATTTTCATTCTCATCAATAAAAGAAATGAAACAATTTCCAGAAGTAATAATATTATTGATTTTCTGTACGTCGTCTTTTGGAATCATCCTAACAATTTATCCGGCATTTCTAGATGATAATGGAATGTCAGACTCGGACATTCTGCTATTGTATTTTGTTTTTGGCATATCACGAGTTGTGTCCCTAGCACTGGCAGGAAAGCTTGCAAAGAGGACAAGTCAGACTTTGATTGCAGGGACTGTTGCCGTATCTGCAGGGTTGGCCATGTCAATTGCTGCAGATTCAATCATCACATTCGGAATGGCATTGGTTTTGATGGGATTTGGGTTTAGTATCTTCTTCCCACTGACTTTGGAAATAATTTTGAGTAAGACGCGAAAAGGGATTTCAGGCAAAATAATCGGAGCATATGAGACGGTTTTTGGTATGGGTTGGGCAATAGGACCGACCATCGGAGGGCCAATTACACAGTCATTTGGAAATGAGATGCCATATGCTGTATTTTGCATAATAGGCATAGGGGTGACACTGTTTGCAATAAGTTCTAGAAGGAAACTGGAACCACGACAGATCCAGCGATAAGTTGGAACTCAGGCATAAAGTTGGAACATTACGTTTAATTTCAATTTAGACAATACCAAAGCATGGTTGAAAGTTCTCTGAACATCGGCGGCAGTGAATGGATGATAATCATTTTTGTAGCATTGGTTTTGATTTTAGGGACAGGCAAGCTACCGGGGGCTGCTAAAAAAATGGGGAGGGCAGTAAACGAATACAATAAAGCGAAAAATGAAATTCAAGAACAGATGAAAGAGGTGACAGAAGAGGCACCAAAAATTTCAGGCCCTGTGGAAACAGAACGGGAGAAATTAGAAACGATTGCAAGATCAGCAGGAGTGAAAACTGAAGGCAGAACAGATGGTGAACTACGAGAAAGTATCGCATCAAAAATTGGACAAAAAAGAACCGATGAATCTAAAAATACAAGATAAATAAAATGTAAAAATCTATTTAACTAAATTTAATTTTGCTCCATGATCTGAATTCATTTTTCGGATTATAGTGTTGGCAATTTTTGGCATTGCAGGGTACCCTCTACCGTATTTTAACAGATTATCATTTTTGAAATTAACAGATGTTATAGATGATAACCATTTATCTAAATCCATTGAAAGCTTGGGGTCTTTTTCCAGTAAGGAATCTAAAACTAATAACAATGCATTTACAGTCGTGAATTTAGTCAACCCATATTCTTTAGAATTTAACCATTTATCTTTGACAGGATCAGAATTTTTTACCTTTGCCCGGATAATTCCAAAAAACCTTGTTAGAATCTTAAGCTGTTTATCAAATGAAGTTTGATTATCTGCATGAGTAAATGGTTTTTTAGGGTTAAATGGAGATACATTAAACAAATTACCGGAGTATTGTCCAGTTTTTTTACTATATCCTAATAATTTTGTAAGCAGTTTAGTTTTTGCAAAACCTGAAATCGTGATAGGTTTTCCAGTATCCAATTCAGAAATTTTAATCATATCTTTCCAAGGTTGACGTTTATTTAATGCAGAAATTAGAAGGCTGGGCCAAGTAATTTCATGAGATAAATCTTGAATGATGGTGGCTAAATCATTGAATAAAACAGCATCGATTCGTTTTTGATAATAATTGATATTTACAAATGCTTTATTTTGATTGGTAAAAGATAAATTTTTGAAAACAATAACAGGTATTTTGAAATTTTCATCATTATTAGGATCCCAATTCTTGTATGTGTCATGATCTTTGAAACCAAAAATCCTATGTTGTCCGTCAATAATCCAAGCTGAACAGAAAGATACAGGGAATTGTAATTTTTTGTTGGATTTTTTATATTTAATTTTTTGTTGGATTTTTGGATCTTTATCAAATACAATAATTACAGGATTTGGCAACATAAGATTTTTAGATTCTCCAAAATATTTTGAAATACTTTGAATACGATCCTTGGTGATGATTCTCTGATATGCCTCAGGTTTATTGCCAGTTCGTCTAAAAACATATGCAATTTTTAAAAGTAAACCAGGATTCATTCCCAACATATACATCACATTATTTTCTTGTTTGATTTCTATAGCATTTTCTTCATAAGTGGTTTTTGAGGTAAATTTGATATCAAATTCTTTTAAAAGTTCATTTTTAGTAATGCCTTTTAAAATATCTGAAATTCGACTATAATATTTTACAGCTAAATCATCCCAAAAAATGAATTTTGCTGTTTTAACATCTTTTTCAGCATCATCATTTTTTAGTTTTTTAGTAAATGCATAACAACATTTTATGGTAGTAATTTGTTTAAGAGATTCATCAGAAATATTTCCTGTATCGCTATCAAGTACTGAAAATTTTTTAGAGATTGTCTTCCGAATGTATTCTTTAGTAGAATTCAATTCTTTTTTAATATTAGCAATTTTATTTCGATCTTTACATTGGAAAACTAACAAAGTTTTATCATGAATCGCACATGCATCAATAGAAAATTCAGGTTTTCCATCACTGTCAATATCAATATTTACTTCAGTATCAACTACATCAAAAACGGAGTTATCTAATATTTTTTTAATGGTTTTTTTTAATGATTTATGATCTTTAGTTTCAGACTCTTTTTTCATTAAAGTTTTGTAATATCATGAATAAATAAGGTGATATGTTCTGAATTTATAATTAATTTAGATCGATTAAAATGGAAAAACTATTTTTTAGTTGCTTTTTTCAAAACAGATTTTGGCACATATGCAATCAATTTTTTATGTTTTTTAGGAATGATAACCTCATAGATTTCAGCAGTTTTTGATTTTTTTTCAGTTTTCTTCAAGAATTTTTCATATTCTAATACATCGATTACAGCTTTGATAGGCTGTCTATTTTCAACCAATCCAGGTGGCAGTATCTCATTCAATTGTGCTTTATGAAATATGTTTGAAGGTAGTGATTTTAAAACAACCCTTAAAGGAGATTTGGGATCAGACAAATTTCCAATATTTATTCTCGTGGGTCTTGAACTTCTTGCCATAATATAACAAATCCAATCACCATCTTTATTTTTATAATATAGATAATTTCCTCGAACTCCTAAAACTTCTTTGGAAGATTCTTTAGAAAAAATAAATTTGAAACCAGCAGGAACTTTTGAAATATCCAATTGAGCATCAATTTTTTTACCAGATTCTTCAGAATCAGACCAATTGATTGGAAGATAAATAGGAATCATGAAATTTGAAGGCATGAAGGGTTCAGTCAGTCTTTTCTTTGCTAATTCAACATAATGCAATCTTTTATCAATTCCAATAAATTTTCGTTCAAGCTGATTTGCAATTTTAGTAGTTTGTCCACTTCCATTCATAGGATCTAAAACCACATCACCTTCTTTTGAATAGAGATTAATTAATCTCCAGGGAATTTGTTCCGGAAAAACTGCAGGATGTTCAACAACTCTAGGAGGTACAGGAGTGATATCCCAAACCGATTTTTGAGATTCCTTAATTACCGCCTCATCTACAGGTAAATCCCATAAAGATTGTGAAACTTGGCGTTTCATAGCACGGTTTAGTGGAATCTTTTTTGTTTTTGTCTTATCCATTATTCGCCTTTGGGATCCTTTTTCAAGAATTATGATATATTCATGCATGATATTAGAACGATAATAGGAAGGTAATGGATTTTGAATAAAAATCCCAAAACGATTTCCGGCACCATTTCTACCTGCTGTAACTTTGTTCCAAATTATCATATCACGAAATCTCCATCCATCCTCGGATTTGTGTTCAGTTACTAAACGAGAAATTAGTAAACTAGGTAATGGAATTAAAGTACCATTATCAATCTCATCAGCAATTACGATACAACAAAATCCACCAGGGATAGTTACTTTGAGAACTTCAGAAAATATTTTCTCCATCTCATCAAGATAATCAGATGTTGAAATGCCCACATCGCCACGGAATTTAGTATTTTTTTTAGATTTAACATTTTTTACATGTTGAGAGTAATTTATGGCATTTCTGTAAGGAGGAGAAGTGATAGTTAATGCAACACTTTCCGGTTCAATGTGTTTAGTTAATTCATTACTATCAGCTTGAATAATATCATTTACAACGTATTTTTTCTTTGCCATCAGAGTATCACGATTAAACAGAGCTTTAAATCTTTTGTTTTAAAATATCGAAAAAAGAGATCTACAAAATAGAAGGCGTTTTTAATCATTAAATTTAGAATGTATATCATTAAAACACAGAAATGAAGTTTTCATGTCCCAAATGCAAGTCAAAAATTGAAATCCAAAAAACATTCAACAAAAAAATGCATGTTTCCTGTCAGAAATGCGGCATTGAGGATCTGTTAGAATTTACTAAAAATACCGACGAAGTATTCCTAGAATTCCTATCAAGATTTGACAAAGGACTGGTTACAGAAGGAGGGTTATCAGAAGGACTAAGAGATGAGGGAATAGTCAGAGGAGAAAATGAAATTAGGGAAATGATTGGAAACAGCAATCCAGATAAAATCACTGAAGAGATATTATTTTCAAAAAAAGACTATGTCTCACAATACAAGGTTTTGAGTAATCCCGAGCCTGAAATGGGCTGTAAAGTGGAAGAATTGGGATTGGATGAATCAATAACAGAGCATCTCAGAGAATTAAAAATTGAGCAGTTTTATAAATTTCAACAAGAAGCAATAGAGGAGATTACGTTTGGAGAAAATGTGATAATTGAAGCACCAACTGCATCAGGAAAAACAGAAGCATTTTTGATTCCAGTGATTCAAAGAATAAAAAAAGACGCCAATGATGGGAATGTCTTTGCAATCTTTGTATATCCCACAAAAGCATTGGCACGAGACCAGTATCCAAAGATTCAAAAATTTGCAGAAAAAATAAACGTGAACGTCAGAGTATTTGACGGAGATACAGAACTGGAAGAAAGAAGAGGGATAACAGATAATCCCCCAAGCATCCTAATTACAAATTTTGATGTATTGCATTATCACATGTGGCATCAGACAAAATTCTCATCATTGTTAACGTCAACCAGAATTCTTGTCATAGACGAGGCACATGTGTACTCGGGAATTTTTGGATCAAACGTACACTATATCATAAAAAGACTCAAAAGGATTTGCACCGGCAAATTACAATTTGTTGCAGCGTCGGCCACTCTAGATGATGCAAAAGAATTTTGTCAAAAATTATTCGGGGAAAAAATGCAAAAGATACAGGGTTCAGGAAAAAAAGGACGGACGGATTTTGCAATGCTGTTTCCATCACTGCGAACGCAGAGATCCTTAATGGTAGAGTTGACAAAAAAACTAACCCAGAAAAACCACAAGACGATGGTTTTCAACAGTTCACATCTGAATTCAGAATTACTAGCAATGCAGGCTAAAAAGCAAAAGGTCAACATCAAAGTTCACAGGGCCGGATTAATGGCAAATTATAGAATGTCAGTCGAAAGGCAATTCAAGGAAGACAGCTTACAAGCAATTTCATGCACTCCCGCGCTTGAATTAGGGATAGATGTGGGCAATGTAGACTGTGTAATATCATCAACCATTCCAGTTAATCGGCTAATTCAGAGAATAGGAAGGGCAGCCAGGAAAGGACAGAGGGGGTATGCATTTTTGGCATTAGGAAACGATCCGATATCACAGTATTACAAAAATCATCCAGAGGATTATTTTGAAGATATCGAAAAAACATACATCGATCCAAAAAACCCCTTTGTAGAAGAATTTCAAGTGTTGGCCATGGCATGCGATAGGCCGATATCAAGACATGAATTAAAAGAGCATCAAGAAATAATTGAGCGCCACATCGTCAAAGAAAATCTCAAAGAATTCAATAATAGAATAATTCCAAATCTAGACAAAATAAGCTCCATGTTAGATGAATACAGCATCAGAGGCATTGGAAAATCGGTTGATATTTTCTTAGATGGAAAAAAAGTGGGAGACAGAGTTTTACCAATTGCACTAGAAGAACTGCACAAAGATGCAATCTATTTTCTAGCTGGAATACGCTACAAAGTCAAAGAATTCGATTATCCAGAAAAAAACTATGCAAAATTAGAAAGAATTCCAAGAGACTATCCGTATTATACAAAGGCATTGACAGAAGAATGGCCAACGATTGAAACAGTTTTTGAGAAAAGAAATGCAAATGGAATAGAACTGGCATTTTGTAAATTACATATTGAAAAAAAAGTGTATGGTTACGTCAACATTGAACTAGGTCAGGAAATAACTCAAGGGGAAAAAGCAGATCTGGATACGCCATTAGGATATGATTTTGCAACTAAAGGAATTGTATTTCATGCTCCAAGGCCTCTCAAAGTGATTGAGGAATCAGAGGATCCTGAATATGCCGAAGCCAGCGGATATCATGCGACAGAACATGTTGTTATCGAGGGAAGCAATATGATAACAGGCGGAGTGTCTCAGGATTTGGGGGGCATTTCGCTAGGCACGTCAGGCTTGATTTTTGTTTATGATGGGGCAATAGGGGGCAGTGGTGCAAGCAAAGCACTCTATGACCGATTTGAGACGGCATTGGAACGCAGTATGTTTATCGTAAAAGAATGCCCATGCAAAAATGAGTCGGGTTGTCCAAGATGCACATTTTCATACAGGTGTGGTAACAATAACGAGTATTTGCACAAATGTTCAGCATTGGAAATTCTCAAGAGAATTAATGAAGGCGAAAAAACAGAATTGGTAGATCCTACAGATGGGGACAGGCCCCTCGTATGATTAATCAAAATGGGATAAATAGGACAAGAATTCAGAACCAACATGGAAAAAGTGGCTCTTGTTACGGGCACCTCATCAGGGATTGGACTAGAGACATCACTATCACTTGCAAGAGACGGATACCATACATTTGCAAGTATGAGGGATGTTGAGAAAGCAGGGGAGTTAGAGGATGCTGCAAAAAAAGAAAATCTTTCAATCAAAGTAATCGAGTTGGATGTAGATAAGGAGCAATCAATTGTTTCTGCCGTCAAAAAAATTTCTGAAGAGAGAGGAAGGCTGGATGTTCTAGTAAATAACGCAGGATACGGGCAATTTGGATGTACCGAGGATTTAGGAATTGGTGATTTTAGAAAACAGTTTGAAACAAATTTTTTCAGCATCGTGAGAATTATTCAAGAGGTTGCGCCAATAATGCGAAAGCAAAGTTCAGGAAGCATCATCAATATCAGTTCGGTTGTAGGACGGATGGGATTACCGGGTTCCCCAGCTTATATCAGCTCAAAATTTGCATTAGAGGGCTTGGGAGAGTGTCTCAGATATGAGTTGGGGCAATTTGGGATTAAAATTGCAATGATTGAACCGGGTGTTATCAAAACCAACTTTTTTAATTCGATGAAAGTCCCAGAATCAAAGGCAGATCCAAAATACAAAACATTGACTGACCACATCCTAGCAGGTCTGAAGATGATGGCACGGATGGGGACTGCACCTTCTCAAGTTGCAGATGCAGTCATCAAGGCAATTCACGATGAGGAGATGCTTCCACGATATGTTGTGGGTACGGATGCCGCCATGTTCATGGAGGCAAAAAATACGAAAACAGACCTAGAATTTGAGAAATACATGAGCAAAGAGCTGTTTCCAGGCTGAAATCATGCTACGCTAAATTGATATACAGATAAAACTGTATTTCATCAAAGTCCACAATTTTGAGATGATATGAGATGAAATGGAAAACACTGCAACATAACGGAATCTTATTTCCACCTGCATATGAGGCACAAGGAATCAAAATAAAGATCAAAGGGGATACTGTAAATCTTGATGTAAATCAAGAGGAGATGGTGTATCAGTGGGCTAAGAAAAAGGACACCCCATATGCCCAGGACAAAGTCTTTCAGAAAAATTTTACAGCAGATTTTGCTAAAACGCTAGATTCAAAATTTAAAAAGATAGCGTATGAAGATATTGATTTTTCAGACGCTTACAAAATAGTTGACAAGGAAAAGGATCGCAAGGAGATGATGACAAAAGAAGAAAAGAAAGAACTGGCAAAGAAAAGAAAGGAACTTCGAGAGGGGCTCAAGGAAAAATATGGAATCGTCACGATGGACGGTAAAAAAGTAGAAGTTGGAAACTATATGGCAGAACCCCCAGGCATTTTCATTGGAAGGGGGGAACATCCACTCAGGGGAAAATGGAAACCACGTATAACTTCAAAAGATGTTACTTTGAACATGGACGAACAAGCAAAAAAGACCATGGATGGGGATTGGGGGGAAATTGTACACAGACAAGATTCGATGTGGCTAGCTAGTTGGATTGATTTTCTAACGCAAAAAAGAAAGTACGTATGGCTTGCAGATAGCTCTGATTTGAAGCAGGGTAGAGATAGGGAAAAATATGAAAAAGCTGTCAATCTTGAAAATCAAATTGAAAAAATAAAGAGAGCGATGGTCAAGGACATGAAAGATCCAAAAAAGAGGAATGTCGCTACTGCATGCTATTTGATTTACAGGACTGCAATGAGGGTAGGAGACGAAAAAGATCCGGATGAGGCCGATACTGTAGGCGCTACAACTCTAAGAAAGGAACACGTCAAAATAACTTCAGATACAATAGAGTTTGACTTTTTGGGAAAGGACAGCGTAAGATGGCAGGAGACACTAAAGGCAGTTGGAGACGATAAGCAATTTCAAGAAAACCTCAAAAACCTAATTGAAAAAAAGAAACCAAGTGAGGAGGTTTTCCACAATATTACATCCAGAGACGTAAACAAGTATTTTTCAGGGATTGCAAAGGGGGTAACTGCCAAAGTGTTCAGGACATATCAGGCTACAACAGTAGTCAAAGACTATCTTCTTAAACATGATAGCATGAAGGAAAAATCCGCTACTGAGAAATTATACCATGCAAAATTGGCAAATCTGGAAGCTGCAATGATGTGCAATCATAAAAGAACGATTCCTAAAACATTTGAGCAGTCATTACAAAAGAAAAGAGATACGCTAAAAAAAGTGGAAAAAGAAAAAGCATGGGAAAAAACCCAGGATATGCTGAAAAAAGTGGAAGACAAGGAACCAAAGACCGACATTCAAAAGAAGGCTAAAGCAAAAAGAATCAAAGCATTAAACGAACAGATCAAAAAGCAAAAAGCAAAACACAAAGAAAGAATAGAAAAATTAGAATTACAGATAGACCTGTCTGAAAAAACCAAGGATTACAACATTGGCACATCTCTAAGAAATTACATCGATCCACGAGTTTTCAAAGCATGGACAGATGAGGTTGGTGCAGAATGGGAAAAACTGTATACTTCAGCACTACAAAAGAAATTCCTTTGGGTCAAAAATGAAAGAGTCCTTTGGAAAGATATAAAGTAAAATTAGAATCATTTAATTTCCCAGATTTTTAGTCGTATATCATGCCGGGGTAGCTCAGCCTGGTTAGAGTGCCAGTTCGCTTGGCAGACTCTAACGGTTCTCCAACTAAGGCAATACTCATAATCTGGAGGTCGCGAGTTCGAAACTCGCCCCCGGCACACACAAGTAATATTGAACGCCCTCCCCCAAAATTGGGAAAAAAATTGACCTTAAGTCAAAATGCTCAATGTTTTTTTGAGAAGATGAGCAAAGAGAAAACACAGGAAAAACCATACAACACAGGAACAATTGACATCCACAAGTATGGACGCAGAATAGAGTACAGCAAGAATCGTCTGCTACACTACAAGGATGGCAATATTGGAATCCAGTTTCTAGAGAAACTCAAATTATTTGGGTTGTCAGACGGTAGGATAACGGTGTATGGTGAAAGAATAAGACCACTACTTGAAATCTTTGAGAAGAGTAATGTCAGCATAACTGATGCCACAAAAAAAGACTGTGAGACTGTCTTGTCAGATATCTTGTCAAGAGGATATGGCGGTGAAAGCAAACAGGCATTTGCATTGACTTTGCTTAGACTGGTCCATTATGCAAAAAAAGATGAGATTGGAAACAGAGACGATGGATACTGCGATGAAGTCTCTTGGATAAGGCCAACCAAGTACAACAGCAAGGAAGAAAAGATTAGATCAGAGGATCTTTTGGATGCACAAGAGATACAGCAGATTATTGGAAAAACCACAAACAGACGTGACCGTGCAATGTTTTGGACAATGTTTGAGGGTGCATTCAGGCCAGGAGAACTGTTAAACCTAAAAGTAGGCGGAGTGGAATTCAAGGAAAATTATGTTCTACTAAGCACACATGGAAAGACTGGAAACAAGCGCGTTGCACTGGTGGTATCATTCAAGCCATTGCTTGAATGGTTAAACGACCATCCATTGCAGGATGACCCACATGCACCTTTGTGGTATTCATTTTCACCAAAGTCAAAGACAAAGCAGGTATCATACGGATACCTAAGAGAGGAACTAAGACGCTGTACAGCAAAAGCCAAGATCAAGAGACGTGTCTGGAATTATTTGTTTAGACACTCGCAGCTTACCATGTTATCAAAGAAGCTCTCAGACCAGACACTCCGAGTCTACGGGAATTGGAGTCCAGGCTCTGAGATGGTAAAAAAGTATGTGCACCTATCAGGCAAGGATGCAGAAGATGCAATACTTGAGCTTCACGGCATAAAGATACAGGATAAAGATGACGCAAAAACAACTGTTCAGTTAAAGCCATGCTATCGTTGCAGTGAACAAAACACTCCAGAATCCCAGCGATGCTCAAAATGCGGATTCATTCTAGATGAGAGACTATATGAAAAGATAGCAAAAGATGACCAGTCTGCACTAAACGGAGTGATGACCAGACTAGAAAAGATTGAGAAGATAGGAGGCACGGTAGAGAGTCTTTTAGACGAGATAACAAGACAGGACCCTGTCAAGGTATCAATTACTCGTGCATCAAAAACAAAACCAGAATAAGCAGAAGACTTTTTTCATCCGTTTATCCCTAGTTCTTTTTTGTGTTTTTACTTCATTTTGGTATGTGAGAAAATTTTCTTCTAGTTCTTGCGGTTTTCTCTTTGAGATGCAAACTAGCTCTTCCATGTCACACTGATCAAATTGATTTAAGGGTAAAAACATCCGATGACCCTAGTCCCCTTTTTGGATTCTACTTTTGGGTTCCAAATTATTTTACACCCTGTCTTGATTCCAGTTATCTGCCCTAATTCTTTTAAGATCATCTTTGAAAATATTGAATTTTAGTCTCACATGCATCACGGATATTATTTACAAGAGGGCGTAAAGATTTCAATACGCCCAAGTAAGGATTCTAATAAATTGACCTTTCAAGATTTGGTCAATAACTTTCATAGAATTCCAACTCCCAAATTCATAGTTTAGAAAATTAAATTCTGTCTAGTAAATTTAGATGCAAGAATTTTTTGGCGTTAAATGTCAAGACTTAAGCATCAACTACTGTTTTTATTTTCTAAATTTGACTGTAGTTTATCTCGGTGACAAAAATCTGTTCTCTGAAACTAGTTGTTCATCACCTTGAAAAATACACCCTGAAACGTGAATCCTTTTGGAGTTTACATTTGGTGATGATGACACTTGTTCTGTAACTTTTTTTGGTTTTTTCTCTTAAAGAGATCCATATTTTGACACATCCATAATGATTGAATGAAATAAAAGGTTCGTTTTTCTCATGATTTTATCTCCGTACTGACCAGTTTTTTGTTTCTGTTTTCTGCAATATCAAATGCCAGTTTTTCAATTGATTTGCTTTGAGGCGATTTTAAGTTAAATTTGTACATTTTGGAACGTCCTACTGTGCGGGTTAATGTGAAAACACCTTGCTCTTCTAGCTTGTGCACTGTTTCTAAGGTTGTCTTGAATCCAACTCCGGAGATTCTGGATATATCTGAGATCGAATAATCGAAATCCTTCATGACTAGCATATGATCAAGTATCTTGGATTGGGAACATGGAAAGACACTTTGAAGTGCTCCAACTTCTTTTTCTTCTTGTTTTACTTTCATGCCTTACAATATGTGTAATATTATATAATATTTTACATAATATAGTATAAACTAATACATAATGACTAAATAGTATTAGGTATTAAATTACATGATGATATCAAAATGGTGTCACTATTCCCAAAGCAACTAGTGGCGATTATGAAGATGCAGATTCTGAGCCATTAACAGTAGCACGGATTGACGAAAAACAAGGTAAAGGAAGGGAATAATTCGTAGAAGAAAACCAGACGAACGCTACAAATAAAATTGGACCATTAATCTCAACGTAAACAAAACATGGTACCCCCGGTTTATAAAGCAAAACAGAAATTATCAGTCAAAGATGACATGATCTGTTATTGTCAACAGGCATTGAAATCAAAAAAGGGTTGGGCCATGATGCGGCATGCATCGGAGACTTGCAGATGTCACGGAATCAGATGCTGCGTTCCCTGCAAGAATTCCAGATTCGTTGTGCCAGGGAACGTACAAAACGGGTACAGGCAGGGCTTGCCGTTGAGAGGTTCCTTGCCTGGCTCAGGTACGGGTTGGGAAGAACCGTGGCAAGGCATGAAAAGAAATGTGGGAACCATCCGGGATTAGTCCTGCCTGGCATATGCATCATGATGCATTGGAGGGTATTGGGATGAGTCGGCTATGTTTTTCCCAAGTCCGTGACGTATCCCATTGCGGCATCATGGCAAAAAGGGAAAACATGGCTGCCGTATCCTGGGGCCGTGCGGTCTGATTCCTAGCTGCAGGTTCCGGAATACGTTACGGATTCCGTGACGGTGACGCCGGCGCCGGTTGCAACGCCGGTAAGGTCAAGCACAAAGCCGACCAGTGCAGAACCGGAGGATCCCGAGGCCGGAAGCGCGTTTGGTCCGGTAAAGTTGCGATTGTCAAAGTTGACGCCGGCCGGATCAGTGGGGATTGGGGCATAGGATGCCGAACTGGCGACATCGGTGCCGACCCTTGATACGGCGCCGGAAAGGGCAGAGCCGTCAGGCTTTAGCCATCCGGTAGTGGTAAACTTTATTGCATCAAGATCCCGGTTGCCGGCATTTTTGATCTGGTTT
The DNA here is from genome assembly GCA_951812645.1 of uncultured Candidatus Nitrosopumilus sp. Lineage (GTDB taxonomy): Archaea > Thermoproteota > Nitrososphaeria > Nitrososphaerales > Nitrosopumilaceae > Nitrosopumilus. The sequence continues at coordinate 2,036 of CATOSM010000002.1, read as the reverse complement.
TGTACAATGCCAGACGTGGCGCCGTATTTTGCGTCTGCAAAGTCAATGATGTAGCTTCCAAGGGATACGGAGCACACGTCTGACACGTCAACGTCCGCAGTTGACCTTTGTACCGGCCCCTTGCCGTCATCCACCAGCACCCTGCGTTCCGGATCGTTATAGTATGGGTTGTAGCGTATATCTCCAAACAGTATTGCCGTAAAGTCAGGCTCTGCTTCTCCGTAATAGTTGTGCGTTGCAATCATCGGACCTCTTGCCATATTCATAATATCATAGCCGCTTACATTGTCAAAGATGTTATGGGTAAACAGGTTTGTCTGGTCAGTCATTACTGTCTTATGGACTTTAAGGGCAGGATCGGGATTTCCCGGTCGGTTTTCAGGCAATTCGTTACACAGTTCCGTACAGTAGAGAATTCCGTTATTGCCGCCAGAGATGGTGTTGTTGTGAACGGTGACATGGGATGTATTGTTTGCCTTTACCACAATGGCACCTCCAGTGGGATTTAGTCCTGCATTGTTTGCACCGCTTATGTGATTGCCAAGAATCCGTATGTGGTGGTTACTATGTGAAACGTGAATTGAATTTCCATTGGTGTTTGAGATTGTGTTGTTGGCCACCAGAATATTTTCGGTATTGGCCAGGTTTATTCCGCCGTGTGTCGTAGTGTCAATGGTGTTGCCGGTAATCCTGGAATCCTGCAGGCGGGCTATGTCTGAGGGATAGTTTGTGCTCACTATTGCAGTAGACATTTTTTTGGCCTTTTGGGCCGCATTCAGTCCGGGATCATAAAATGTTCCAATGTTCTTAAACACATTGTCCGTTACGGACAGGTCACGCACCAGGGTGTTAGAATCACTGGCGACTCTCAATGCATTTCCCCTAGTGTCTGCAAACGTGTTGTTGTGTATTGTTACACCCGATGTAGAGTTCCCAATACGTAACGAGTATTTCTCTGATGTGGTGTTCTGAAATATGATGCCCTGTATAGTAGTGGCATTGGCCTGTACGTCAATAATGGTTGTTCCGTTTAATACCACCCTGGCATTTGCAGCAGGCTCTATTGTCAATGATTTCTTGACAAGCGTGTAGCCTTCATCATAGGTTCCAGCCGAGACGGATATGGTATCACCGGCGGTTGCGTTTGCAATTGCAGACTTTACTGTAGGGAATTCAGTATCCAAATCACACCACGGCGTATCATCATCAGTATCTGGGCACGATCCATCCACGTCAATTACAGCTGCATGTGCGGAAGGCACTGCAACCAGCACGGCTGGTGCCGCAATCACAAATATCGCATATTGTAAGGCGGTGAATTTTTTCATAGAATACATGTGATCAGGGAAGTTAATAAACTGTTAGTTCTCCAGAGGCCGTTTGTTTTTGGCCCAGCTGCGGTGCATTCCGGCCTGATCTGCCTGAAGTGTAGGTTTTACCCCCAGGGGATAGAATTTCAAATCCCATCATGTTGATACCCAACTTGTCTTAAAACCAACCCTTCAGACGATATTTGATGATCGTTTGGATCCACGAGCTGTTGGTTTCCAAGCTGTACGTGAAATTCACCGAGATGACAGACAATGGGATGTGATGGAACCGTTGCTGCCAAAAGCTGCCGCCACAGGACGTCCAAGAGGCAACGACCGAACGGTCTTAAACGGAATCATCTGCGTGCCGGTTTCCGGATGCAGGTGGAGTGAGATGCCAAAGACATTCGGTGATGGTTCAGCTGCCAACCCAAGGCCAAGAGGATGGCAGGAGTTTGGCATATGGAAAAAGACTTTGGGACGTGCAATCAAATCCGCACATAAGTCGGGCAGGATTGACCTGCAAAAAACATCGGTTGACTCATCACCAGTTCCCTCCAAAAAGGGGGCAATGTGATCGGATTTGACGGGTTCAAGAGAGTCACGGGCACGGAATTGCATGTTGCAGTGGACGGTACCGGCCTGCCGGTATCAATCGTAATGAGCCCTGCAGACATTCACGACGGTACGAAATTTGCAGACGTGATGGAACCAGTTTCTGATTTT